>JABMQS010000020.1 GCA_013202525.1 Candidatus Omnitrophota bacterium
GCGGCCTTCTCTGCCAAGACGGTAGGCGCAAACGGCCTGAACGACTCTCTGAACTTTATCTTGAGGTTTATTACAGACTGCATCTTCTCAGAGCGCGCATCACCTATAATAGAGCGGGCCCCCAATGCCCTTGGACCGTATTCCATGCGGCCCTGAAACCACCCCAGGACATTACTATCTGATATGATCTGCGCTGCACGTCTTGGGACATCCTCATCCTTTAGCCTCTCATAAGATATGTTGCTGTCTTTCAGGTATTTTTCTATCTCATCATTGGAGAACTCAGGCCCAAGGAGTGATGCCTTCATGGAATCGCCTGCACCACTTATCTTCCTCTCCTTTTTAAGATAGGTGTGCCAAACCACCAGCGCTGCACCCAATGCGCCTCCGGCATCTGTAGCAGAGGGTTGTATCCATATATTCTCAAAAGGCCCATTGCGCAATAATTTTCCATTTGAAACACAGTTTAGCGCAACGCCGCCGGCCAAACAGAGGTTCTTCTGACCCGTCTCTTTATAGATGTGGTCTGCCATCTTCGATATGACCTCTTCGGTCACGACCTGCACAGAACGGGCAAGGTCCATATGGTGCTGCTCTACCTTGGCGGCATCGGGCCTGCGGGGAGGGCCGCCGAAAAGCCTGTGAAACCTGCTATTTGTCATGGTCAGGCCTGCACAGTAATTAAAATACTTCATATTCAGCCTGAATGAACCATCCTCCTTTATATCGATAAGCTCTCTTCTGATAATGTCGGCATATTTAGGCTCCCCGTAGGGCGCAAGCCCCATAAGCTTATACTCACCGGAGTTGACCCTGAAACCGATATAGTAGGTAAAGGCAGAATATAAGAGACCCAATGAATGCGGAAACTTAAGCTCTGATGTTATCTCTATTCTTTCATCCCTGCCTATGCCGTAGCTGACGGTCGCCCATTCCCCTACGCCGTCTACTGTAAGGATCGCGGCCTCTTTAAAAGGTGACGGGTAAAATGCGCTGGCAGCATGTGATTCGTGGTGCTCAGGAAAAAGGACCTTGCCATGGCAATTAAGCTTATCCTCAATTAAGGTCCGCATGAAGAGTTTACTCTTTAACCAGAGCGGCATGGCCTTGATAAAAGACCTTATGCCCAATGGGGCATAACTTAGATAGGTCATAAGGAGGCGCTCAAACTTGATGAAGGGCTTGTCGTAGAATGCTACATGATCGAGATCTGCGGCAGTTATATCGGCCGCTCTTAGACAGTAGTCTATTGCATGCTCGGGGAAGTTGTGATCGTGCTTTTTGCGGGTAAAGCGCTCCTCCTGCGCTGCCGCTATTATTTCGCCGTCTTTAAGAAGCGCGGCGGCAGAATCATGGTAGAACGCCGATATCCCTAGGATGTAGGTGGATTTCATTATGGGACCGTTTCACCCCTTCCGGGGCCTTTGTGCCACAACGACTTATGGCACTGCCCATCATATTTTCTACGTATACAATAAGATATATCCAACACCAAAAACTTAATAGCCAAAGTCATAACTCCTTATACCACAATGGGTCCGGGAGGGGTGAAACGGTCCCTACATGTACCCGAGGCTTTTGAGCTGATCCTCGACCTTCTTCTTGTCCTCTGGGGTAAGTTCCTTTTTGACCGGGATATCCTCCAGCGGATGCTTGGGCTTGCCCCACGATACTTTGCCCCATACGCGCTCGTGGAAATAGTAGAGCATGAGCTTAAGGATAAGCGCTACCCCACCTACCTCAAGCGACAGCATAATCTTCTTTGTAAACAGAAAGACCACTAAGATGGTAGTGATAGTGGCAACGAGTCGCCAAGTTATAGCCTTGATAATGGTTCTTAAACGCCTCTCTTCTTTCATCTCCTCTTCACCCCTCTATTAGATTCAGCTTCTTTAAAGCCTGCAATGCCTTCTCAGCGCTCTCTTCAACGCTCTCCTTGTCCGTCTCCAATACTATCTCTGGTGCGGGTGGCTCCTCGTATGGATCATCCACGCCTGTAAAATCCTTTATCTCACCGCGAAGGGCCTTTGCATACATGCCTTTGACATCCCTCTTTTTACATTCTTCCACCGAGCATTTGACAAACACCTCTACAAAGTTAGTCGTCTCTTCCCTTGCGTGCTTGCGCTTCTCTATATAAGGAGAGACGAAAGATACAAGCGTAGCAACGCCGTTTCTTGAAAGGAGCTTTGCCACAAAAGTGACCCTCTCTATATTCATATCCCTGTCTTCCTTGGTGAAACCAAGGTCTCTGGTAAGGCCCTTGCGCACTATATCGCCGTCCAGCCTCTCAACCTTCAGGCCTTTTTGCTTCAGTTTCTCAGCCACGCTATCTGCTACGGTAGTCTTCCCGGAGCACGGCAATCCTGTAAACCAGAGCGTAAACCCCTTACTTTTTTCACACATCCACAAAACTCCTTTCCAGTAAACTCTTACCTTCCATCTCCTTTGGTACATCTACACCCAGCAGATCGAGCGCTGTCGGCGCAAGGTCGAATATACTCACCGTGCCCAGATCCTTGCCCATCTCTCTCTTGGGGTCGTGCATAATAAATATACCGTCCCAGTCATGAACAGCATCATCAGGCCCTTTATCGTTTTCAGGCAGGTATATGGATTCATGTCCAAGCGTACCGGCAGAACGCCAGCTTAGATCATCTAGGTATACAATAAGGTCAGCAGGATTCCCCTTTGGGTCTTTGAAAAGTTCATTAGGCCTGTATGCCTTGGTGTTCCAGTGTTCACCTCCAGGCCCTTTTATGGCTTGTAGTTCTTTTTTTAGTTTCTCGCGCCAGGCCTCATATCTAAAAGGAAGGATGCTGCCCTCGTCTTCTCTCCCCTTTACATTCAAGAATATCCTTGCATAATAACCACCCCAACCCCAGGCCTTAGTTCTCGACCAGTCTACATCCGCCTCCTCCAGGCTGCTGCCGGGCGCGGGGTTATTCTTTAAAACCAGGTACCCCTTCTCTATAAGCCACTGGTTTATGCAAAAGGCACCCTTCATCGCCTTTGCGCCATGGTCTGAGACAACGAAGACTATTGTATCATCATCGAGCAGTGCCAGGAGCTTGGCAATATTATCATCTAAAAACTTATAATAATCTATTATGGCATTCTCATACTTATTGCCAGGACTATAAAAATTGTGGCTCTTATCAAAGAACTTCCAGAAGGCGTGGTTTGCCCTGTCTACGCCTATTTCGACAAACATGAAAAACCGCCAGGGCTTATTCTTTATGAGATAGGATATGGCATCAAAGTGCTGCCTTGTCATGTCATAGAGGCCTTTCAGGAGCTTATCT
The DNA here is from genome assembly GCA_013202525.1 of Candidatus Omnitrophota bacterium. Lineage (GTDB taxonomy): Bacteria > Omnitrophota > Gorgyraeia > JABMRG01 > JABMRG01 > JABMQS01. Next base: position 3,306 of record JABMQS010000020.1, read on the forward strand.
CTATCCTCGGTACGGAACCTTACATCGAAAATATACTTGCCGAATCTTGCCTCTATCTCCTGCTTCAGGCTGTGCGGATACGTGTATTCCCTATCTGCATCCGGAGTCATGAAACATGAGATGAGATTTCCGTTTATCTTCTTTGGCGGAAAGCCCGGAGGTACACCTACGAGACAGCTTGGCATATCATTCTTGGCTATTATATCCCATATGGCGGGCGTGGTTATCTTATCTGAAAATGAAAGGTCTATCTCTTTATAGGAGCGGCCTTTTCGATGGCGAAAACCATAGGTGCCCATATCACCGGCGGTTCTTGAGGTGCACATGGCCATCCAGGCAGGTATGGTTATCGGGGGATGGCAGGTCCTGAACTTGGCCCAGCACCCTTCACGCATAAGCCTGTTTAGTGTGGGGAACTCCCTGCGCCTCTCAAAGACTATGGAAGGCGGCGCGCAATCTAAGCCTATTACGAGTACTTTTTTCATTCCAGTCATTGCGAGCCCCTGCCGCTTTGCTTCGCAAAGCGAAGCAGCTGGGGCGAAGCAATCTCATTAAGGTTTATACAAATGGGTTTTTGTGTTTGATGATGCACTTGGCGACTTCAGGGCGCATAAACTTACCCGAAGGGACCTTTCCACTCTGCAGCATCCCCCTTATGTTTGTCCCGCTGAAATTCTCAATATCGCCGCCGCTATGCGCGCAGGTCTTATCATTGGCCACGCCGCCACAGTGGTTGCACCAGAAGAAAGATCTGAAGAAGATGGGTTTGATCTCTAAATCCGGAAATTCATCGAATATCTTGTGTGCGGCAAACGGGTGGTAAAAACTCCCTACCCCGGCATGATCCCTTCCTATTATTATATGGGTACAGCCGAAGTTTTTGCGGATGATCGCATGGTGTATCGCTTCGCACGGCCCGGCATATCTCATCTCCATCTGAAGAACAGACAAGAATACCCGATCTTTGGGATAGTAGTTTCTGGTAAGCGCCTCATATGAATCCATGATAACTCTATCCTTAAAATCCCCGGGCTTCTTTTTGCCTATGACTGGATTTATAAAGAGGCCGTCGACATAGGATAGGGCGGTCTTCTGCACATACTCATGCCCGAGATGGGGAACATTCCTGGTCTGAAACGCCACAACCTTGTCCCAGCCTAAAGAAGAGAATTTCTTCCTTGTCTGCTCAGGAGATAGGGTATACTTCTCAAATATATAGTGCGGGGTATTTACCAGATTTATCTTTCCGCCGATAAGATAATCACCCATAGAGCATACCTTATCAACGCCGGGGTGGGCCTTGTCGACCGTGCCATAGAGCCTCTTTGCAAAATCCCTCTTGCTGTATTTATATATATCCTCTATATCCATGACAGCTATTACAACGCCTCTA
>JABMQS010000021.1 GCA_013202525.1 Candidatus Omnitrophota bacterium
GGGCAGAAGCGGCCGGACATATTTATTCGTATCTTATCAGAGGTGCACCGTGCAAATCCTCATGTCTGCGGCACAGTTGTCGGCATAGGGCCTTTGCGCGAGTCGCTTAAGGACTTGGCAGAGGAGCTGAACCTTGGGCCTGATGTAATTGAGTTTAAGGAAGACCTTGGAGATATGCCGTCTTTATACCGGCAGGCGGATATCGTTGTATTGACCTCGGACTTTGAGGGTATGCCGAATGTTGTCCTGGAGGCCATGGCTTCAGGCCTGCCAGTGGTTGCTACGGATGCAGGCGCGGTCTCCGATATCATAACCAATGATATTACAGGTTATATTATTGCGGCGGGCAGTGTGGAGAAATTTGCGCAATGTGTATTATCCCTGGCCAAAGATGCGTGGATACGCGAGGGAATAGGCAAGGCTGCCCGGGCGCGGGCCGAGGAGAGGTTCTCACTGGGAATATTGTGTCAGAATATCCGCGGGCTCTATACAGCGGTATTGGATATATGATATAATTTTTTTATCGTACCTTTCAAAGGCAGCTAAAAGGAGTTTCGTAAAATGTCAAATCTTTTCAAAAATGTGGGCGTAACAGCTAAGGCAACCATTATTTTTATGCTTCTGCATATTCCCCTGGCGCTCTTTTGCAGCAGTTCAAAGATGGCAGCTACCGCATATGCTATTCTGATATTTGTTATAGGCTGCCACCTTGCCTTGCACAAGAACGATGTGGCCCTGGCCTGTATCGTATGGTATATAATAGCTGCTGAGGTCCTTTTCAGGATGACGTTTGCGCATATCTTCTGGGAATACGGTAAGTATGCGATATCAGGAATCTTGATCTTAAGACTTACGCGAGGCAAAAGGTTCTCACACACTGTTTTGCCGCTGATTTTTTATTTTTTATTATTGATACCCGCGATTTTTAAGACACCGTATTATTCACTCTTTCAGTGGAGGGGTTATGTGAGTTTTTATATGTCAGGGGCCCTCACGCTATTTATCTGCGGCCTATATTTTTCAGGGTTAAGTTACGAAAGAGAGGATGTGCAGAGGATGCTTACATGGGTGCTGGGCCCGGCTGTCTCTATAGCCTTTATAGCCCTGCTAAGTTTGGCACATGCCAAGAATATAGTGTGGGTGGCGGCCTCAAGTTACGTGGCAAGCGGCGGATTTGGTCCCAACCAGGTATCGAGCATCCTGGGTTTTGCGGGATTCTTGGGTGTGGCGCTCTTTCTGATGACAAGGAAAAACGCTATGCTAAGGCAGACATACGTGGTTCTTGCGGCGTGGCTTTTTATCCAGTCTATCCTGACACTTTCAAGAGGGGGGACGATGATGGGTGCGGCAGCGGTCGGTTTTCTTCTGGCATCTTTGGTAAAGAGCGGCAGAAGAAGGTATTTTGCTATTGCTATAGTCACTTCCCTTTCGATCGTTAGCCTCACATGGTACTGCGTAATACCTGCGCTAAACAGGTATACATCGGGGAGGCTCATAACGCGATATACGCGCGTGCAGGAAAAGGACGGGGTGCGTATCTATGACACCACAGGCAGGCTTGAACAGGCTGTTACGGATTTTGCTATTTTTAAGGATAATATATTCGGTGTAGGGGTAAGCAACGCCAGGGATATTCAGGAAGATATGGTCCAGAAAAGCTGGTGCCCACACGTTGAATGGACACATGTTTTGGCTGAACATGGCATCCTTGGAGCCCTTGCGCTCCTTTTCCTATTTCTCTGGATAGGGAGGAGATATTTTTCTATACAGGATCCCTTTTCAAAGGCGCTGGCCCTGTCCTTTATAGTTATTTTTGTTCTCTTTGCTTCAACCTATGCGATGAGGACAGCCCTTCCGGCCTGTGTTATAGGCTTTCTCGGTTCAGACTTTAATTGCAGTGAATAAAACAGGATATTGTATGCGCGTATTAATGATAACAAGTGAATGGCCCAGCGAGAGGCGCCCTCAAAAAGCCACCTTCGTAGTGCAGCAGGTGAAATTTTTGCGCAAGGCGGGAATCGATGTAGAGGTATTTTCCTTTTATGGCAATAAGAACCCGGTCAACTATTTAAGGGCGTGGATAGGGTTCAGGCAGCAGTATGATATCAGCGCCTTCGACCTGATCCACGCGCAGTTTGGTCAGAGCGGTCTCATCGCCCTGCCTTCACGCGTGCCTATGGTGGTGACGTTCCACGGGAGTGACCTGCAGGGCATAGTCGGGGCCAAGGGGCGGTATACTATATCAGGTCTGCTTTTGCGGCGTATCAGCACATATGTAGCCAGGCGCGCAAAAGAGGTTATCGTTACCTCAAGCCGCCTGCTAAAGCACTTGCCGCCGGGGCTTTCAACACATGTAGTTTCAGGAGGGGTGGATCTCAAACTCTTTTATCCTGTTGCACAATCCGAGGCCCGGAAACAACTGGGCCTGCCAAAGGATAAGCAGCTCGTGCTTTTTGTGGCATATCCACACAATCCAGTCAAGCGTTTTCAGCTTGCACAGAGGGCAGTAGGCTTGCTTAAAGAACACCTTGACGTTGATCTGATTTCGGCACGCGATGTTACTCATGAAGAGATACCTTTATATATGAATGCATGTGACGCGCTTATAATGACCTCGATGCATGAAGGTTCGCCCACGGTTGTAAAAGAGGCACTTGCCTGCAATCTCCCGATAGTCTCTGTGGATGTAGGCGATGTGCGCAGCCGCATAGGTGATATAGAAGGTTGTTACGTCTGCGACGATGATAGCCCCGAGGCCATTGCCAGCGCTCTCTCCAGCGCGCTTAAGAGAAAAGGCCGCATCGATGCGGGCGGCATACTAAAGGATATTGATGGACAAGCAGAATCGGAGAAGATAATCGAGGTCTACCGTTTGGCAATAGCAAAGTCTAGAAAAGGAGACAATGCCTTATGAAGATAACTCAAACAGGCCAGAGTGACGGGGCCTATGCAAGGTATGAGAAAGAACGTATAGCGCATTGGGATAACCTGGCCTGCAAGGTAGACAGCTGGAGGGGCTGGGGCAGCTACTATCATAAACGCCTAAAGCAGGTCTATGGGTTTTTGGTACCAAGCGGCAAAAAGATCATTGAGATCGGTTGCGCGCAGGGAGATCTGCTGGCAGCCCTTAAGCCCGCCGTGGGCGTGGGAGTAGATTTTTCAGGTGAGATGATAAAGCGCGCAAAACAGCGCCACCCGAAGATGCGTTTTATTCAAGCCGATGCGCACAAACTGGACATCAAAGAGACATTTGATGTGATCGTTCTTTCGGATATTGTCAATGACCTCTGGGATGTGGAGCTGCTTCTTGAGCAGGTAAGGCATCTCTCCACGCCGCGGACACGGCTCATTATAAATCTCTACAGCCGCGTATGGGAGTTGCCGCTGATCATTGCTCAGCGCCTTGGCCTTGCAAGGGGCAACCTGGCCCAGAACTGGCTGGCGCCGGATGATATCGTCAATCTTCTCGACCTTACAGGGTTTGAGGTCATCAGGCATTGGCAGGAGATGCTTTTACCGCTTCCGATACCGATCCTATCAGCACTGTTTAATCGTTACATTGCAAAGATATGGCCTTTTAGGCTGATGGCATTGACGAATTTCATTATGGCAAGGCCTTTATCTGAACGCAGCCCGTCGGAGAAAGAACCGACTGTGTCTATTGTTGTTCCGGCCCGTAATGAGGCAGGCAATATCCCCGAGATATTTACCCGGACTCCTGAGCTTGGCCGCTGGACAGAGCTGCTTTTTGTAGAAGGCCATTCCAGGGACGACACATATAAGGCGATAGAGACGGCTATCAGCAAGCATCCGGAGCGCAAGTGCAAGTTGTTGAGGCAGAAGGGCAAGGGCAAGGGTGATGCTGTACGCCTGGGTTTCGAGGAAGCCGGGGGTGATATACTGATGATCCTGGATGCAGATCTGTCTACCGCGCCGGAAGACATGAGGCGGTTTTATGAGGCGCTGCGTCTTGGTAAGGGAGAGTTTATAAACGGTGTACGCTTGGTTTATCCCAGAGAGAAGGGGGCCATGCGCTTTTTGAATTTTTTAGGGAACAAATTCTTTACGCTGGCGTTTTCATGGCTTATGGGTCAGCACGTCAAGGACACCTTGTGCGGCACCAAGGTCTTATCAAAGGCCGACTATGACCAGATTGCCGCCAACAGGTCTTATTTTGGTGATTTCGATCCATTCGGCGATTTTGATCTTCTGTTTGGCGCGGCCAAGTCGGGCCTTAAGATAGTCGATATGCCTATACGTTACAGGGAGCGCACATACGGCACTACGAATATACAGCGTTGGAGACATGGCTGGCTTTTGCTTAAGATGGTGGTATTTGGCGCACGGCGGATTAAATTTATATAATCCTTAGAATATAAGGTGCAACCAGGGAACAATTATGGATGAGCGCATATCGCGTGAATTACAACACGACCAAAAGATAGCAGGCATGGAAAAAGAGGTATGGGGCTGGGCATCGCCTGCAGGCCGTCTTCGCGCAAAAAGACGGACAAGACTGCTGATAGAAAGCACATCCCTGGGCAAGGGAGGCAGGGTACTTGAGATAGGCTGCGGCACGGGAGTGTTTACCGCAGAATTTGCCTGCCTCAACCCGAATGTTGTAGCTCTCGATCTTTCGTATGCTTTTATGGATAAAGTCCGCAAAGACGTAGATGCAGTATTTGTAGCAGGGAGTGCGGAAGAGCTTCCCTTTGCTGATAGTACGTTTGATGTTGTTGTGGGTAGCTCTGTGCTTCACCATCTCAAGATCAACCAGGCCTTATCAGAGATCTACAGGGTAGTAAGAGGCGGAGGCCTTATAGCATTTGCTGAGCCCAATATGGCAAATCCCCAGATTTTCCTGCAGAAGAATATCCCTTGGCTTAAGACGTTGATGGGGGATTCTGCAGATGAGACTGCTTTCTTTCGCTGGAAGGCCGCTTCCTTGCTGGAAGAGGCTGGATTTGAAGAGATCAGAGTGACTCCTTATGATTTTCTGCATCCGATGACACCTTCATCATGGATCCATAGAGTAGAAAAAGCAGGGTTATTGATGGAGAATATCCCGCTGGTCCGTGAAATAGCTGGTTCGCTGATAATCTCTGCGCGGAAAGGAACAGATGGTCAAAAAGGTTAAAAAGGATAGCTGGCCATGGAGATATTGTTTTGCTGATAGCCATGGCGGTCGGTTGACGCCTAAGCAATGGTCTGCGGTTATCATTGGGTTTGCGCTCTTATATCTGATTCTCCTGCAGGTTGCAAGGCTTTTGGGATTCTTTCAGTTGGGGCCCAACCCCGACCATATCCACGGGATGTGGCAGATTATTAAGCAGGGGCATTCCGAATCGATGCATGTCCCGCCGGGCTTTGCCTATTATCTTGCCTTCAAATGGCAGCTTACGTATAAGCTGGGCCTGCCGTATTGGAGCGCGAGGTATTTCATAGATATAATCTTTGTAGTCTCATCCGGTGTTCTGAGTGTATTGCTTGGCCAGGCGCTTACAAGGAACCGTTTTCTGGCCATAGCATCAGGATTTATACTCTTATGTGCCCCGATCTTTATCCTGGCGATAGCGCTGGAGGAGGCAGCGGTCTTCTTTTTACCGTTCTTCTTATCCGGGCTGCTTTTATTCGTCAGGGAGCTTCAACGGCGTCAGGGCCCGCGCGCAGGGATCTTTCTTCTCTCAGGCGCCCTTATCGGCATCTCCACGATGATCCGCGGCAATCCGCAGTTTATCTTTATTGTGCTTGGGCCTTTTGCGTTCTGGCTTCTGCGAAAGGCGGATATTCCGCGATGGCGTTCCCGCGCGTTCATCATTGTCTCATTTTTCCTGTGCGCGCAGATCCTGGTGATGTTGCCATGGTCTACAGTACAGAGGAAGGCCGGCCTGGATGGCATTACAGCCTACCCCAGTATCTACAGGGCCTATTTCTGGTCAGTAAGGCGGCAGACAGGAAATAATGTCAGCGACTGGTTAAACGACCACTACGAGCAACCGCAGCGCTCAGCCAGAGGAGCACTCGATTTTAATCTGAAGTGGCTGAAGGAAGATCCTGTTGCATTGGGAAAGTTGTACCTTTTTAAGTTCACCAGGTCCTGGTACATATCTGAAAGCGGGCGTTGGGACAGGCAGATATTCTTTACGCATCTTCCATTTTGGATATTCGCACTCATCGGGCTTTGGCGCTGGCGGCAGAGGGCACCCGGCGATCCCGCGCTTATCTTTCTGATGTCCGTGGTTATCTATCTGTGGGTCGTTTCAGGTATTGCCGGCGGAGTTGCCCGCCATAATAGTTTCATATACGGGTTTATCGGTATGCTCGACGGGGTATTTTTCCTCGATCTTTTTCAGAGGTTAAAGCCGGGCCCGGGACTGCGTAAGAGGTAATCCATGAAGATAGGCATCCTTACTCAATACTATCCACCAGAGATAGGAGCGCCACAGGCGCGTTTTTCAGTGCTTGTTGAACGTCTGCTCAAGGATGGCCATAAGGTCTTTGTTCTTACAGCCATGCCCAGTTATCCGAAGGGCAGGATATACCCTGGATATGGCGGCCTCTTTCGGAGGGAGGAAGAGAAGGGTGCAGTGGTATTGCGAACCTATATCCATCCCACCAGGCGCCTGAGCGTGCTCTCGAGGCTGTCGAACTATTCTTCTTTTGCGTTTTCTTCGTTGGTCGCAGGGGCCTTTTGCCTGCCAAGGCTGGATTATCTGATTACAGAGAGCCCTCCGCTGCCCCTAGCCCTGTCCGGATTTCTTTTAAGCTGCTTAAAGGGAGCCCGCTGGATCTTTAATGTTTCTGATCTCTGGCCAGAGAGCTTTGTGCGCCTGGGCCTTATAGAGGATGGTTGGCTTCTTCATGCCATGTGTCTTCTTGAGTCCTTTTCCTATAAGAAGGCGTGGCTGCTTACGGGCCAGAGCAAGGAGATACTGGAGCATGCTAAAAGGCGCATTCCCGGGATATCCGCTTACCATTTTTCAAATAGCGTTGATACCGGTAAATTCGCACCGGAGTTGCGTACTCAGGACATACGGGACAGTATTGCAAAGGGCCGGGGCTGTATAGCTTTATACGCGGGACTGCACGGTTTTGCCCAGGGGCTGGATCAGATATTAAAGGCAGCCGCCAGGCTGAAGGATCTAAACGATCTGTGTATAGTTTTTGCAGGGGAGGGGCCGGACAAGAAGCGGCTGGTAGAGATGGCTGGATCGGAAGGGATTTCCAATGTGCGCTTTGTGGATGCACGCCCCCACGACGATATGCCGGCGCTTTTGGCGTCAGCGGATATTGCAGTCATTACCTTAAAAACAAAGCTCCCCGGGGCTGTGCCCTCAAAAATATATGAAGCCATGGCTTCGGGGGTGCCTATTGTGCTGGCAGCCTCCGGCGAAGCAGCGGATATTATAAAAGAGGCCAAGTGCGGCATCTCTGTTCCGCCGCAGGATACAGAGGCCCTGGCAGCTGGTCTACGCGAACTGGCCGGTGATGCTGCCAGGCGCAAAGAACTCGGGGCCAATGGGCGCAGGTCTGCCGAATCCAGGTTTGACCGGCGCGTCATCTGTGATAAGTTTATAGATTATTTACAGTATAGGAAAATATAAAACGTGTATCCTGTACTGTAAAAGGGGAGGGTTTTAGGGAGGGGAAGCATTCCCCTCCCTATCGGCGCAGTAAGCTTCCATGCGGAAGGAAAAGGACCGGCGAAGCGTTAGGGGAAAACCATCAGGGTTGTCCCCTAAAAGAGAATTCCGAGCCAAGGGTTATGACGAGCCCCTCAGGGGCGAGGAATTTTCTTAAAGGAGAAGTTATAATGTTGATATGTAACGTTGTGGGCGCGCGCCCGAATTTTATGAAGATGTCTCCTGTCATAGATGCGGTCAAGAAGAAGGGTTTTGGCCAGTTCCTGGTGCACACAGGCCAGCATTATGATGATAATATGTCTAAGGTATTTTTCAAGGAACTGGGCCTGCCTAAGCCCGACGTCCACCTCGGCGTAGGTTCGGATACACACGCACGCCAGGTGGGCAGGATCATGATAGCATTTGAGGATGCCTGCCTTAAGAAAAAACCAGACCTGGTAGTTGTAGGGGGTGATGTCAACTCAACGCTCGGGGCAGCGCTTGTGGCGGCAAAACTTCATATACCGCTTGCGCACGTAGAGGCTGGACTGCGCTCTTTTGACAGGACCATGCCCGAGGAGATAAATCGTATTGTGGCGGATCAGCTCTCAACACTGCTTTTTACCACCGAGAAGAGCGGCAATGAGAATTTAGAGCGCGAAGGCGTAGCAAAGGAACGTATACATTTTGTTGGCAACTGCATGGTGGATACGCTGTTAAGATACCTGGATAAGGCCACAGGGCTTTGCCCGTGGAAGAAATATGGAGTCGAGCCCGGCGGTTATGCGGTGCTGACTCTTCACAGGCCGATAAATGTTGACAGCCCGAAGGCGCTCAAGCTGATACTGGATATCATAAATAAGGTTTCACACGATCTGCCCGTTATATTTTCGGTTCACCCGCGCACAAAACAGCATCTCATGGAGCAGAAGATCGAGACAAGCCGCTCTGTGCAGATATGTGAACCATTACCGTATTATGAATTTATCGGTCTTATGGCAAAGGCCAGGTGCATACTGACGGATTCAGGCGGCATCCAGGAGGAGGCCACAGTTGTCAAGGTCCCCTGCCTGACGCTGCGGGAGAATACCGAGCGGCCAGTCACAGTATCCAGCGGCACAAACCGTGTTGTCGGTACAGATTCTAAGGTGATCTGTGAGGCTATTGACGCAATACTTGCCGGTAAGTGGCAGGCCGGTAGACGCCCGCCGCTCTGGGACGGGAAATCCGGGCTCCGCATAGCCGATGCTATTGAGGCCTGGGCAGCGCACAGATAGGATTATTATGTCCAGTGACCGGGAAATTACACGTTTAAGGCAGGCCTATAAAGGTTATCGCCAGGATCCTGCCGTGCAGATGCAATGGGATGGTAATAATCGCGGCAACCGCGCCATTGTCCGTGAACGGCAGGCGGCTATCGAAGATATTCTTAAGGCCAGCGGCATGGTTCCTCTCACCGGCCGCAAGATACTGGATGTGGGATGCGGCACAGGGAGCATCCTTGCCAATTTCCAGAAGTTAGGGGCAGCGCCGCAGGATCTATACGGGGTAGACCTGATCCCTGAGAATATTGCTGAGGCGAAGAGGCGCTATCCGAAAATCGGTTTTCAATGCGCCAATGCAGAGAAGCTCGATTTTCCTGACGGCCATTTCGATCTCGTAGTGCTTTTTATAGTATTTACCTCCATACTGGACGATGGCGTGGCCAAAGGCATGGCAGATGAGATACAACGCGTGATCAAGCCCGGAGGAGGAGCTATCCTCTGGCATGATTTTCGCTACAATAACCCTTTTAACACGCATGTCAGGGGGATGACACGGCAAAGGATAGATAAGTTTTTTCCGGACTTTAAGAGCGACCTGCGTACAATAACCCTGCTGCCGCCTTTATCCCGGCGCCTGGGCCCTTTGACGGATCTGCTCTATCCTGTGTTGGCTGCTATTCCGGCACTGCGGACACATTATTTTGGACTGCTCGAAATATCGAAGAACACAAAGGGAGATTGAGCCGCCTGCTCGATTCTTGGCTTGGAAAAGTGAGCAGGTTTGAGGTATAATAAAGACAGATCGAGGATTATATATGCTTAAGAGAATATTTGATATTATTTTTTCGTTGATCATCCTTATTTTTGGGCTTCCTGTTTTTGCCATTGTTTTTTTATTGATAAGACTGGATTCTCAGGGCCCGGCTATTTTTCATCAGAAGAGGGTGGGCAGAGACGGGAAGATGTTTGATTTCTTAAAATTCAAGACCATGCGCGATGTTGCCGGACCCATGATCACCGCACCGGGTGATAAGAGGATCACCAAAATAGGCGCTTTCTTAAGAAAGGCAAAGCTGGATGAGCTGCCGCAATTTATCAATGTCTTGAAAGGTGATATGAGTGTAGTCGGCCCCAGGCCTGAGCTGTTTGAGATAGTCAATACCTATAATGACAGACAGCGGGAGATACTATCTTTTAAGCCTGGTATCACCTCTCCAGCCTCCATAAGATTTCGCAATGAGGAGAATGCGCTTTCCAAAGACAGAGTTATGAGATCCTATATAAAAGAGGTCCTGCCGGTGAAGATAGACTGTGACCTGGAGTATTTCAGGAAGAGCAGCCTTTCAAGCGACCTGACCGTAATCTTTAAAACCATAAAGGGAGTTTTAAATGCTAAAGAGTAAGAGATCCATGATCCTCAATAATATTACCGAGGCGCTCGAGAAGACCCCGCTCCAGATGAAGTATCTTGTGGATTTTATGCTGATAATGGTAAGTTACTGGCTATCTTATTATATAAGGTTTGAGGGTAGCGTGCCCGCCAATGAGGGCGCGGTCTTTATAAAGACATTGCCGGTTTTTATCGTCGGGTTTTTGGTATGCGACTTTTCTTTTGGCCTTGCGCGGGGCATGTGGAGGTATGTAAGCGTAAGGGACCTTGAGAAGATACTCGGTTTTATCCTGGCAGGGAATGGTTTGAGTATTATATCCGGCCTTATTGCAATTCCTGATCTAACAGCAAAGATACCACGTTCCATATATGTGTTGAACTCCATACTTCTTTTCCTGACCATAAGCGGGGCCAGGATCTTTTACAGGCGGCTCTTTGAGGCATCGAGAGGGGCAAAGAGGGAGAACGCCTTGATCATAGGCGACCAGGATATAGCCGCATCACTGCAGGCCAGTATTCTGAAGGATTCACGCCACCAGTTTAAGATAGCAGGTTTTATCACCTTTGATGAGAAGAGATTGGGTAATACCATAAACGCCGCGCCGGTGCTTGGCCTTCTTAATGACCTGCCGGGCATTGTGAAGGAGAAGGACATCAGGTATGTCTTCATAGCGGTTGATGCCGCTTCTAATTCTGAGATGAAGAATATTATAAGGATGGCGCAGGAGTCAGGGGCACTGGTCAGGGTCGTGCCTACGCTTTTCGATATGGCCGGCGGAAAGTTTTCACTCAAGGATCTGAGAGAGGTGAAGTTTGAGGATTATCTCGAGAGGGAACCAGTAGAATTCAATATGAGGGCGCTTAAGAAGGAGTTTTATCAGAAGAGGATCTTTGTCACGGGCGGGGGAGGTTCTATAGGTTCAAGCATATGCAGGGAGATCATAGGATTTGCGCCCGCCGAATTGATAATACTCGATATTTCAGAGAACAATCTCTTCAATATATCTTGCCAGCTTAAGGATATCTGCAAAAAAGAGAAACTATCCAGAGTGGAGATTTCTTATAAGATAGGAGATGTGCACAACACGAGTCTTTTGCAGAGCCTCTTCAAATCCAGCAAGAGAATAGACTATGTGATCCATGCAGCGGCGCACAAACATGTGCCACTCTCCGAGTTAAATCCGGCGCAGACGATAATCACGAATATAGAAGGCACCTCAAACCTGGTAGAGGCGGCCTCCCAGCACAAGGTCGGAAAATTCGTCTATATATCAACGGATAAAGCGGTAGAGCCCGTTTCGGTAATGGGGGCGACAAAGAGGGTTGGAGAGTTTCTGATTAAGGCAGCTGCTAAAGACAGCTCCAGCAAGACAAAATTTATGAGCGTGAGGTTTGGAAATGTCATAGGAAGTTCAGGAAACGTCATAGAGATATTTACCGAGCAGCTGCTCAAAGGAAAGCCGCTTACAATAACCGACCCGAATATGGAGAGATATTTTATGAGTCTTAATGAGGCGACCAGGCTGATATTGCAGGCGGTATCCATGGGTGAAGGCGGGGAGACCTTTGTTCTGGATATGGGAAAACCCGTTAAGATAAAAGACCTTGCATATGACATAGCGCTCTTCTACGGAAAGCATCTCAAGGATGACGACATTGTGTATACAGGCAAGAGAGAGGGCGAGAGGCTTTCAGAGGCGCTCTTCAATAAGGATGAGGCCACAACCCGAACCCACTCAAAGAAGATCTTTAAGGCAGAAGAGACCGTAGACATAAAGGGCCTGCAGGAAAAGATAGGGAAGCTTTGCAGGCTCTCCCGCGACTGCAAGGAGAAGGAATCAGTAGATGGTCTCTTTTCATTGGTATCTTCCCGCGATCATTAAAAGGACTTGAAATTTTTCTTATGTTGTGATATTATTTCCGGGCGCGTGCCGAGGTAGCCCTCCTTCGCCATTATGCACGCTTAAGATGGTAGGGCTTCGAAGGATTAAGGCGTAACCGTTGGTTGAGGATATTAGTTTAGCAGTCGTTATGTAGTTTGGTGGTTCTTTCGTGCCGAGGTAGCTCAGTTGGTAGAGCGAGGGCCTGAAAAGCCCTGCGTGACCAGTTCGATTCTGGTCCTCGGCACCACAAGTTCCAGAATCGTAAAAAGGGGGTTATAGGGGGGGAAAGATTGTTTCCCCCCCTATCCTTTTTTACATCCCTGCGGAGGGAAGGAAAATATTAAAAGGAAACCGTCAGGGTTTCCTTTTAAAAGAGCGAGCAAAGCGAGCGATGATTCTGGTCCTCGGCACCACAAGTTCCAGAATCGTAAAAAGGGGCATCCATAGTATATTGGATGCTCCTTTTTTGTTTGATTTTTTTCATTACTTACTATATACTAACTCTCAGACATACAGTTAGTAATGCTGGCGTGGCCCTCCTTCGCCCTTACACAAGCTTAAGATGGTAGGGCTTCGGAGGATTAAGGCGTAGCCTTTGGTTTTTTTCTTAGTGTTCTGTAGTTGCTTGATAATCGAGAGGTTCTTACATGCTGGCGTGGCCCCCCTACGCCTCGAAATGAAAGAAGCTTCAGGTAGCAGGCTTCGGGGGATTAAGGCGTAACCGTTGGTCTTGTTTTTAATATTCAGTAGTTGTTTGATAATTGGTTGGTCCTTATATGCTGGCGTGGCTCAACGGTAGAGCAGCGCATTCGTAATGCGCAGGTTGGTGGTTCGATTCCACTCGCCAGCTCCAGTTACCTCAGTGGAATCGCAAAAGGGGGTTTTAGGGGGAAAGACCGTTCCCCCCTATCGGCGCAGTACACTTCCTTGCAGAAGGAAGGAAAATATTAAAAGGAAACCATCAGGGTTTCCTTTTAAAGAGCGAGCTGAAAGCGAGCAATGATTCCACTCGCCAGCTCCAAATTTCGCAAAGCGAAATTTGTCCCGCTGGCTCCCGATATAACTTTAGGAGCTAGTCCCGAGCAAAGCGAGGGGAGGAGGCAAAAGCAATCCGACGAGTAGGAGGATTGCTGCCGACGAGGGGCACAGGCTCATACAAGGCACAGGATAATATATGTCATTCAGGAAGGTCTTAAGGGAACCAAGTTTCTTCTTTTTGTGGATAGGCCAGATCATATCCCAGTTTGGCGACAGGTTTGCCCCCATGGCATTGATAGGCCTTATCTATAAGAGGGCCCCCGGTTCTGCGTTTGAATTGGCAAAGCTATTTCTTTTTATAGCGATTCCAGCCTTTGTTGTGGGTCCGATAGCCGGCGTATATTGCGACCGCTGGAACAGGAAGTATACGATGATCATCTCCGACATCGTAAGGGGAGTTCTGCTCCTGCTTATATTTCTTTACTGGCTGATTGTCCCAAATCTCCAGCCCATATTCCCTGTATACATACTGGTCTTTATCATGTTTTCAGCGACGAGGTTTTTTATACCGGCAAAGATGTCCATAGTGCCTGACCTGGTACCGCAGGATAAGCTCCTTGAGGCAAACTCCCTAATCCACACGACCGGCATGATAGCCGCGGCCCTTGGGTTCGGGCTGGGCGGTATACTGATAGCGGTTCCTTCCGTCGGAGTCAAAGGAGCCCTTCTTATCGATGCCGCCACATTTTTTATCTCCGCAGTTCTGTTATATTTTATCAAGATAGATAAGCAGCTGCCGCACGCCAGAGAAAATATCTATGCATTCGGCCGCCACGTAAAAGAGATCATCCGTACCACAGTCGTGGCGGAGATAAAGGATGGGATAAGGTACCTGCTTTCGCACCGGAAGATGAATTTTATTATAGCCTTTCTCTTTATTCTTGCAAGCGGAGTAGGGGCAAGCCAGGCGGTGCTTATCGTATTTATACAGAATACCTTTGAGAGCGTGACTAAGGAGCTGGGGCTTTTGGCGATGTTTTGCGGAGCAGGCCTTTTCTGCGGAACCATGATATACGGTAAATTTGGCAACAGGTTTTCCAAGACCAGGGCCATATTCTTAGGCCTCATATTGGCGGGCATGTTTTTGGTGGAGTTTATCATTCTCGTCGGTGTATTGGCAAATTTTTTCATGGCCGCAGTCATAACGTTCCTTTTTGGCGCGGCGGTATCCCCTATTATCATCTCCTCAAACACGATCGTGCATGAGCTTATACCTGATGAGCTGCGAGGGAGGGTCTTTTCCTCGATAGAGGCGGTTATAAACCTGGCATACGTGATATTTATGATAGCGGTCTCTAAATTAGCGGGTTTTGTAGACGCTTCTTACATCCTTGTGGCGGTCGGTGCGGTCTTTGTCTATGTCGGCATTTTAGGGTTGAGGGCCAAGATATAAACAGAGCAGAGAGAGGTTGTTGTGCCAGAGAAGACATTCCAGGGCGGTATACATCCGCAATATTTCAAAGAGCTCAGCAGGAATTCTCCTGTCAAGGTGCTGAGCGTTCCTGACCAGGTTATCATTCCTCTCAGGCAGCATACAGGCGGCCCCTGCCGCGCAACAGTAGGCGCGGGGGACAGCGTAAAGGTAGGCACCCTGATAGGAGATAGCCCTAAGTTTATATCTGCCCCCATACATTCTTCTGTCTCGGGTACGGTAAAGGCGATAAGAGCCGCTGACCATCCTGTGCTGGAGAAGTGCAATTCTGTTGTCATAGATTCTGACGGCAGGGATGAGATGGAGGCGCCGGCTTGGACGGTTGCGAAGGAGATAGGGGATCTGCAGGGTGACGCTATAAGGAATATCATAAGAGGGGCCGGCATAGTGGGTTTGGGCGGCGCTGGTTTTCCGACACACGCAAAGCTCTTGCCGCCGAAATCAAAACCCATAGACACCTTTATCCTGAATGGTGTAGAATGCGAACCCTACCTTACATGCGACGAGAGGATTATGATAGAAAGGCCGGGGGATGTCTTGGGGGGCGTGCTGCTTATGATGAAGGTCATCGGCGTCGAAAAAGGCATAATCGCTATTGAAGACAATAAGCCCGAAGCCATAGAGGCCATGACCGCTGCCCTCGACGACATACGACATACGGCACACGGATCCTTCGACAAAGCTCAGGATTCGTCCCGAGCGAAGTCGAGGGACGACATAC
>JABMQS010000022.1 GCA_013202525.1 Candidatus Omnitrophota bacterium
ACGCAGGTTGCGACATCAGAAGGAAGGGCAGTTGATGAGGAAGAAATAGAGAGAAGAGTCAAGGCAAAGTTTTCAGCTATCTTTAGCAACAGAAAGCGGCTTGAGGAGATCATAAAGTCTCAGGTAGATGATACTTTCCTTTCAAGCATCCTCGCAAAGACACTCTTTGACGGTATTAAGATAGATGAAAGAACAGGCAAGAGAATTCATGATATATCGCGCAGTTTCAACATAGAGGCGAGCGGCTTTGCCCTGGCAAATCTCAACTTTGCATGGGCATCATTTAAGCTCAGAGAGACAGGCCAGCTAAAGTGGAAAAGAGAAGAAGATAAGTGGTGCAAAAAATCAGACGGACATACAGAGGCACTCGAGCAGATGGAGAGCCGCATACTTAAGGTTGCGAGACAGCTTGTACCAGGCACACCCACGAGAATACTCGAGAAGGTGCCTGGTACAGATATTAGGCCCACTCCCAGATTCCCCCTAAAGATAGCCTCAGGCGCCGCTATGCTAGCTGTGGCCGGTGCACTCGTTGCTGCTGTTACGGGCGTCCTGTCTCCAAGCCCTCTTGGAAGCGAGGAAGCAAATCTCCCCGCTATTGATGCGGATGCACAGCCAGCACAAGATAACACAGCGCTACCTGCCCAACCTAATCAGGCAGATACTGCAGCAGCCTCCACCCAGTTTAGCGCAGAGGCCCTTATGTCATTTGCCGATGGCTTACACAGAGTTGCCACTGGAGACCAGAATAGAGCTCATATCCCGAATGAGTTTGGGTGCAAGTCATTAAAAGAGCTTGCTGAGAAGCTCCGCGTTATTATTTCCGAGGGCCTCAAGCAAAATAAGGATACACAGGTTGCAGCAATGCGCTGCCTTGCCTATATTGTAAAGCATTATCACAGCGAAGGGAAAACAAACGGTTTTACAGACAATGACTATAAACAGGCAAGGAAGGCCATAAGAGCTGCCTTAACAGAGGCTGAAAAGGTCAAAGACCCCGAACTCCATGCAGCAGCAATAGGCTTTGGTTCGATGATGGGAGAAGTGAAAGTAGATGAGCTGCTTAAGATCATAAGTTACCCCAATGAGCAGCCCTTCAGCGTATGGATTGCTGGTTTATAAGCTGCCTGCTTGAGAATTGGCTTATTATTAAGTTTTTAAAGGCATTAAATGGTATACTATAGTATACCATATATATGGGTTTTGTCAAGGGCTATAGGGCATTTTTCTGCTAAAATATACATGGCTCTGGCGTTCATAACATTAATGATTATAAGGTGTTATGTAAGCAATCTGGCAGGAATGCTACTCTTTTGATGCTCGGTTGGAGCGGCTGAAGCAAATACCGCGCTTTGCTGACTTGATAAACTCCAAGAGGTCTTTTACCTCTTCGCATGGATTAGACTTTTCTATCTCTGAGAGGGCGTTTGAAAGATTAAGATCTGAGCGATAGAGCAGGTTATATGCCTGTTTTATCGCGGAGCGGGCCTCTGAACTAAACCCTGCTCTCTTTAATCCTACTATATTAAAGGAGCCGACCATATTATCGTTCTCTGCAACCATATATGGTGGCAGGTCCCTGTTTATCCTAACCCCGCCTGCCATCATGGCAATTGTGCCTACGCGCGCAAACTGGTGTATCAGGCAGGATGCGGATATAAAGGCCTTATCATCGACCTTCACGTGGCCTGCAAGCATGGTATTGTTGCATATTATAACATTGTTGCCTATCGCACAGTTATGCGCTGCGTGCGAAAGCGCCATAAAGTAGCAGTCATTGCCGACAACTGTAGAGGACCCCTCATCTGTGCCACGATGTATGGTCACGTGCTCCCTGAAGACATTCCTGTCCCCTATCTCAAGAAAGGTCTCGCCGCCCTTAAAGGCCATGTCCTGCGGTTCATCACCAAGGACAACGCCTGTATGCATCTTGCACTCTGTGCCGATAGTAGTTCCTTTGTGGATATACACATAGGCTGAAAGCCTTGAGCCGGGCCCGATGGTTACCCCGTCTTCAACAACAGAATACGGGCCTATCTCCACGCCTTCTGCTACATTTGCCTTACTCGATACTATCGCTGTCTTGTGCGCCTTCATTTTGTCCTCGGGTTAAAGACTATAACAAACTCGCCGCGTGGTTTCTTGTGACTAAAGTGTTCTATCAGGCTGCTGACCTTATCCCGCAAGGCCTCCTCAAATTTCTTCGTGGCCTCTCTGATGCAGGCTATCCTTATATCACCAAAAACCTCCTGCATATCACGCAGGGTTACCAACACCCTGTGCGGCGACTCATATATTATAATAGTTCTCTTCTCGTCTTTAAGCTCTGTGAGCTTTTTCTTGCGCGCCGCGGATCTATTCG
>JABMQS010000023.1 GCA_013202525.1 Candidatus Omnitrophota bacterium
ATATCGTACATGCCCTCAAGCCGCGTCAAGAAATCTGCCTGCGGGTCTGTTGAGAAGACGATGCTGTCTGCCAGCGGGCTCTCTCGAAGCCCAACACTACTTCCTATTGGTGGCATGTGCTGAATATCGACGTCTCCTGTAATCACTGCCACGATGGTCCCGTTGTCTAATTTTTTAACCTCGGTATGCCTCCCGCTCTCCCCGCTGAACTGCAACAGTGGGTCGCCTAATTGGTCACTTTGCCTTCTTAGCTTATTTGCGAGCGGCCCGTAAAATTGAAATAGTGTCTTGTTGCCGGCAACCTTGCGCATCTCTATCATCCAATTGCCTTCATTGTCTGCTACATGGAGCTTGTAAAAATCGTATGATTGCAGATGGGCTGGCAGTTCCTGTTCTCCTAATGCGCTGAGCACCTTTAGTTTTCCACCCTGTTTAACAAATGCCTTAAGGAATATCCCGTCTTGCAGATATAGGCCGTATACGCTACGAAAATACTGCGGTCCGCCTATCTGCGCCATAACAGCAGCAGAGCCTCTTATCTTATAGCCACCTGTTGAAAAATAAGACATTGCCCAGGAACCATCCTCTGAGCAGACAAAGTCTTTTATCCACCTCAGCATCTGCAGCTCTGTGGCTAACCCTTCAAAGCTCTTCTCATGGACCTGCTGTGAACCTGATGGCTTGTAGATCACCCCTACATGTCCTTTTAAGTGCGTAACCATTATGGCCCAACCATCCTCGCCAAAAAATCTTATCCTTGGCTTATGCAATCCGTCCTTTTCTATATAGCGAAATGCTCTGTTGTTTAAATTAAACTCTTCTGCGAATGAGCCGCCTAGATACATGAGCTGATTATCGTCTATTAATAGACGATAATCATAGCGGCCGTCAGGCATGAGATAGGGCATGGTTATAGTCTCCCAACCCCTTTCGCTCAGGGCCTTGCCGCCAACGCGCAGGCGCTTTGTTTCTTCACCAGAACACACACCAACCCTTACTCCAGCCCTATTAGTACGCTCCTGCACAAAAATCTCATAGCATCTTTCATATTCGGTTACCCGATAACCATAGAGTCCCATATTCCTCTCGTACCTCATATGAGCTTCATCATATGTCTTCTGGGTGAATGTGTCATCCGCAGCAAGATTAAATTGTTTGATGCCAGGGCCCCTGCGAACCCATACGCCTGTTTCTAACAATACATGTGCTATCCAGGCATCTTTGTCTGGGTGGACAATGGCTCCGATGCTCTTAACTCCTTCTAAGCCTGTCAAACCAAAGTCAAGCTGGGAACGACCCTTATGCGAACTACCTATGCCTTCTCTGATTACCTCAAACTTAACCCATTTGCCATTGACCTTGCCGAGTGCCCACCATTCACCGGTCTCCCTGCAAAAGACTGCATGGCAGTCATCCATTTCAAAATCATCTATCCTTGCGCCAGTACTAAATGAAATCGTCCCGATAAATCTGAATTTTCCGGAGAGATCTCTAACAAGGCCCAGCCAGGTGCCATCAGGAAAGAACCAGAGGCCTTGGCGTTCTTTATACTGCTTTATCTGCTGACCATCTGATCTTACGTCTGCCTCATCAGCCATAGGACCGTCAAAGACCACGGTTCCGTCCTCAAAGGTTATCTCAGCCAGCCAGTCTCCTTTCATGGACAGTGGCGAGTGGATCTTAACACTCTTTGCCCTGTTGAACATAGTAGCGCTGACAAGTACTGACGGTTGCGGCTGGCTGGCCCAGAAGTCAAACCACCGGCTGCCTGCCACGCTCTGTGTCTTGGCATAGGCCTGAGCGTTAGCAGGAAAAGCTCCGGTGCTAGCCGCTAGTGTAACTGGCCGCGCTATACCATACGCTGCCAGGCCTTGCACATAATCGGTAATCCTACTCAGCTCACCAGAAGCAAGAGCCAGGTTTTCTATCTCCTCTCCGGTAACAGTATCCGACACAGCGAGGTTGTCTTCCGGTGTCCATACGTACAAATGGTCTGCTGCACTATTCAGTTGATATGTAAACATGCCATCCGGAGAAAAGACTATTTCGCCCTGTTTTAGCCTGTTTACGCCGTCTGCGCCCAGCCCTAGAGACCGCAATGAGCCTTCTGGGTCGTTTCGAATATCTATCATCTCCGGAGCTAACGGGAGCCTCTTTCTCAAGAGCGCAGCATGCTCCAGGACATCAGCGTTATAACCGCTACCCACAACTATAGGCTCTGCCCAGGGGCCAATGGGCTCTTTTAATCTCCTGTCTTTGGGCAGCGCATTATCTATATCCTGTGCCAGCTCCCTCTTTACCAGATCTGCTATTCCCGCAAGCTCCGGGAATGCATTCTTGACCCTGTTTATCGAAGTGAATAAGAAATGGCTTAATGCCATAAACTCGGCATCTTTGCCTACAAGGCCCTGGAGCTCATGACGTGCCTGCATAGCCTCCTGTAAAAACTCATGTGCCTCGGCAGGAGTAAATATAGCGCGCGGCTCAAAGAACGAAAGCTTTGCATGGTAGAACCTCTGCAAGTCAAAATAGCTTTTTTTCCAGCCTTCCTGCGCAAACGCAGCCTCTGCGGCAACTGTAGCCTTCTTTTCCTGCTTGATCTGTGCTTCAAAGGCTATGCTATTTTTCATCTGCCTTACCAACTCAAGCACGCCCTCCATCTGCTGCCTTCTGTACTCTGCTGTCTTTTTTATCCAGGCAAGCTCCTTGAGGTGCTCTGCGCGATTAAACTTTTTGCCGGATTGCGATGAAAATATTCTCGCCAGGGTACCTACATCTTCTGTGCCATGCGGTGTTTGGGCCCAAGCATGGCCTTCGAGCTCTACAAATACGCCGTCTTTATTAGCATCTTTAAAACCATAGTGTGCCTGCGTAGGAAGACGAAGCCCGTGAGAGACAAATGCATGCACTTTTTCAAACCCATCGCACTTGTGGGCAAAATATGTAAAAGACATCTTCACAAAGTCCGGCTCCTCTTCACTCAATTGCCTAAGGTAGGTGTTCTCGGTGCCAAAGAACATCCCCAGGACCATCTCTCTGATTATCTGCCTCTGTTCAACTGGCATCCCCCTTGCAATGCTAAGGATCTCCCTCATCTCATCAGGGAGGCTATCCTGCCAGGTATCTGCAACCTCGGGGTCTATCTGCATCTGCGGCAGTTCTTCTATCTCGCCTTGCTGGGCAAGTCGCATACCTATTTCTATATACTTGGGATAGCCGCTAAAAACAACTGCCCACATACTGTTAGCTCGGTCAAAATAAACCCGCCCATTTACATTTTCGAGCTCTGTCTTGATGCTCTCAATAACATGCCCGGGAAATACCGGAATACGAACCACATTCTGGGCAGGAAAAGCGAGCATGCCGGGCATGCTCGGGCACATGGTGCTAAACACCGTTGCAGAACCTGCCTTGCCAGTGGCCCATAACCCCCACTTGGAGTCCTCAAGAAAAAATTTGCCTTTGGGGGGATTCACTATCCCATATACTGTCTCGGTCAGATAACGCTTACCTCCCTTGGTATAAGCTATAATCCTGGGCCCAGAATGCGGCGCGTCAGCGCCATCAGCATAGGCTGCTGCGCTCTCCTTAAATGCGCGGGACATGGAAGCAAGGTCTTCTTGGACCTCTTTTTCCCGCTCCCTGGCAACAGCTGCGGCTGTTTCTGCCTTTGTGTCTTTTTCTCCGGCAAGAACGTCATATAGTTTGTCCGGGAAAACCCTTTCGTCCACTCTCTCTTTTCGTAGGGAATCATCGAGTTTTGCCGCGCTCTCCGCAAGCACATCGAGCTCCTGAGAAAGCTCTTCCGGAAGCATGGGTACAGACTGCGCCAGCTTCTTCTCCCTGATACGCAGTTCTTTTAGCCTTGCTTCCATATTTGCCAATTTTTCCCTGCGCCGCTCCAGCGCCTTTTTCCTCTCTTCACTATACTTTCTGCTGGCAGCTGCTATATGGCCTGCTCCGGCCATGGCACCTGTAAGCAGCTGGCGCGGGGTCTTCTTTTTGGCCCCTTCTGCCTCTTCCCCTTCTTCGCCTTTTTTATGGTATTCAGGCATTGCCTCTATCTCTTCTTTACGCAGATGCAGCATAGTCAATGATCGGGTTACGGGTTTTGGCGCTGGTGGCTGCTCTACCTGTAATCTCTTATGGACTCCCCAAACAATAGCTCCACCCAAGGCCAATGTAGCTGCAATCTTTCTTAGGGCCTTGAAGAGCCTGTGTCTTTTGTGCAATTTAGCAAAGTCTGCGCCACAGGCCTGAGCCACTATTGCCTGAGCATGGCTATTTCTTGCGATATGGGTTAATAGACGTTCCAGGCCTATGGCATTGCCAGTATCTATCCTTTCGGACTGCGACATCTCCTCAGCCATCTCTCTGCAGGCCAGCTCTTGAAAGCCTCGTGCTGTGGCTGTCTCTGCCTGGCCCAGACTTTCACGAATAGCATCCTTTACTATCTGCTCGCTGGCATCGGTTCTATTTGCCCCAAGGAATATATGCCAATACAGATGTTCCTCAAAGCACACAAACTCGTCTGTGGCGTCATCAAACCTAAGCCCGAGCATACGATTTATCTCATCCTCTAAACCCTGAAGTTCTCGCCCCTGATCCAAGACCTGTTTCTGTAAGCCTGGCAGGCGCTCTGCTGCCTGCGACTGCAGTCTACGCTGTTCAAGAGCCTGTTCCTCAAGGGCCTCTTTTTCATCAGTGAGTTGTGCGACATCGGAAACCAGTCTTTTTATTAAGACCCGCTTCGCAACCGATGTCTCATCCTGCACCGCATCCTCGTACTTCTTGGACAAAAAAGTCTCCTTATGCGCAAGGCTTTCTGAGACATTTTCAAGTTGCTCCTCTGCGCTGGCTGCTGCTTTCTCCGCCGAATCCATGGCTACGATATTCTCATAGAGATCTCTTTCTGCCTGCCAAACAGCTGCCCTTGTTGCGTCTCTTGCCTCAAGCACGGCAGAGAGGGCATCATCCTGCCACTCGCTTAATACATCCTCCGCCTTCTGGCTGTTCTCATCATATGCTGCGGGACGTTTAAAGCCGCCGTGGACTACAGCGCTTACCGAAAGCTCACTTGAGGCCACAGTCTCATCAGGCCAGTTGGCATAACAATAAACATAAGCCGTATCCATAGCATCATTGTGGTCTTGCTCAAGCTTACTTCTATAATCCTCAAGTATCCTATATGTAAGGCTGTCCCTGCGCAGCGTCCTCATATATTTATTGATGCTCGCGATTATTCCTCTGTGCGCTCTCTGCAGCTTCTTTAGATAGTCTTCGGGGAACTCGTTGTTAAATTCTGTCATTGCCTGCCTGCATGCCTGCTCAAGCTCTTCTATATTATTTACTGCCCAGTTAATAGCAGGTGTGCCTGCCGAAGAGGCCTTTGCTGCAACCTTTGCAATAATCGCCTCGGAGATCCAACCGTTTATATCATCCATGGCCTCTTCTACTTGCTTAATATGATGTGCGCGAAGCGGATCGTTGCCCACAATACCTGCACCTACAATCTCATCCATGGTGCTTATCATATGGATTAAGCGTATCTTGTGCTTGGCGTCTGGGAAAAGCTCCTCGATACGCTGCTGCTGCTTTTCATGGACAGCAATTATAATGTCGGCCTTATCTGCCATCTCCTGGGTAAGCTGTTGCGCACCACGGCTGGAAAGCTCTATGCCCCGCGCCTCGCATGCAT
>JABMQS010000024.1 GCA_013202525.1 Candidatus Omnitrophota bacterium
ACTGTGGCCTGACTGCCTTCAAGCCTTGCCCATTCATGCTCCTTGGTGTAGAGAAGATTCTCAGGTATGTTCATTTATCGCTCCTTGCTGTACCCTGTTTATAAAATGGCCTCTTGCATATCTTAGCCTTTATCTCTGACTTTTCACCCTTTAATGTAATCTCTGTGCCTATCTTATCAAAATCTGCCTCAACATAGCCCATCCCTATGCCGCAGGACAGGCTCGGGGAGAATGTGCCGCTTGTAACAATGCCTATCTCCTGCTCCTTCGAATATATCTTATAATCATGACGCGGCGCGCGGCGTGAATCTGCTGCAAAACATATGAACCTCTTTGCCAGGCCAGACTCTTTTTGTTTGAGAAGGGCCTCCTTGCCAATAAAGTCCTTATTAAAATCGACGAAGTGTTCCAGCCCTGCCTCAAGAGGTGTGGTCTTCTCGGTTATGTCCTGCCCATACAGGGAATAGCCCATCTCAAGGCGCAGCGTATCCCTTGCGCCCAGGCCCACGGGCTTAACCCTGTCATCCTTTAAAAGAAGCTCCCAGAGCTGCTGTGCTTTTTGAGAGCTGATGTAGATCTCATAGCCCAATTCGCCGGTGTATCCTGTGCGGCTTATTACGTTTTCCTCACCAAGTATCTCAAATAGGCCAAAGCCAAAATACCTTAAGCTGCCGGGGCCATCGCCTAAAACAGCGGTTAAGACATCCCTGGAAAGCGGGCCCTGTAGGTCGAGCTTTGCTGTCTCTTGTGAGATATTCTCAAAGCTCGAACCTGTAGAGAGGTGCTTCTTAAGGTGCGCCTCGTCCTTATCTGTTGTGGCAGCATTTACAACGAGCATCCACTTATCATCCGCTATCTTGTAGACGACGAGGTCATCGATGATACCGCCATCCTCATTGAGCATAAAACCGTAGTGGCACCTGCCAGATTCCATCTTATCGAGATCTACGGTCAAGATAGTATCGAGGCCGGTCTCCTCAGGCGTGCCGCTGATTATAAACTCACCCATATGGCAGATATCAAAGAGCGAGGCAGAACTGCGTGTCCAGTTGTGCTCTGCGATAATGCCCTCGTACTGGATAGGCATCAGCCAGCCGCCAAATGGGGCCATCTTTGCCCCTTGCGCCTGGTGTTTTGTTGTAAGCAGGGTCCTCTTTAATGAGCTCTCTTCCATTGAGTAAGCCGAAATTCTTCTCCTGCAGCCTTTAGGTTGGATACTTATAGTATTATAGAAATGTAATTATAACACAAAGTATTAAATTTAGTCAAGCATAGAGAGGGACGTACCCTGAGATTATGCGGAGGAGGAGAGTTTTGCAGCAACTGCAAATGAGGCTGAAAGGCTTGAAGGCGCGGTTGGTACAAGGGTCTCTAATCCCACGGAAGAAGATTTAAGTCCTGCAAGAGCCTTTGATGGAGTAGCACCTGTTATAAGGGCCTTGATGCCACTAAGACATCTATTCTGAATTGCCATCTTTTGTTTTTCTTTGAATCCAACAAACTCTGCAAAGTCTGTAAATAGATAATCTCTGTTTGGTCTTTTCCCTTCGGTTAGACCAACCTGGGATAGGGCATTCCATAATATAACTCCTGCAAGAACAAAACCACCTCTCTCAGGTTCCATGCTCTGCAGAATGCTGTTAATCCGACTTTGGGTATCCCTGCCTCTGTTAGCCAGATTCATCCCTTCAAGCAGGGCCTCTAACCTATCTCTCTTCAAGGTCTCTACATCCTTAGGATCTGGATATTCGAGCCTAAAGCCTGCTGTCAAGGCTGTGAGTGAAGCAGCAGCATGGAATAAGACCTGCCTGCTGTTTCCGCCAACTACCTTAAGGCTCTTTGAGCTTAATATATTTTCAGAAAAGACTGATTCTGCAAGAGTCAAATAAAGCTGATAGACATCATCAAAGAGGTACTTCTCACCCTTTAAGAATATGTCGGGCGGAAGATAGATATGCGCAGCCTCAGTACCGTTCCTTTCAATATCAAGTCTTGTGGCCTCTATCAGTTCTCTGGCAACATCCTCTCTACCCTTACCCCTTACGCGGATCTGGCAGCCATCCAAGAAGCGCTGATACCATATCGCAAGCCTCTCTGTCTGAAAAGGCCGCAGGTAACCATACAGCACCCTGAACTCCTCAGGGTTCTCGCCTAAGAGTCTGCGCATTTTGCGTGCGTCATCATTTGGAAGTGTCTTTATTGAATAGGGCGGCCTGCCTATAGCAAGGCCAACCGCATCCGTAAGATATGATTCTATACCTTTTATAGTAGTTGGGCCAAAGCCCTCGCTGCGCAACTCTCTCCTTGTATCTGCCAAGATATCATCGATCAAGCGGAAACTTCTGCCACCCTCTAATAGCAGGCCCTTCTCTTTTATCAATGCCAGCGCCCTATCGAATGCCTCATATCTCCGGCTCTTCCTTACCTCCTCCCTGTCCAATGCCTCCCTGTAAAGGTCGACCACTGCGTAGGGACCGTTATGCGCAAGCATAAACTCAACATAAAGAAAGCTGGCCATCCTTAAAGAATCCAAAAGGTCCGGCCTTCTTGCACTCTTTGCCTTTAACCTGTTAAGTTCTTTGATGGCATCTTCGAAACGGGACAGCGCATCCTCCCTGACAAACCCTTCTACGTAATACGACTCTGCAGAAGATACCAGTTCAGTTTCAATTGTCCTGCTTAGCTTAGCTATCCTGCATAATTTGCGCAATGGTTCTACGCCGCCCAAGCCCAGATTAAACTCAGCATAGACCTCTCTCACATAAGAAGCCCTTTCCGCATCAGTCGGACTGCGCTTTTTTCTCATGCGTTCCTGAAGCTCCAATTGCGCATATTTAAGGTGTATAGCAAGTCTCTCCTGTTCATAGGTCCTTAGGGTCTGTTCTATTTCTGAAGGGGATGGGTCTTTTGCGCAAGAGGCGTAGAACTCATTGGTAGCCTTATCTCGAAATTCCTTATCACCTTCGGGCTCACCCAGCTCTTTCCTCTTCCATCTCTTAAGCGCATCCAGCTCTGCCATAAACTCCTTGTTTTCACTGAGTTTTTCATAAGCCATTGTTGTATCGTAATATCTGAAATCTCCGCGGCCATTAAGAATTCCAAGGGCAGTGAGCTGGTTGGCTGTATTGGTATTCCTCCCAAGGGCCCTCTCATAAAACTCCCTGTAATCATCTGGCCCGGGATAAACAGCATCTGTCTGCGACCAGTGGCGCTTTATAGAAGCTGTCTTTGCATCCATTTGGGCCTGTGATAAGACTACGAAGATATCCGCCTCTGTCATAGAATATTCGGTCCAAGCACCTTTATAGTACCAGAAATCTACAGGCTTTACAGATGCCCTCCTTTGCAGAACGCGCTCCATGGCATTGGCTGCCATATTGTGTGCCTTATGGGGATCGTTTAGGTCGCCGGGTAGTATAAAGATATCAGGATCTACATCATCCACTATTGCGCTTAAGAGCTTTACATCCGCATCAGTGACCTTTCTCTTTGCAGTCTCTGGTACATAGAAAGGGAGGTTTGCGCATATGCCCTTTGCACCGACCATCCCGCATGCTTTGGTACATTCTATATTTCTCATCTGCGTAGCCTGGGCTCGTCGACTGAGCATAGGTTCGTCTGTCTCTTCACCAACAACTCTGAATGGATTTATGCCACGTACTGCAGTATATCCTGCAGTGGCAAAGACGCATATAACCTTATTACCATTTGTAACCAGCCGCTGTATCAGCCCTGCGCACGGTATGACATCATCATCCGGATGAGGGGCATATATCAAGATGGTCTTGCCTTTTGGCAAACCCTCAGTAATATCCAATGCTGCGACTTTTTTCTCTATCCTATCATATACAAATCTACAGACATTTTCTGATTTTCCCTGAAAATCCCTGCTGTCCAGCAACCACTCTAAACGATTATCTACAAAGTCTCCTTCGGTCAACTTCATCAGAGGCTTGCCAGCCTTCCATGCAAGCTGTGCAACAACGTCCTCTATCTGTATCATGACTGCCCATTTCTCAACATCAGAGAATAGCGTATCGAGCTTATCAGAATGAGGTAATCTTTTAACCGCTTCTGGTATTCCGTAGTTATAAGCGGCTTCTGGATTCATCTTTAATCCATGCAACCTTATGCCCAGATCTGTTACTCTTGGCAGAAATAGACGAAACTGCTCCTCATCCTTAACAGCTGATACAAGCGCAGGGACTCCATATTGGATATATCCTTCGATGCTATCTGAACCGACAAAGCTAACACTTTGCTCCGTGATTGTAGTCTTAAACCTTTCGCATTCCTGAGCAACCGCCTCCAGGCATAATAAGAACTCCTCGGGATTCTTGGAATTTAGCCATCTCTCTAAACATATAACCAGCTCGTCGATCTTTCTGTTTTCAAAAAAATTGTGATAGCCAAATGCGCCTGCGTATAACATTATCTGTTCCCTGACCTTGGTATAACGTCTTAGAAGCTGCGGGTCATCTGCTGAGAGCTCTATTAAGGCTTCCGGTATATGAATGGGGTTGTCATAACCTTTTGCAAAACGACTATCTTTATCTATATACCCCATCTCAACAAGCGCTTGGCCAGCATATTTACATAAGCGCGTCTCCATAAGGTTACATAATGTTGTAACCGTCTCTTTGCTGCCTGCATGTCCAAGGCCGATAATTACACTGCCATGAAAACTTGAATATTTTTGTTCCTGCAGAATG
This sequence comes from Candidatus Omnitrophota bacterium, assembly GCA_013202525.1. Classification (GTDB taxonomy): domain Bacteria; phylum Omnitrophota; class Gorgyraeia; order JABMRG01; family JABMRG01; genus JABMQS01. Next base: position 4,713 of record JABMQS010000024.1, read on the forward strand.
GCGTTTAAGGCTGTGATCGCCTTTTTGCCCCCCACTTTGCCTGCTGCGATCGCCGCAGCCCCCCTTACACTATCATCCCTATCTTCATCTTCTAATATTTCTATTAACAGCGCGGAGGTCTTCTTATCCCTAATCTCTCCTAAGGCCGTTATAGCCTTAACTGCTACAGATGAACGATCCGACTGTGCCAGCCTAAGAAGGGGTTTAACTGCTGCCGGATCTGCCATCTTACATAAACCATCAGCTGCCTTCTCTTCTAGCGTAAATTCTCGTAAAGGGCCCCCACTCCTTAAGGCTTTAATCAATGGCCTTGTTGCCCTCCTGTCGCCTATTTCACCTAAGGCTACAGCAGCGGCAGCACTCCCAGTCTCATCAAGGTAATCTATTAAAAACGAAACCGCTCCTCTATGCTTAAGTTTACCCAAGGCTTCAACAGCCCCTCTGCGTATCCATTGGTCTTCTGCCTTTAAAAATTTGAATAAACAAGTAGCTGAAGACTTCTCACCGATCATCCCCACTGCCTCGATACAAGGTCTATGGAGTTTTTCATCATCAGAGCTTAATATCTTTCGAAGAATAGGCAATGCTTTCTTATCCTGCAGCTTACCCAAAGCTGCAGCTGCGGCGCTACGTATCGAAAGGGGCTCTTGCTCATCCTTAAGAATCTCTCGCAATGACGCAGGTGCCTTGGCATTACCCATCTCTCCTAATAATTGTACGGTACTTTGCCTAAGTTCTGAGCCTTTTCTATTCAAGAAATTATCGACCATGTAATCGACTGCGGGAGTCCCTATCTGAAATAGACTCTTGACGAGCGCCTTCTTTAAGGCCTCTCTGGCCTCACTCTCCCGATTGAAGGATACCTCTTTATAAAGACTCTTTAGGCCAAGATTGTTATACAACCAGACCATATTCCTTACGCCTGTAACACCGCCCAATTCCCCTAAGGCCCTGGCAATTGCTGCGCATTCATAGGCATTGTTTGCGTTTCTTAATCTATCTGAAAGGGGTCTGGCTGCTTTTTTTTTGCCTATCTTTCCTAAGACAATGGCTGCGCTAGTACAAACTTCGGGACCTGAATTAAGAGCTTCGATGTAAGACTCAGACGTGCTGCCATCTTCAATCTGAAAGGGCTCTGTGTCTTCATGCCTAAACCTTGTGCCATAGCAATATAACCTGCTATACAATAATGCCCTATCATCTTTTATCTTACTCAAAAGCTTAGCTGCAGCCTCACGAACAAAATCAGGCTTTTCACTGCCTATGGCTTTTACCAAAGAATTTAAGGCCTCTCTGCCCCCGATATCACGCAAACTCATGCTTGCAGACGGCACATCATAAAGATGTGCTTCATGTAAACTATGTATGATATTTCGAAGTGTTGGCTCCCTGGTCTCTCTAGATAAAGCAGCCAACAGATCTCTTCTGTCCTTGGGCGGTTTGCGCTTAACTAACATCAGTAGCTCTTCTGGCGACTTCCTCTCTATGGCAACCTCTCGGAATCGTGTTATAGGATCTGTAACATGATGTTTATCATCATGGGGCGCTGAAGTTTCTTTAGCAGTAGGTTTATGTTCTTCTTCCAACTCCTTTTTTCTCTGCCACGCTGCTTTGGAAACAGCTTCATCATTCCTTTGCGCACCTGGAATACACGACTTCTTGTCCTCCCAACTCATTATCTCATCATCCATAAGTCTTTTGTATTCTGTGCCTTTCACCTGATATAATCGCTCAAGCCTGGTCGTGTCGAGCGTAGTCTTTGCTATGACCTTAAGGCGCCTTGCTGCATAATAATACTCTCCAGAAGAAGGCCTTTTTCTTTCTTCGAATAAAGTTATAAGCCTCTCGAGAAAACAATCGCTATCCAAGCTTTCGCATATCTGTGCTGCCGCTTCTTTTACAGATTCAGATCTATCGCCAGTGCAATCTAAAAGAGCGCATATCATATTTTGGTATTGTTCTGAATCCTCGGGTAAAAGGGTTATAAGCTCTCCGAAGCGTTCAACTATCACAAGCCTTCGTTTCCAGGGAGCTGCCTCTAATTGCTTAAGTAGCCTGTCAGCTTCTGCTGTTAAGGCCTTTGGCCCTTTTGGGCGTGTGCCTGAAGAGGCTAATTTAGCAGAGTCTCCCCCTGCGGAGATGGCAAAAGACGCGGGTCTTAAGGTATTATAATTTGGATTTGTATAGGGAATAGGGCTTATATGGATCAGCACTGCTACGATAAGGAATAATGCGAGAGATCTTTTCTTCATCTTAGAACCCTCCAGAAAACAGCAAACCCCCACCGAGATTTTTGCCAAGCAGGGGTTATTTTATTCTTGTATAGTATACCACAAAATCACTCTAATTCAAAGCAGAAAATCATAACTACCTTCTAAGACAGTCTTTATTCGGGGAGCTTCGTGTTCAAAGACTGTCTTAGAGCCTTGTTTCTACGATGTTGCGGTGAGAGACCCATTTGGGGGCAATGAGAAGGTCGTCAGGGCAGAAAGCGCTCAGGCGCTGTATCACGGTCTCGGGCCAGAGGCGCTCAAGGAAACCTTTAAGAAGCCTTATATACTCATCGAGCTCAAGCGGCGTGTATTCTTCGCGCCGAAAGAGCTCTTCCAATGGCGTGCCTTTTACAACGTGTAAAGGGTGGATCTTTATGCCATCTACCTTCAAGCCTGCCATTGCCTCTGCTGTCTTAAGGATCATCTCCTCTGTCTCACCAGGCAGGCCTATAATAACATGTGAGCATACCTTTATCCTGCGCCTGCGGGTCGCCTCAAAGGCCTTTAAGAAGTCCTCGTAAGTGTGGCCGCGGTTTATAGCTTTAAGGGTCTTATTATGTATACTTTGTAAGCCGTATTCGAACCAGACCTCATAATCCTGCGCAAAGCTCTCGACCAGATCCAGGATCTCCTCATTTATGCAATCCGGGCGGGTAGCAATGGACAAACCTACGATATCCTTAAAACCCCTTATGGTATCGTAGTTCTCTTTTAGCGTCTTGACCGGGGCATAGGTATTGGTATGCGCCTGAAAGTAGACTATAAACTTCTCTGCCTTAAACCTCTTTCTTGCCGCGCCTATGCCTTCTTCGATCTGCTTTTTTAGGGGGAAATTTTTTTTGGAGCGGGCCTGAAAACTAAATGCCTCGTTGTCGCAGTAGATGCAGCCCTTATCACTTATCTTGCCGTCTATGTTAGGACATGAAAAACCGGCATCCACACTCACCTTGTGGACCCTTGCCCTAAATCGTTCTTTTAGATACGCGGAGAATTTCCGCATAGATTTACCCTATCGGATAGACGGGACATTCATGTCCCGTCGGACTGCGGGGTTAGAAAACCCCGCCTATCCAAGCT
>JABMQS010000025.1 GCA_013202525.1 Candidatus Omnitrophota bacterium
ACCGCCTGATCAATGTGGCAATACCGAGAGTAAGAGATTTTCGTGGCATCTCCCCCAAGTCATTTGATAAAGGCGGCAGCTATACCTTGGGCCTAAAGGAGCATACGATCTTTCCGGAGCTGGATATAGATAAGATCACCAAGGTTAAGGGCATGAACGTTACTATTACCTTGAGTAAAACGACTGCTAAAGAGGCACATGAGTTATTACGGTTATTTGGTATGCCTTTCAGCGAAAAGTAAGGCTAAAGAAGATATAGGAGCGAGGCATTGGCTAAACAGGCATTGATAGAGAAACAGAAGCGAAAACCTAAATTCAAGGTCCGTGGGTATACCCGCTGCATGATATGCGGAAGGCCAAGAGGTTATATCAGGAAGTTCAAGCTTTGCAGGATATGCTTCAGGGAGATGGCTTTACGCGGCGAGATACCAGGGGTCACAAAGGCAAGCTGGTAGATTCGTACATCGTACTTCGTACATCGAAAACGGAGTACCAAGCACGAAAGACGAAGTACGAAACTAATATATTAGGAGACAGCAAATGTCACAGACAGATACGATAGCAGATTTTATTACACGCATAAGAAACGCTTCTTTCGCAAAGAAGGATACGCTCGAATGCCCGTTGTCGAATATGAGGAAGAGCATAAGCGAGATCCTGAAGCGCGAAGGTTTCATACGGGATTTTAGGGTTATGAAGGATAAGCGTCAGGGATTATTGAGGATATACCTTAAGTACTCAGCTCAAAAGGATAAGATTCCGGCGATAACCAATTTGAAGAGGATATCAAAGCCGGGTCTTCGCATCTACGAGAAAGGTGCAGATATACCGACCATCTTAGGCGGCAGGGGAATTGCCCTTGTATCGGCATCGAAAGGTGTACTGACCGATACCGAGTGCCGCGAACAAAATATTGGCGGAGAGGTTCTCTGCTACGTATGGTGAGGTTGACACAGTTCCCTCGTTTCGCCTTTGCAACCAAAGGCGGTAACTCGGGATTAAATCCGCGCATATAATTTATGCTTCCTGCGGCCGCGTAAATTATGCGCTCATTCAAGAGGTAAATATGTCGCGTATAGGAAAACGACCCATAGATATGCCACAAGGTGTTAAGGTAAGCATAGATGCTACCTCTATCACTGTTGAAGGCTCGAAGGGGAAGCTCAAGCTCGATATCCAAGAGAACATAAAGGTCGAGACTAAGGATAACGCTATCATTGTCAGTCGCACATCTGATGAGAAAGAGTGCCTCATGAAGCATGGCCTGATGCGCGCCCTAATCAATAATATGGTTATGGGTGTGACTGAAGGTTTTGCTAAGGAGCTGGAGATCATAGGCGTTGGTTTCAAGGCACAGGTCAGCGACAAGAAACTTGTCCTGAATCTCGGTTTTTCGCATCCGGTAGAATATGAGATACCGGAGGGGATCACCATAGAGGCGCCAAAGCCTACACAGCTGAAGGTCTCAGGCATAGACAAGCAGCTGGTTGGTGAAGTTGCGGCTGAGATAAGAGATTTCTATAAGCCCGAACCGTATAAGGGCAAGGGCATAAGATATGTTGGTGAGTATGTGAGGAAGAAAGCAGGAAAGACTGTAGCATAGTTTCCTACATCGTACTTTGTACATCGTATGTTGAACAAAAAGGATAAGGCTTAAGATGCAGAAGAAGAGGATAACGCAGAGAAAGATAAGGCATAACAGATTAAGGAAAAAGGCGGTAGGCACAAGTCAGCGCCCAAGGCTATGTGTGTATAGGTCGCTGAATAACCTTTCAGCTCAGATCGTGGATGATATATCAGGCAAGACGCTGTTATCGCTTTCAACGTTTGGCAAGGAGCTCAAGAGTTCCTTAAAGTACGGCGGCAATACAAAGGCAGCCCAGGTACTTGGCGGACAACTGGCCCAAAAGGCCAAGGCCAAAGGTGTGGAAAAGGTCGTTTTTGACAGAGGCGGTTATAGGTACCATGGGAGAGTCAAGGTATTTGCCGAGGCAGCACGGAAGGCAGGACTTGTATTCTAGCTTGCGGATAGGCGGGACATTCTTGTCCCGCAGCTGGCGGGGTTAGAAAACCCCGCCTATCTTAAGGAGGAAGAATCTTGGCAGACAAGACGCAGAAAGAACTGAAGCAAGATATAGAGAAGAAGCAGGAGGACGCAAAGGTACGGGATATCCTGCCTAAAGAGATCAAGCCACAGGCTCAGGTTCAAATCCAGGAGGAGATGTTTGAGAAGGTCCTGACTATCAACCGTACCTCCAAGGTCACAAAAGGCGGCAAGAAGCTTGGGTTTAGCGCCTTAGTCATCGTTGGCGACAGAAAAGGGCACGTTGGCTGTGGATTCGGCAAGGCCAATGAGGTAGCCGATTCTATAAGAAAGGCCATGAACGATGCACGTAAGACCATGTTTGAAGTCCCCCTTAAGGGGGTAACCATTCCTCATGAGGTGATAGGACGTTATGGTGCAGGAAGGGTACTCCTGAAGCCGGCAGGCGAAGGAACAGGTGTAATTGCCGGTGGCGCAACCAGGGCGATATGTGAAGGCGCAGGTATACGGGATATACTTACAAAGTGTCTGGGCAGCAACAACCCTTTTAACATAGTCAAGGCGACGATGCAGGGCCTAAAAGAGTTGAGACACAGAAATGAGATCCGCGAACTTCCATCAGAGAAGGTAGAGGATAAATGAGCATTATAGATTATATGGTTTTGCCAAAAGGCGCCAAGAAGAAGAGAAGAAGACGCGGTAGAGGGCAGGGTTCCGGCATGGGAAAGACCTCTGGCCGTGGCCACAAAGGCCAGACCGCACGCGGCAAGACCAAGAAGTCCAAGGGTTTTGAAGGCGGGCAGATGCCTCTCTTGAGAAGGGTCCCAAAAAGGGGCTTTACCAGTATATTCAAGAGGCAGTATCAGATCGTTAACATAGACCGCATGCAGCATATGAAGTCACTGCCAAAAGATAATACCCTCACCCCGGAGCTTATGGAGCAGAAAGGCTTGATCAAGAGCTCGAAGCTCTCCATAAAGGTGCTGGGAGACGGTGAATTGAAGAAGGAGCTTATAGTTCATGCACATGCCTTTAGTAAAAGTGCCAAGGGTGCGATCGAAAAGGCAGGTGGCAAGGCGGTTCTAATACAGAAGAAGACTCAAGAAAAAGCCAAAGTCAAGAAGGCACGAGTTAAGGTTGACAAGAAGCAATTTGAGAAGGCACGTGTTAAGGTTGACAAGAAGCAAGTTGAGCAGGCGCAGGTTAAGGAAAAGACAGACGAAAAGCAAGGAAAGTAAGGTATGTTTGCAGCATTATCAAATATATTTAAAGTACCAGACCTAAGAAAGAAGCTGATCCTGACCTTTGGCCTTATATCCGTATACAGGATTGGTGCTTATATACCTACTCCCGGAATTGACGGTTCGGCCCTGGCAAAGTTCTTTGAGAATATCACCAAGACTCAAGGCGGCACACTCTTTGGCATTATGGATCTTTTTAGCGGTGGCGCTATCTCGAAACTGACGATATTTGCCCTCGGTATTATGCCTTATATATCGAGTTCTATCATAATGCAGCTTTTAACTACCGTTATCCCAAGCCTTGAAAGACTGGCAAAAGAAGGCGGGGAAGAGGGCAGGAAAAAGATAACACAATATACAAGATACGGTACCGTAGTCCTTGCTATTATACAGTCGTTTTTCATCGCAATGTGGGTTGAAAACCCCGCGCACTTTCAAGGCATACAGATAGTTCAGTATCCGGGTCTGGGCTTCAGGTTGTTGACGATCCTTACCTTTGCAAGCGGTACGGCCTTTATCATGTGGCTCGGGGAACAGATATCAGAGTATGGTATCGGCAACGGCATGTCCATAATAATAACCGCTGGTATTATATCGCGTCTGCCTACCGCTGTACGTCAGCTGATACTCTTATTTTCGCCGACCGCTGCCGGCCAGAGCCAGATGAATGTCTTAAAGCTGTTATTCATGTGCGCGCTTTTGGTGGGGGTCATAGTCGCGGTAGTCATGATAACCCAGGGGCAGCGCAAGATACCTGTGCAGTATGCTAAACGGATCATTGGCAGGAAGATCTATGGCGGACAGAGCACTTATATTCCATTTCGCGTTAACCACGCCGGTGTTATACCGATCATATTTGCACAGTCCCTGTTGATGTTTCCGGCTACGATAGCGGGGTTTTTCCCGAATAAGGCATTCCAGGGCATAGCGAGCGCTCTATTGAACCAGAATGTCTTGTACAGCATATTATACTCAGGACTGATCATCTTCTTCTGCTACTTTTATACGGCGATCACATTTAACCCTGCTGAGGTTTCAGATAACATGAAGAGGTACGGTGGTTTCATCCCGGGCATAAGGCCGGGCAGGCCTACCGCAGAGTATTTTGAGTATATATTGAACAGGGTCACCTTACCCGGCGCAATATTTTTGGCGCTTATAGCGATATTTCCGACTATCATCAGCAGGTGGCTTAACATACCGTATCTTATAGCATCGTTCTTTGGGGGCACCGCTATACTTATAACCGTTGGTGTCATGCTCGATACCATGAAGCAGGTAGAGTCTCAGCTTCTTATGAGGCACTATGAGGGCTTTCTAAAGAAGGGCAAAATGAAGGGAAGACGTTGAGATTGGTACTCCTGGGACCGCCCGGTGCCGGCAAGGGCACACAGGCAAAGGTCCTTTCCAATAATCTGAAGATTCCACACATCTCCACCGGAGATATATTCAGGGAGACCAGAGACAGCGGCACTGAATTAGGGGATAATCTTGCAGATTATATGAAGAAGGGCCTGCTGGTGCCGGATGAGATCGTCAATCAGATCGTGGCACAGCGTCTGCAGAAGGATGATATAAAAGATTCAGGTTTTATACTCGACGGATATCCGCGTACCAGGCAGCAGGCGGCGGTTCTCGACGAGAGTCTAGAAAAGGACGGGATCCGACTCGATACGGTCATATACATGAAGACCTCAAATGAGACGATCCTTTTAAGATTGACGGGCAGAAGGGTGTGCAAGAGATGCGGCAGGATCTTTCATGTCAAGAACATACCCCCGAAGCAGGAGGGTATATGTGATTTTTGCGGTGGCGAGCTTTACCAGCGCGAAGACGATACAAGGGAGACGGTGCTTAAGAGGTTAGAGGTCTACAACGATCAGACCAGAGAATTGATCGATTATTACGATCAGAAGCATATGCTTAATACCGTTTCCGGAGACATGGAAGTAAGGAAGCTCTACGATGTGTTGTATGAGCTCTTTGGCAAAGAAGGGCTTCTATGATAGACCTGAAGTCTACAGAGCAGATCAGAAAGATCGCTGCTGCATCTGAGATTGTCGTCGAGGTCATCAAAAGATTGAAACAAGAGGCACGCGCCGGCGTAAAGACAAAAGAGCTCGACAGGATAGCCAGCGATACTATAAAGGCAGGAGGGGCGACCGCGGCATTTTTGGGATACCGTGGTTTTCCCGGCAGCATCTGCGCTTGCGTGAATGAGGAGGTTGTCCACGGGATACCGGGCGACAAGGCCCTGAAAGACGGAGACCTTTTGAGCATTGATGTGGGAACAAAGAAGGCCGGCTATTTTTCTGATGCGGCTGTTACCTTTGAAATAGGCAAAATAGGCAGCAAGGCTGCACAGCTTGTTAAGGTTGCAAGAGAGGCTCTCTATAAGGCAATCGACGCTGCTACTATAGGAAACAGGGTTTCGGATATTTCATTTGCTATTCAGGATTACGTGGAAGGCCACGGCCTTTCGGTTATAAGAGAATTTGTCGGGCACGGTATCGGTACCGAGCTGCATGAAGACCCCCCGATACCGAATTACGGCCAGAAGGGTATGGGGCCGGCAATAAAGGAAGGCATGATCTTTGCAATTGAGACGATGATTAGCGCTGGCGGCTGGCAGGTAGAGGTGCTTGATGATGGGTGGACGGCCGTTACCAAAGATCGCAGCCTGACAGCGCATTTTGAACACACGATAGCTGTAACTGAGAGCAGGCCCGTGATCTTAACTGATGGAATAATGTAAATGAGGCCACAACTTATGGAGGCCGTAAGGCCGAGATAAGTTGTATGGCCAAATTTATCCTGAGGCCGTAAGGCCGAAGGATCTAAGACAGGCGATTGACACGCGAGAAGGTTATTATGAAGGAAGAAGCAATTGAGGTAGAAGGGACAATAGTAGAGGCATTGCCAAACGCAATGTTCAAGGTGGATCTTGAAAACGGCCACCGCGTGCTTGCGCATGTCTCCGGAAAGATGAGGATGTATTTTATCAGGATACTGCCGGGCGACAAAGTAAAGATGGAATTGTCCCCTTATGATTTGACCAAGGGCAGGATTGTATACAGGGAGAAGTAAGACTCATGAAGGTTAGGGCATCGGTTAAGAAGATGTGTTCAGGGTGCAAGATTATAAAGCGGCAGGGTGTGGTGAGAGTAATCTGCAAAAACCCTAAACATAAGCAGAAGCAGGGATAGTTTCATACTTCGTCCCTCGACTTCGCTCGGGACGAATCCTGAGTGTTGCCGAGGGATTCGCATTTAGTTACGAAGTATGATGTACGACATACAAAAACATAAGAACCAGGAGTGACAAATGCCGAGAGTTTGTGGTGTAGACATACCGAAAGAGAAGAGGATTGAGATAGCTCTTACTTATATATGCGGTGTAGGCAGGACCCGTTCTAGTAAGGTGCTGGAGTCGGTAAGTATAGATTCTAGCAGGAAGGCCAAGGACCTGACAGAGGAAGAGATAGCTAAGCTGACCACATTTATCATCAAGAATTACAAGGTGGAAGGCGACCTTCGAAGGGATACAGCAGCCAATATTAAGCGGCACATGGATATAGCTACCTACAGGGGTATAAGGCATAAGAAGGGCCTTCCGGTCAGGGGGCAGAGGACAAGCACAAATGCACGCACAAGGAAAGGCCCTCGTCGGACAGTAGGGGTCCAACGAAAGAAATAGAGAGGCGCTTAAATGGTAAAAAAGACTAAGACAAAAAAGACTGTCAAGAAGAATGTTCCCCGCGGAGTTGTGCATATACTGGCAACATTTAATAACACAATCATCACTATTACAGACCTGGAAGGCAATGCTGTCTGCTGGGCTTCAAGCGGAGGAAGCGGCTTTAAGGGTTCAAAGAAATCAACGCCTTTCGCAGCCCAGATAGCTGCAACCAAGGCCGCTAAGAAGGCCAAGGATTCCGGTATGCAGCAGGTAGACATACAGGTAAAAGGGCCTGGGTCTGGCAGGGAATCTGCAATCAGGGCAGTGCAGGCTGCGGGCCTGCGCGTAAACTCGATTAGTGATAATACGCCTATACCACACAATGGTTGCAGGCCGTCAAAACGCAGAAGAGTTTAATAGGAGATAATCAATGGCGAGAAGTACAGGAGCTTCATGCAGAGTATGCAGAAGAGAAGGCATAAAGCTGTTCTTAAAAGGGAGCCGCTGCATGGGCGGCAAGTGCACCTTTGGTAAGAGGAGCTATGTCCCGGGCCAGCACGGCCAGCGCAGGATAAAGATGTCAGATTACGGCAAGCAGCTGCGTGAAAAACAGAAGGTGAAGAGGATATATGGTATTCTGGAGCGTCAGTTCAGGTCCTATTTCCAGAAGGCTGAGAAACAGAGGGGTATTACCGGCGAGGCCCTGCTTCAATTCTTAGAGAGGCGGCTTGATAATGTTGTCTTTCGCTGCTGCTTTGCATCTTCAAGGGCCGAAGCACGCCAGATGGTAAGGCATAATTTCATCAGGATCAATGGTAAAAAGGTAAATATACCGTCTTTCCTTGTGAAGAAGGGTGATATAGTAAAGATAAAGGCAGATGAGAAAGGAATCAAGAGGATCGCCCAGACGCTGAAAGAGAACAAGGATCGCGGAGTATCAAAGTGGATCCAGCTGGATGAGGAGAAGTTGACTGCTACCGTATCGGAGCTTCCAAAGAGAGAAGATGTAGCGTTCCCGATAGACGAGCAGCTTATCGTAGAGTTGTATTCTAAATAGTTCGGAGTTCGGAGTAGTACTTTTTTATTCATGACTCTGAACTAAATATAAGGAGAGTGGGGAATGGGTATAGCTTGGAGAAATTTTCAAATGCCGAAGGTTTTGAAGTCTGAAGACGATACCCTTACGGACACCTACGGAGAATTTATTGCTGAGCCCTTTGAGCGGGGCTACGGCAGAACCCTCGGTAATGCCTTAAGGCGTGTTTTGCTCTCTTCTGTTGAGGGCACTGCCGTCAGCAGTGTGAAGATAGAAGGCGTTGAGCATGAGTTTTCCTCAGTACCGGGTGTGGTGGAGGATGTTACACAGATCGTATTGAATATAAAAAAGCTGGTTTTGAGAAGCCATACCGCTGCCCCAAAACCCATATTCATCAAGGTCCACCGCAAGGGTGAAGTCACTGCCAAGGATATAATTACCGACGAGACACTGGATGTCGTAAACCCGGATCTGCACATAGCGACACTTAGCAAGAATGCAAAGTTAAATATCGAGATGGAGGTTGGCCGCGGAAGAGGGTATGTCCCCGCGGAAAGAAACAAGAAAGAAAACCAGCCGATAGGTGTAATCCCGATAGATTCCATGTTTAGCCCGGTAACAAAGACCAATTTCACCGTCGAGGATACGCGCGTAGGGCAGATAACCGATTATGACAAGCTTACTGTCCAGATAACCACTAACAGTGCGGTTACGCCAAAAGAGGCGCTTCTTTACGCCTCCAATGTCTTACAGCGCCACCTGGATATATTTGTCAACTTTGGAAAACTTCCCGAAGATCTGGAGATAATGGAAGAACCCGAAGAGGATACCGAGCTTCTTGAGAAGGTGAAGATGCCGGTTTCAGAGCTTGAGCTTTCGGTAAGAAGTGCAAACTGCCTTGAGAAGGCCAAGATCAAGACACTGGGTGAGCTTATACAGAAGTCAGAGAGCGAGATGCTCAAGTACCGCAACTTTGGCAAAAAATCACTTACAGAGATCATCGGCGTGCTTGAGGGCATGGGATTGTCTCTGGGCATAAAGATCAAGAAATAAGGTATATTAATAAAAATGAGACATAAAAATCGAAATAAAAGGTTTGGCAGGAACATGTCGCAGAGAAAACAGCTTATGCGTTCACTGGTCAGGGCGCTCTTTTCTGAATACAGGATCGAGACGACTGTTGAGAAGGCAAAGGAGGCCAGGAGAATGGCAGAGAGGCTTATTACTCTATGCAAAAGAGCCAGCATCTCTGATATAAGGGCAATAGATAGGGTTTTTCAGGACAGAGCCCTGACTAAGAAGCTTACGCAGGTAGTAGGGCCCTTATATAAGGCAAAGACAAGCGGCTATACAAGAATAATGCGCACCGGTTTTCGGAAGGGTGACGGAGCCTCCATGGCCATTTTGGAGCTGATTGAGAAGCCGGTTGTCGAGAAGAAACCCAAGAGACCTAAGAAGGAAAAGCCCGCCGTCCCGGCAGAGAAAGAGGGCAGGCCTAAAGAGGAGCAGGCCCCTGTTAAAGAAGCGCCTGTTGCAGAGAAAGAGAGGCCTATCAAGAAAGCGCCGCCAGAAAAGGCTGTCTTGAGTCCAGAGCCCGAAACCAAGCCAAAAGAGCCCAAGGAGGTCAAGCCCAGGGAAGAGAAGGCGCCTCCGGCTAAAAAAGGCATTTTCGGGAAATTCAAGAATCTCTTTAAGAAAGATACAGGCAAGTAAGGCATAAGGTTAAACCCTATCGGGCACTTTCTGTCCTCAAAAACGACGCAGCCTAAAGACCAATAATATGCCTTCCAAAAATAACCTGTTGATTATAGGGGCAGGGCTCGCTGGTCTGAGCGCCGCCTATCACCTCAAAAAAGACTTCTCTTTGTTTGAAAAAGAACCGAAGGCCGGAGGCGTAGCCTCATCAGACAGAGTAGATGGTTTTGTATTTGATAAAACAGCCCACCTGTTACATTTTCAGACAAAATACGTCAAGGACCTGCTTTTTACTCTATCCAACGATACTGCCCTGCTCAAGCACAGGCGCAGCTCCTGGGTCTTTTCTAAGGACACCTATACCAGGTATCCTTTTCAGATCAATACCTACAGGCTTCCACCTTCTATAGTCAAAGACTGCCTTGTCAAGATGGCGCAGGCCCACAGTGCCTTGCCGCGCACAAAAGCTCCGCAAAATTTTAAGGATTGGATATTGGATAATTTTGGTGAGGGCGTGGCAAGGCATTTTATGTTTCCATACAACAGAAAGCTTTGGAAGACCCCTTTAGAAGATATGTCTACCGACTGGGTGGAGAGGTTTATACCTAAGGCCAGTTTTGACTCTGCTGTAAAAGGGGCGATTACAGATTTTTCGAGGAACTACGGTTACAATAAGAACTTCTATTATCCGGAGAGAGGGGGTATACAGGTTATACCAGAGCTGCTGCTCGCCAGGATAAGGCCCAGGTCGTATTTTAACAGGGAACTTATTTCTGTAGACTTGAGAGCAAGAACAGCGACCTTTAAAGACGGAAAGAGCCGCAGGTTTAACAGGATGATCTCCTGCCTGCCGCTTCCCGAATTGTGCGCAAGGATAAAGAGTTTCCCCGCGCCCTTAAAGCGAAACCTGAAACAGCTAAGGCATGTCTCCGTAGTAAACCTCAACCTTGGCATAGACAGAGATATGATATCAGATAAGCACTGGATATATTTTCCCGAGTCAAGATATGTTTTTTATAGGGCAGGTTTTTCTTCGAATTTCTCAAAGGAGTTGGCGCCTCAGGGGAAGAGCTCCCTCTACGCGGAAGTCTCCTATACAAAGAAGAGGCCTCTGCCGTGCAGCAGAGGCATGTTAAAACATCGGATTATCGAGGATCTGCGAAAGGCCGGGATACTTAGAAGAGATGATAAGGTTATCGCAGAGAAGCTTTATGATGTAAGGTATGGCTATCCGGTGCATGACGCCAATCGTTTGGAAGCAGTGGATGGTCTCAAAAAGTTCCTAACGCGGCAGGGCATTCATTCCATCGGCAGGTATGGCAGTTGGAGGTATATGACGATGGAGGATTGTATATTGCAGGGCAAAGAGACAGCAGACCTTATTAACACATCTACATGACAGGCTCTTAAAGGCAATGCCAAAGAAAAAGATCGCCCACATCATAACCCAGCTTGAATTGGGTGGAGCGCAGAAGACGACCCTGCTGATTCTGAAGTATTTGAATACCGATAAGTACGAGCCTCACCTCATCACCTCGACAGACGGGCCCCTGGCCGATTATGCCTATTCCCTGCCTCAGCTAAAGATATTCAATGTCTCAAGCCTTACCAGCAGGATAAATCCCTTCAGGGATATCATTTCCTTTTTTAAGATACTTAGATACCTCAAGAGGGAGAAGATCTCCATAGTTCATACTCATAGCACAAAGGCAGGTATTATAGGCCGCTGGGCGGGGACCCTCGCAGGCTGCCAGTCGATATTTCATACAGTGCACGGCTGGCCTTTTTATATAGAGGCAAACGGTTTTTTCAGGTCAATACTTCTTTTTTTTGAAAGGGCTACCTCGTCGATAACAGAGCGCATAGTCGTCGTCTCCAATGCCGATCTTCAGGCGGGCTTAAAAAGAGTTTGTAAAGACAGGAGCAAATATGTTAAAATATACTACGGTATTGAAAGCCAACTGTTCCGCGGTAAGAGCGGTACCGATCCACAGCAGAGAACTCCGCTATTTAAAAGTCTAAATATTGATCAGGGCAGATGTGTTGTCGGTTCGATTGCCTGTTTTAAGCCTCAGAAGGCACCGCAGGATCTTATAAAGACCGCAAGTTTAGTCATCGATAGAGACAAGGATACCCAGTTTCTTCTCATAGGTGATGGGGCTTTGAGGCAGGGTTATGAAGATATCTCACTGAGCCTTGGTCTTAAGCCGCAGATGAAGTTTTTGGGCTGGCGGCATGACGTTAATGCCCTGCTATCGGTCATAGATATTCTTGTATTGACCTCACATTGGGAGGGCATGCCAGTGGTGCTTCTTGAGGCCATGGCCTCCGGAGTGCCTGTGGTCGCAACGGATGTGGGTGGGGTATCTGAGATAGTAAAACACGGCCTGAATGGTTTCTTAGAGAAAAAGGGCGCCTGCGAAGACCTCGCGGGAGATATATTGACGCTCATTAAGTCTCCTGGCAAGAGAAGGGAATTCTCCGATAATGCAAGAAGGAGTTTTCTGGAGACCTTTGATATAACTTGTATGATGGATGGGATCCACCGGCTTTATGAGGCCCGCTCAGAACAGTTTTCATAATATGCCCCTTCAGTAAAATGAAAGGAGTTTCTGGAATGCGCTTTCTGTTCATTTCATTCTTTGTGTGTTTGTTATCGGCTGCTGTGCTGAAAAAGCTTCTGCCTAAGAACGCTCTTTCTACTGTCAAAGAAAAGCCTATGCTGCTGGGTTTATCGGTATATTTCTCGGTTCTTGCAACAACAGCCCTGGTCCTTAACAGTTATGGGCTTTTTTCACTTTTTATCACCAAGCTTTTAGTAGGCTCATTGCTGATATTGACTCTCGGTATAGTCGATGATATCTGGAAGCTCTCCATAGGGCTGAAGCTCCTGGGGCAGTTGATCATCGCCTCGTTTATAGTCTTTTTGGGAGTGAGGACAACCATATATTACCTGCCGGTATGGGCCAATATCCTTTTATCCGTAATCTGGATAGTCGCGCTTCTCAACGCCTTTAATCTTCTGGACATAAAGGACGGGCTCTGCACAGGTATCAGCTTTATCATATCGATATTCTTTCTGCTTGTAAGTATGGCTACTAACGCGGAGGTTACTACGGTATTCTTTTGGATTATGTGCGGCGCCACCCTGGCAACCCTGGTCTATAATTTTCCGCCGGCAAAACTCTATCTTGGTGATTCAGGAAGTATGCTCTTGGGCTTTATTTTCGCCTGTTGCGCACTGGATATGAGCTATGCGCCGAATTTCAGGCAGGAGTTTGCTTTATTTACGCCACTCCTGCTTCTTGGTCTACCGCTTTGCGATATGTCCTTTGCCATGGCCATGAGATGGAAGAGGGGTATACCGATTGTCCACAAAAGTAATGATCACTTAGTTCTCATGATGAAGGATAGAGGTTTTGGGAACAAGAGAATCCTTGTGGTCATGTATGCCATATGCATAGCCTTTGGCATATGCGCGTTGCTTTTGCAGATCCTTGCCCCTTTATTAAAGATATGGCTTTTAGGTGCCATATTGTTATGCCTGTTATTAGTAGCTGTTTTCATTGGATCTGCAGAACCTAAGAAGTTGCAATCAAAGTCCAGATGACCTAGAGCCCGGTCATTTTTTTATTTAACCGCAAAAATACTATATATTATAAATATGTTAAGTATAAAAATAAGTAATATATATGCTTATAGGCATACAATATGGGATACTGCCATAAAACAGCTCAATTCAAGATATGCAGGCTCTATCATGGGCATCTGGCTTGCGATAGTAAATCCGCTGCTGATAATGCTGGCAGTAACATTTGTCTTTCAGGTCATATTCAAGGTAGCAATACAGAGGTTTTTTCTTTTTGCGCTTGCCGGTATCTTTCCGTGGCTTTTTTTCTCAAATGCCCTCTTTGAAGGGGCATTTTCTATACTAGGTCAGCGCAGCGTTCTTCATCAGTTCAGCATACCCCGTGAGATCATACCGCTGAGTTCGGTATTGTCTAATTTCCTGAATTTTCTTATAGGATGGTGTATTGTTCTTCCCCTATTCATCATCTTTAACCCGGGCCTGATATTACTGATACCGCTGCTGGTTATTGTGCTTCTGCTAAATCTTATATTCACTATCGGCCTGGTCCTTAGCCTCTCTGTGCTGAATGTATTCTTTCGGGATATCGGCCACATAATGGGGGTCTTGTTGATGTTTTGGTTCTGGATTACACCCGTTTTCTATACCGTAGATATGGTACCTGCAGGATTTCGCTGGATCTCCTACCTGAACCCCATGACCCCGTATATAACCTACTATCGGGAGGTTCTCTTTAATGCGGCAATTCCGAGTTTGCCCGTATTCCTTGGCGTATTTCTCTGGGCATTGGTGAGCCTTATATCTGGCATACTGATCTTTTGGCGGCTTGAACCAACACTATTAAAGCGGATGTGAGATGGATTTTATTGAATTAAAGAATGTATGGGAGATGTACCGCATTAAATTCATTACCGACGGCAAGGTTTCGTGGGACAACTTCTGGGCCTTGAAGGATGTGAGCTTTAAGGTCAAGAAAGGGGAGGCCATCGGCATTATAGGTGAAAACGGCGCAGGCAAGTCCACTATCTTGAAGTTGATTGCGGGCATGATAAGGCCGGATCGCGGGGAATTGAACCTGCGCGCCAAGGTCTCGGGTTTATTGGAATTAGGCGCGGGTTTTCAGCCTGAACTTACCGGAAGAGAGAACATATATTTAAGTGGAAGCCTTTTTGGCCTGACGCAGGCCCAGATCGACAAAAAATACGATGAGATCGAGAAGTTTGCGTCGCTTGGCAAATTCATAAATGCCCCTGTGAAGTGTTACTCTCAGGGCATGTTTGTCCGCCTTGCGTTCTCTATTGCGATACACATGGATCCAGACGTGCTTTTGATAGATGATATATTGATGGTAGGGGATGAGTACTATCAGGGAAGGTGTATAAAGAAGATCTTCCAGCTGAAAGAGCAGGGCAAGACGATCGTGTTTGTGACACATGATATGAATATGCTCAGGCGCCTTTGCAAAAGGACCATAATGCTTAAAGAGGGCAGGATCGTCAAAGACGGCTTAACCGAGGATGTTATCCCGCTGTATTCGCAGATGGTCGGTGCCAAAGAAGGCGTGGGCAGTCTTATGAAAGGGGATCTGACCGCTGTGTTTAATAACGGCAGGCTATTTCTTAATTGGAAGGATGTGCTTCTTACTCCCCATTCAGGGGTTCATACAAGCTTTCGCATAGGAGAGAGATGGCGCGATTCTTCACAGGCATACTGGGAGGTTGAGAAAGAATCCGATGAGAGCCTGACCGCCACAGGTACATTTTATCAGTTGGGCTTGACGCAGACCTGGAGGCTCCAGATCACCAAGGACGGCAAGATCAGATGCGATATCGAGATAGATTCAAAGGACCCCATAGAGATCGAAGAGCGATGCACCAGCATCATGCTGACCGATGCATACACAGAGTGGTTTACACCTATGGAGAAGGGAAGTTTTCCTCAAATATGCGAAGATGCAAATAGTTGGCAGCAAATGATCGAGGCAAATATCTTCAGAAGGTGCATTGGTGTAAGATCCCCCGGGACTTCCGGCAAGAAGATGCCGTCTCTGCTTTTTGAACAGCCTGAGCGCCCCCCATCCGGCTATTCGCAGATACTTAACACAGACTATTATACCAATTCCCGTGTATTGCAATATAAGAGTTTGGGAGCAGGTAATTATTCAGTAAGCCACGGTGGCCACCTACTTTATTTTTCCGGTGAGATCTCTTTTGATACCCCTGATCTGGATAAGTATCTGAAGAGCCTGGAGGACGAGACCAGCCTTTCGTGTGGGAGCTTAAGGTTGATCTTAAGGGAAGGGCGCATGGCACTCTCATGGGGCGGGACTGATCTGACAAAGGACCAGCATATGAGCACCTCGGTCTGTATAAATGGTAACTGGTACCACTCTTCATCAGCGCGCTGGAATATCAAAAAACTGAGTGAGGATCTTCTCGTGGCAGAAGGTTTTTGGCATGAGTTGTCCGTGGTCCAGATATGGACCGTAGAGCTTACTGGAAAGGATTCGTTTATCTGGAAGATAGGCATGCGTGTTGACAAAGATATCCATATTCAGCAGCAGCATATGGAGCTTATGTTTACGCCGTCATACGACCGATGGTTCAGCGACTATGATACAGGTGGATTTCCGTTGCAGTTTCTTGAGCTGGAGCAGGATTCTGTGCAAAGGTGTATCCCCGATGGCATAGTGGGGTTGCAGGGTAAGGAAGAGCGATATCCTGCATTAAATGTCGGATTTTCTGATAAGATAGGCAATTTTGCCAAGGTCTTTAATTCTGATTTTTATAGCAAGGCCAGGGTGGTAAGAATAGACAAGGTTGAGAAAGAGGCAGATGCCACGCTTTCGCCGGGTAAATATAGATGCTTTGAGACAGAGGTTTCCATAGGTAAGGCAAGGCCCGTTGATATAGGATCTCAGGCGAATATACTTGAGGCTGATGGGATAAAGTTTGCCTTTGATGCAGGCAGCGGCCGAATATACTGGAAAGGAGAAGAGCAGACCAAAAGGCTGGGCCTCTATTCTTCGTTGCGCTCCGGAGGGCGCTGGCATACCTCTGCATCATCTGCGATATGGAAGCTTGAGAACAAAGACGCCTCAGCTATTAGTGCAATAGGAAGATGGCGCTATCTGCCCCTGACCCAATACTGGCAGATAAGATTATTGCCGGAAGGTTCTATCGGATTCAAGGTCGACATGCAGGTGGATGATGAGATAGAGATAGACCGGCTTCAGATGAGCCTTATGCTTTCAGAGAGATATTTGCAATGGTTTAGAGGCAAGGATGATAAGGGGGAATTTCCTCCATTTAGGGGTGATGTAGATGATGATTGGGACTGCATATGGTCAGGCAGGGATAAGGTTTGTATAGGTGTTACAGGGGGTGACGGGGATGGCCACCTGCCGCAGGTTTTATTCAATCCTGAAGGCCTTGATGAAGACTGGAGCCTTACCATTGTGAATTCGGACATCTATCACAGGGGCAGGGTATTGCAATTGTGCAATACCAAAAAGGCCTTACTCAAACCAGGCCAATACGCCTATGCTCAAGGCAAGATAACCGTAGGTAATCTTTTATGGTAGAGATATCAGTCATCATACCAACACATAACCGTGGCCACAAGCTCAGGGAGTGCCTTGGGTCTCTGATGAGACAGGACTGGCCTGAGGAAGGATATGAGATCATAGTCGTTGATGATGGTTCGACTGATATGACAAGACAGGCAGTAGAGAGCCTTTCTGGGGGCGTTCACAACATAAGATATCTATATAAAACCCGCCAGGGGCCTGCAAGCGCCAGAAATCTGGGCATAAAAGAGGCAAGGGCGCAGATCATAGCCTTTACCGATGATGACTGCATGTTAGAAAAGGACTGGGTCAGGCTGATGGTGGAGTCCCATAAGAAGAGACCGGCAATAGCTGCTGTAGGCGGTCTTTCTCTTACGCCTGACAGCGGAGCAGCAAGGCTAATAGGCCAGTTTTTAAGCAACGGTGCTATTTATACAAGGTCAAATGGCAAGGATGAGGTCATCTTTTTTCCAACATGCAACGTCTCTTTCAAAAGAGGCATATTCGACAGATATAGCTTTAATGAAGACTTTCCGCTGCCTGGCGGCGAAGACCTGGAGTTTTTCTGGAGCCTCTATAAGAACGGCGAGAGATTCATCTGGGATAAGCAGATAAGGCTCATGCATTGCCGGGATGACAGGCTGGCCAGTTTTATGAAACAGGCGTACAGTTATGGCAGAGGCAACTTCCTTGTTCAGAAGGTGCATAATGACCACCCGCTGCTCAAAGAGATAAGATCGGGCAGGTTCTCTTTCTGGCTTGCCACGCTTGCCAATACCATAAAGATACCACGTTTTAGCTACAGCCTTGGCAGAAGGCTTATCGATGAATATAAGATCAGGAATCTGGGCAAGAGGATATCTGTCTATACGTATTTTACATTGCACAAGATATTCTATCTGGCAGGTAATATCCGGGAGTTCTTCAGGGTGAGAAGGTTACCTCTCGGTTCTGTGCCGAAGACCCATATCCCGAAGCTCCTGATCATGGACATAACACACTCCTGTAACCTATCATGCAGGGTTTGCGATATATGGAAGACAGGCAGCAGGGAGCCTGATATAGAGGCATCTTATGTCAAAGGGATGCTCGTTGAGGCCAAGACGCTGGGGATAGAAGAGATAGCGCTATCAGGCGGTGAGCCGTTGCTGAGAAAGGATATATTTCAGCTGCTGGCCTACGCCAAAGAGATCGGGATTAGAAACTTAGGTATATTGACCAATGGTATCCTGGTTGCTGAGTGTTTCCAGGAATTGAGGCCATACCTTATTGACAGGACGATCTCACTTGTCTTCTCGCTCGACTCCCTAAGGCCGGATATCCATAATGAGGTGAGGAATTCAGATATAGCCTGGCATAAGACGAATGAGGCCCTTGAGAAGACGAGGTTGCTAAAGAGCCGGCACCCGCAGGTAAATTTTAATGTGATCACCATAGCCTTAAACCAAAATTTAGAGGAGCTCTACGATATAGGGTTGTTTGTGCAGTCCTTAGGCGCAAACTCGATACAGTACCAGCCTCTGCTTCCTAACAATCTGAAGATGCATGAGAGAAAGAGATCCCGGTATTGGATTTCAGATAGCAACCTGCCGCTTCTGGATGGGGTTGTGGACAGGCTGATAGGGCTTAAAGAAGATAATCCCGCTTTTGTAAAGAATTCAGCCATGAACCTGTCTCTTTTTAAGAAGTATTTCCGGGGGGCATTAACCTCAGAGCAGATAGAGTGTACTTCTGCTCATAGTACTGTTCTTGTCTCCAACCAGGGTACCCTTACAACATGTTTTTCATGCTATGGAGATGTAAAGACCAATAACCTAAAGGAGGCATTAGACGGGGATGAGAGAATGAGGGCTTGGGAGAAGGCAAGAAGATGCTCGTGGCCCTGCCTCTTACCCTGTTTTTGCGACCAATGAATACAAAATTCTTCTTAGATCTTAGCAAGAACTGTTTTTTATTCTGGCTTTCGCGAAAACTGGATTATCCGATCCTGCCTCCGGATACTGTACAGATGAATTTTAGCTTCAAGTGCAACCTGAGCTGCAAGATGTGCAGTATGGAGGCACAGGGTAGGCTGCTCGAGAGCGAGGGCAAACAGACCGAGATAGACTCAGAGACCTTCAGGAAGACTATCAGAGAGACCGTGGAGCTGGGAACAAAGACGTTTCTTTTTATCGGAGGCGAGCCCTTTTTAAGAAGTGACCTCTTCGACCTGGTAGGTTATGCCAAAGGCCTTGGCCTTAATACAGTGATAGTCACAAACGGCGTTCTTCTGACCGAAGAGAACATTAGCAGGTGTTTCAAGAATGGCGCTGACTGGTTGAGCATATCTATAGATTCTGCCTCAAAGGAAAACTTCAGCAAGATAAGGGGCGTGGATGTGCTCGACAGGATAATCAGCAATGTCAAGACCTTGAACCATATGAAGAAAAGCCAGGGGCAGGAGACCCCGAGGCTGGTTACGGTCTGCACCATTATGGATGACAATATCCATGAGCTGATGGATGTTGTAGGCCTCTGCAGAGAACTGGGTATTGCGAGGATAATATTTCAACCGGTTGTAGCGAACAATATTGACCAGACACAACGGCAGGATCTTGCTCCCGGCTTTGTGCCAAAAACAAGATTGAACCAGCTGGATGAGTCTATAGACAGGTTAATAGTCTTTAAGAAGGAATCGCTTGAAAATTTTGATTTTGTAGCAAATAGCATAAAACAGCTTAAACTCATAAAGGGTTATTTCAGGGGCAAAGTAAGCCCGAGAGCCTACCCTTGTTATGCGGGATATAACCGCGTGCAGATAGTGCAGGAAGGAAAGCTGTATTTCTGCGTAAACCAACAGCAGCATGTGGCAAATTTCGGTGATATCAAAAAGGATACACTTAAGGACATGTGGTATTCAAAGAAGGCAAGATCTTATAGGCAGCTGATAAGGAAATGCAGGTATCCATGCCTACAGTGGTGTTCGTACAGGGATGAATTTATTCAGCTTCAGGACGCCTTTTATAAGAAGCTTGTCTTTGGGGTATTAAAAAGAGGGCAGAACGGCAGAGGCGCAGCCAATGTTTAAGAAACATATGAAGGTCAAGGTTATATTAATAATTATAATAGCCGCAGAGATCCTTGTGTTATTGAGCCCAATACCCGGGCTTACCCGCGGGTCCATATCCTATAACACTGGCCTTACGCTTGCACAGTCTGCTCGTGTTTTTGACAACAACAGGGTATTTGATTTACACGCTCCAGACCAGGCCCACCTGAAGAATATCATTATGCACTTGTTCTTCTTTTTTGGAAGGGATGAATTTATAATACGCCTGCCAGCTATGCTTTTTGGCATTAGCAGTATACTGCTTATATTTCTGCTTGGGTCGGCGGTCTTTGACGAGAAAGCAGGCCTTTTAAGCGCTTTCCTGCTCTCCGCTTCACTGTGGCATATACACTATTCAGCAAACGCGGAGATGTATTCACTATTTGTATTTATGGCGCTTTCTTCAGCCTACTTTTTTTATAAGAGCATGGAGCGGGATTCATTGATCCTGACGGTCTGTTTTATAGTGTCTACAGCCTTGGGCTTTTATGCCTTTTATCCGTTTATTATGATCCTGGCTGCCGAGGTCTTATTTTTCCTGCTATTTTCCGCAAAGTGCAAAAAGAAATTATTCAGGTTTATGCTTTCTGTGGAGATAATAGGTGTCTTGATCTTACCCGGATTAGTGCAGGCATACGAAGGTATTATATGGAAGAGCAATTTCGGTGATTATGCCTGGGGATGGAAGATACAAGAGGTGTTCCCTTTCTTTCTGAACACCTTTGGCGGCATCAGGAACTTTTTTCCTGTTAATATATTTTTGTTCCTGCTGGGGTTTTCTGTCTGTATCTTTAAGAAGACTGAGCGCAGAAAAGGGGTTTTTCTATTTTTGCTTTGGGCCTTTCCCTGCATCTTTTTCCTGGCGTGCTTTTTCATATTTAATGCTAATATTACAGCGCGTTATTTTCTATTCGCCTCTCCCTTCTTTATTATCCTGGCTTCCTACGGGATATTGAGTCTAAAGAATAAGGCCTTGATCGCAGGGATGGTTCTTGTCTTTTGCAGTTCAACCCTATTTTTTGTACTAAGCAGCTATAGCCTTACCACTGAAGAATATATACCCGAAGATTACCGGCGCCACTATGCAGATTTTAGATCACTGGCAGATTATCTAAAGCAGAGCTGCAGAGAAGAGGACGCGATTATTATCATACAGGGGCCTGGTATCCTGGCAACACAGTATTACCTGGATATGAAGAATACCTCTCCCATAGAGGCGGTCATCCCATCTTGCGGAGCAGACATCTACTACAGATACGATGGCAGCCGGGTAAAAAACTTTTTTGGTATCATCGAATTTGAGTTTGCGCAAGAAACAATTGAGAGTAATTTCAGGAATTACGAGAGGCTTTGGCTTGTGGATCTGCATCACATCCTTCATACTGATAAGGATGGCAAGATGCAGGAATGGGTAGACGCCAATTCCTCTAAGGAGTATGAATTCGATGGTGGTATCGTATATCTTTTTGGTAACAAGGCAAAAATGCAACAGAGCAATGTGCAGGAGGGTAGTTGCAGCAAGAAGGGTTGCAGCCTGAATTGCAGACCCTTGTGTACCATACCCATATATTATCCTTTTGAGAAGGAGCAGTAGAGATGTTGCCCTGGTTTAAAAAAAGAGATGAGTACCTGGATCTTGTACTTGTGATGTGCCCTGGCTGGGGCGTGATTCAGGCCCCAGCAGCTATTGGTTACTTAAAGGGCTTTTTGGAGGCAAACAATATAACCTGCAGATGCTTTGACATAAATATCAAGTCGTATAAGATGTTTGATGAAAAGAAGTACTGGGAGCTAAACTATCCAGACCACTTTGTCTTGCCTCATATGTTCGAGAGGGATATCCAGAAATTCCTTGCGCCATTTATTGATATCTGGGCCAGGAGGATACTGGAGTTTAAGCCCAGGGCCGTAGGCCTGTCTTTATACATGTCCAGTATAAATGCGAGCGTGGCTCTTGCAAGGAGCCTTAAGAAGATGGAGCCGCAGATTGTGATTATTGGTGGAGGCCCTGAGGTGGACAGGATTAAGAGGGTTGCGCTCGATGGCATAAGGCCTATATCCCCTGCGAACAGGGATATATTCGATACCTTTGATGTCCTGGTCTCCGGCGAGGGGGAAGAGACCCTGCTTGAGCTTATGAGCAAGATCAAAAAGGGTGAGGATTTCAGCACTACAACAGGCATTGTCTTAAAAAGAGATGAGCAGATCATCGCAAACAGCCCGCGTGAATTAATGAAGGATTTGGACCTTATACCCGAGCCCGATTATACAGATCTTGACCTGGCCGATTATACGGGAAAGGCCTTGCCTGTTGTGACCAGCAGAGGCTGTATAAACAGGTGCACCTTTTGCGCTGACAGCCCTTTATGGAAGAGGTACCGCTGCTTATCGCCTGAAAAGACTGTGAAGGATATGAGGAATCTGGCAAAGCGATACTCTGCAAGTTCTTTTGAGATCGTGGATTCTATCTTTAACGGTGATATAGAGCGCCTTGAGAAGATATGCGATCTTATCATCGATTCAGGAATCCGCATGCAATGGTCAGCCAAGGCCATGCTGAGGAGAGAGATGGATTATAGGCTGCTTTCGAAGATGAAGAAGGCCGGGTGCTGCGCCCTGGCATACGGGGTTGAGAGCGGTTCACCCGGGGTCTTAAAAGACATGAGAAAATCCACTGATCTGGGTGCGATCAGGCGTATTATAAAGGATACCCACAGCGCAGGCATTGAACCGAACTGCTTTTTTATTATTGGTTACCCCACTGAAACAGAGGAAGATTTCAAACAGACCTTGAGGTTCATCGAAGAGATGGGGGAGTTTATACATAGATTCGACCAGGTAACGTCTTGCCACATTGAGGAGGGTTCTTTTTTAGGTTTAAATACCGAAACCTATGGCATTACCTTTGATGATCAGGGGCACTGGTACTCTAAGGAGAGCACGCCTGAGATAAGGCAGGAGCGAATGGGGCGCTTTAGGGATCTGGCAAGAAAGCTTCATACGCACTATGAATGTGAAGTTCAGGCATAAGGGGTTTGAGCAAAATGAATATTATTTTAGTGCAGGCGCCATCATGGACAACGAGTACACCACCTTACAGTTTGGCGCTGCTTAAGGCGGTCTGTGAGGAGCAGGGGCATAAGGCCAGGTGCCTGGATCTGAATATAAGATTCTATAGATACCTCCTTGAGAAGGGGCAGGCAGGTATATATGATAATCCGACAAACTGGTATAGCGATGAGTACGTCAGCCATATTATTAGAGAACATGGCGATTTTATAGATCTCTGTGTTAGGGAGATCCTGCGGGCGACTTGCGGCCTTATAGGTTTTACGGTTACCGGCCTGAATAAGTTTTTTTCAGAGGAGATAGCAAAAAGAATAAAGACAAAGAATAAAGACATACTTATTATCTTTGGCGGCCCGCACTGCTTTAAGACTGAACTCGGAGAGGTATTATTACACAATAACCCGGATGTAGATGCAGTCTGCTGCCTGGAGGGTGAAAAGGCATTACCCCGTATCTTAGAGATGGCAGTGAAGGAAGGAAGGATAGGCCCCTTTCCCGGCATAGCTTCAAGAGGAGAAGATGGCAGGGTCCTATCCTGCGAAGATGCAGATCTTATAGAGGATCTGGATTCCTTACCCTTTGCAGATTATTCAGATTTTGATATGCTGGAGTATGGTTTTAAGGAGCTGCCCATTTCAATAAGCAGGGGCTGTATCTACAGGTGTTCGTTCTGCAGTGAATCGCGAATATGGAAGAAGTACCGCTTTCGAAGCGCAGAGAATATATTTAAGGAAATAGAATTCCAGCTTACCAGGTACCCTTTTATTAAGTCGTTCTTCTTCAGCGGTTCCCTCATCAACGGTAATATAGAGGCCTTGTCCGGGCTGGCAGACCTGCTGATAGATAAGAAGGTCTCTATTTCCTGGGGCGGACAGGCATCTTTGAGAAAAGAGATGGATGAGGCTTTTATATCCAGGATGAGAAGGGCAGGGCTTAGCCATGTGAGCTATGGCCTTGAGAGCGCAAGCCCCGCGATATTGGAACGCATGAGCAAGGCCTTTACAGTAGAGGCAGCAGAGAGGATCATAAGGCAGACAAAGGGTGCCGGGATACGCACAGATGTCAATATAGTGGTTGGATATCCCGGGGAGACCGAAGATGACATCGCCATGACAGCCGATTTTTTAAGCAGAAACAGGAGATTTATAGATGAGATATATTATCATCCACTGGTGATAATGCGCGGCTCATACCTCTATATGCACAAGGATGAGCTTGGGATAAGGTTCGACAATGAGTTTAATCCTAACGACTGGTATTCCACAAATGAGGAGAACACGCTGGAGAAAAGATTGGAAACGGTCGCATTCTTTAAGAGGCATATCGGTAGGAAGGGCAGGAGTTTCTTCACTTCTGCCCAATACCAGCAATTTATTAAAGAGCGGACAAGTATCCGGCGAACGCCATGATGAGGACCATCTTTAACAGGGCAGCCGCCCTTTTTATATGCGCTCTATTTTTAGCATCACTGATCCTTTACGCATATCGTATACTGGGCCCGAAGGAGAGAGCGGCGGATTTCCTGGAGATGGAGGAGAGGAAGATGATAGAGAAGCACGGCCTGGCTGAAAAAAAGATATATTTCCCATCTTCCTATACGGTCTCTGATGGCGGCATGCTTGAAGCGGCAGATGGCAAAGGTGTAGAGATCAGCGGCAACGTCTTAAATATACACCTTAGCGATGATGAGAAGAAGCAGGTCCGGGGATTTCTTTTCTCACTGTCGTTAGTGATTAAGGACTGCTATGAAGATGGAGTCCTGCAGTTTCTTATAAGAGGCAATGGCAGGCCACAGCAGAGACTGCGATTGCAGGTCTACCTTAAGGAGATAAACAGTGGCGAGGATGTAGCTGTGGCTTCTAAGTATGTCGTATCGGACCGAGCTTGGCATACGGTATCTATACCCTTGGTGGAATTTTTGCCCGATGATAATGATTATGAAAACAGGGATTTTTCATGGGAGATCAGAGAGATCCTGTTTTCGGTAGAGCCCTCCGGGATGAAGAGGTCCTTAAGATTGTCCATTCGTAATATAAGGATAACTGACGGCAGAAAGGTCGTCTATAAACTCCTATAAGATGCTAAAGAGGATCTTTATATATCTCATTTTTCTTCTTGTAATGACAGAGCTGATACTCAGGCTGTTTGCCTGTTTCTATGGACAGAGGGAGAAACTCGGAGAGCTTCCCAGCGACAGTTATAATATCATATGCCTGGGTGATTCTTTTACCTATGGCTGGGGTGTTGAGCCGGAGTTCACATACCCAAAGCAGTTGGAGAAGATGTTAAATGAACATAGGCCCTATAACAGAGACTATAAGGTCTTTAATCTGGGCATGCCAGGCTCTAATTCCAGCCAGGCCTTAAAGTATCTAAGGCATATGTTGATTTCAGGCATAAGGCCCGACATGGTGATAGTCTTGACAGGCGCAAATGATAGATGGAATTTTGCAGACAGTAATATCTATAGATTCATAACGCTAAATCCATTTTACAGGTTGATCACCAGGCTTAAGATATATCTGTCAGAAATGCGTACATACAAAATGATAGAACTGATCCTGCTCAACACAAGAGCTCTTTCGGAGGAGCCGGCAGTAGATCCCCTTGAACACGTCACAGGTGACAGGGCTATTGATCCAGAGGCCCTGGAAGAGATGTTCGATTACAATCTAAAGCAGATGCTTATCCTTGCAAAACAATATGGGGTCAAGATAATAATTCAGAGCTATCCAGATGAAGACCCTGATGGGATAGATGAGAAGAGGTCTATTGCAAAAGATTTTTCTGTGCCGGTTATCGACAATGATTCTCTTTTCCAGGAGAGGCTAAAGAGAGCTGAGATGAGTGACCTCTTCCTGTATGATAACTCTCACCCCAATGCAGAAGGATATAAGATTATCACAGAAAACCTGTATGAGGTTATTAAGAAGGAACTTAGGAAAGATGGATTATCTTAAGGAGTTTGAGACCAACCTTGCGTATCACTTTTCAGAGGTCCTGGAATATCTCTTTGCCAGGCCTTACTGGGTCTATGTGAGCCTGAGCCATAAGTGCACCTATAATTGCCAGATGTGCGGCGTTGTAAAGATTTTAAAGGGTTATGAGCTTCCAAGGGAGACATTAGAAAAGGCACTGGATGAGATCGCCGGGTGGGACTGGGATTGTTCTGTGATACTGACAGGAGGCGAACCCTTTTTAAGGGCAGATATCTTCGAATTGATAGATTATGCTGTAAGGAGAGGTATCCCGGTTGAGTCTGTATCCAACGGCTCATTGATAGATAAGGAGCTGGCTCACAAGATAATAAGCTCAGGATTAGAGAATATAGCCATCTCTCTGGATGGTGCAAAGGAAGCCACACATGATTCCATAAGGCAGAAGGGCAGTTTCTCACAGGCCATGAATGCCATAAGGAATCTTGTCCTGGCAAAAGAGGAGTTGGGCAGGGGTCCCCAGATATCTGTCTGGACCACAATAATGAAGGAGAATGTCACCGAGTTGTACGATATTATACCGCTGGCGCGAGGATTAGGCATCGATTGTCTGGTATACCACCCTGTAGTCGTTGCCCAGGATGATATGCAGAATACCTCGCCTGATGCCCCCTTCTGGATAAGGCAGGATAATCTTAAGCTGCTCAAGGGGCAGATAGATAAGATATGCGATTATCAGGACAAAAACGGCCTCGTGGCCTTTTTGCACGATCCTTACTTGTGGGTCAAGCATTTCGAAGGTGCCCTCACCAGGCAAGATTGGAAGTGCAATCCCTTTGTATTCATAAATATAGGCCCTGATGGAGAGGTAAGAAGTTGTGGTTCAAGCTTCGGCAATATAGGAAAGCGTTCGCTCGATGACTGCCTTCATACCAAAGAGGCGCATAAGGCACGTTGCCTAATGAAGAAGTGCCAAAAACCGTGTCTTCAGACATGTTGGGCACATCCCGTCTCCGATTCCCCGATTTTTATCGCGGATGCCCTTATCAAAAGGCTGAAAGAGGATAAGGTAGGTACTGAGAAAAAAAGAGAGATCATAGAGAAGGCAATAGCCGCGTTAGAAAGATATGAGGATATAGCCAAGTAAGATGGCCAGATTAAAAGAGATAATATTTTGCGTAACGAACAGGTGCAACCTGAGATGCAGGATGTGTGACATCCCTCATAATAAGACAGAGGAGCTAAGCACAGACCGGTTAAAACAGGTTATAACGGACGCGGCAAGGCTCGGGTTCTACACCTTTGTCTTTTCCGGGGGAGAGCCTTTATTAAGGGATGATATATTTGAGCTCATATCCCATGCAAAAGCAAGCCATATGACAGCCTGCCTGACCTCCAACGGGCACAAAATAGATGATCAGGTTGCTGGCAGGCTTTTTGAAGCAGGGGTCGATGTTGTCAATATATCCATAGACGGGCCGCAGCAGATTCATGATCATCTCAGGGGCAAAGGTGCCTTCAAGACAGCGATTGAGGCATTAGAAAATTTGAAGAAACATAAGATCGAGGCTACAGTAGCTACCATGGTATGCAGGGATAATTACGAAAACATGCCTTATATAGTAGAGTTCTCCAAATTATACGGGGTTACAACTATAATGTTTCAGCCCTTTAGCAGGCTCTTCGTGAGCGATAAATCCAGGGAAAAGGAGTTCTTTATAAACAAAAAGGATCTGGATAATGCTGCCGGTATCATCGAAGAGGTCATTGAACGTGCAGGAAGAGAGCATATCTCTATCAACCCTGAAGGTTATTTGAGGCGGATACCTTCTTATCTGAGCGGCGAGCCGGTTGGCTTAAGGCATGGCTGCGAAGGCATCTATGATACGTGTTCAATACGCTCGAAAGGCGACATTTTTCCGTGTTGGGTTATAAATGATTCCGATAAACTGATAGGTAATGTGGGAAAGACCAGACTCTTTGACTTATGGGATTCAGAGCGACATAAGCGCATAAAGAGGATGGTGGAAGAGGGTGGCTGCCCTGGCTGCATGATGAGTTGTTATGATGAGGTCTTCGGGCCCAATGAGCAAAAAAAGACCCATCTGAATAAGATCAGCAAGTTGAAAAGTCCCAGGGCCTACAGCAGACTGATAAACAGGCTCATACAGGATACCAGGGGCATTATGGCGCATATAGGAAACAGGTATAGGTTCTATAGATCCTATAGAGGTTCATTAAAGGCCGTTTTTAAGAGGCTTGTAAAGAGGTTTCAGAGAAGCGTCCTGCCTAAGCGCTCGCTGGGCAAAGGGGAGATAAGCAAGGCGCTCCAGGAGATCAAGATAGCGAAGAAGAGGCTTGAGAGAGAACTGTAAGGTTAAGGATATGAAGATAGGGCTCTATATTCCATGTTTTAACGCAGAGAAGCACATAGGGGCTACGCTTAAAGGTGTTTTTAAGCAGCGTCTTATGCCGGATGAGGTTGTTGTTGTGGATGACGCCTCGACAGATGATACTGCCAGGATCGTCTCACGTTATCCTGTGCGGCTGGTAGGGCATAAAAGAAATAAGGGCCTGGCAGCCGCAAGGAATACGGCCATAAAGAGTATAGACGCAGACCTTATTGCATCTCTGGATGCGGATTGTGTGCCTGAGCCCGATTGGCTTAGCCTGCTGTCGAAAAGAGTCAGAGCTGGCAAGGCATCAGGCGCCGGAGGAAGGCTGGCCGAGGCGCATACGACTACTGTGTTCGATCTATGGCGCTCTACGCATATGAGGCAATATTGGCATAAGAAGCAGACTCAGCCTCCGTTTTTATTTGGATCTAATGCCCTTTTTTGCAAAGAGGCCCTGATGAAGGCAGGTCTATATAAAGAAGACTTAAGAAACAACTATGAGGATGTTGATATATGTCAGCGCCTCAAGAAGAAGGGTTGTAAGCTTTCATATGAACCCAAGGCATTGGCACACCATCAGAGGCGTGATAGTGCCTACTCTGTACTGAGTGGCTACTGGAATTGGCATTTTCCCTATTATCAGAAGAAGGGGTACTACTCGAGCGAGAAGAGACTTAAGGCAAAGATCAAGGATAGCATAGGTTTGGCAAACCGCTATATGACTGAGGATATCAAGGCAAGAAGATACCGCTTGGTGTATATGGACTTTTTGCTGGGGTTTCACCACGTGGTCAAGGATTTTGAATACTATCTCTATCAGAAAAATGGCGCAAGGCCAGACGCCACCTCGCTCTCCTGCTGGCTTTCGTTGCTGGATCTGACATTTTCTTATCATTATTTCCGCGGCAAGCAGCTAACGAGCCTTGCAAAAAAAGACCTTTCATTTCAGCAGAACTTCTTTGCTATGAATCTGGTTTTAGGAAAGGTTGTCAGAGACCATTTTAGCAGGAGCCTGCACAAGAGGCTTTTTAGAGATATCCTGATGACCACCTATAAGATAAAGGATTCTAAACTTGTAGATAAACTCCATAATCTTGTTACGCTGCATCCGGATTGGAACGATCTTCGAAAAAAGAATCACCCCAATCTTCGCGAATATTTCCTGGATGCTGTATATCTGAATTATCACAAGTGGCTCAATAGTTTGGCAGCCTCTTACCCCAAGGCCATCAGCATGATAGAGGCAGCTGCAAAGAGATAAGGCTATTTGCGAAAGTGGTGGGGGGTTTAATTCGCCCCTGCCGCTTTGCTTCGCATCCTTCGGATACAGGCAAAGCGAAGCAGCAGGGGCTCATTAAAAAAGGAGGATTAATAATGAAGATAGACAGTATGCTTGCGAAGGATAAGATGCCGATCACCCGTTGCTTAGCGGCCGTTTCCTGGCTGACAGCCATAGCTGCCTCTGGCGCAGGCCTATATCTTATTTTAAGGGGTTTTGGCGAGGCGGCGTTTCTATTTAAAGGGATCGCGGTATTATTGGCAGGCCTTATTGCTGCTTGCTGCATCAGGATGTTCGGCAACATAGGCCAGGGCCTTTTTGACCTAAAGGGTTTCTTGTCCAATGACCTGACAATCCTTTTTCAGGAGGCAATTGGTGTCTCAAGCCAGATAAGAGAGACCAGCCAGGCCTTAAAGGCAGAGCTCGAATCCCTCTCGCATAACCTGAAAGAATTAAAATCTCAAGGTAGCGTCAATATGCAGAGAATCATATCAAGTTTACAGGATGTGGCAGGCAACATGCAGTCTATGGCCGGCGACACGCAGTCTATGGCCGGTAACACGCAGTCTATGGCCGGCGACATGCAGTCTATGGCCGGTAACACGCAGTCGATGGATGCCAACATACAGGATTCAAGAGATCAGCTTCAGGCTCTATCTATAGGTATTAGCGCACTCGAGAAAGAGATCCCCCCTGTTCTTGCAGAGCTAAAGAGTGATTCTGAGCAGATGAACTGCGATACAAGAGATCTTAACCAGAACATTCAGCAGATAAGGACATTCTTTGAGCAGATCCAAAGACATCTGGACCTTAAGAAATAGCATGAGGACACTTTTACTAAACCCGCCATGGAAGAAAGAAGGGCGCCTTGGTGTGCGTGCAGGCTCGCGATGGCCATTTACTTCAGAGCCTGAAGCCGACGGCCTTATCCACTATATTCCTTTTCCGTTCTTTCTTGCTTATTCAACGTCGCTTCTTAAGAGAGAAGGCAAGCAGGCGCGCCTGATAGACTCTATTGCCGAGGGCAGCGATGAGGCCTCGCTTATCGAGAAGATTAAGGCCTATGATCCGGGCCTCATCCTTATTGAGACCTCTACGCCTTCTTTTAAAAATGACATAAGCCTCATTGATTCTATTCACAGGAGTTTTGGGAATTGCCGAATAGGGCTTTGTGGTCCGCATGCAAGCATCTTTGCCCAAGAGATACTAACAGAGCATGGATTTATAGATTATATCCTGACCGGTGAGTACGAATATACGCTATTAGAGCTTATAGATTCCCTCGAGAAGGGCTTAACATTGAAATCGGTGCTGGGCCTGGTTTACAGGGACGACTCTCATATCAGGGCAAACAGCCCCAGGCCGACGATCGATGATCTTGATAGCTTGCCATGGCCTGAGAGAAAAGACGTGCCTATTTTAAATTATAATGACGCATTTTGTGATCTCCCCCTGCCCAATGCGCAGGTCTGGTCGAGCAGGGGCTGCCCATTTGGATGTAGTTTCTGCCTCTGGCCGCAGACGATCTACAAGGAGCACAGGCACAGAAAGAGAAGTCCCAAAGACGTTGTGGATGAGATGGAGTATTTGATCAAGGCCTTTGGGTTTAAGGCGGTATACTTTGATGATGATGTCTTTAATATTGATAGAGACCACGTCCTTGATATCTGCAGTGAGATTATGAGCAGAGGTATAGAGATACCCTGGGCAGCTATGGCAAGGGCCGACCTTATGGATAGAGAGCTCCTTGAAGCTATGCAGGCAGCAGGCCTTTATGCTATCAAGTACGGTATCGAGTCTGCGGATAGCAGGATTTTGGACCTTTGCGGCAAGAAGATGGATCTAAAAAAGGCACATTCTGTGATCAAGATCACCATGGAGCTCGGCATAAAGGTCCACCTTACATTTTGCTTAGGTTTACCCGGCGAGACGAAGGAGACACTTGATGAGACAAGGGGCTTTATAGAAGAGATAGGGCCCGATTCTGTGCAGTTTTCTTTTGCAACGCCGTTTCCCGGCACAGAGTATTTCAGGATTATGAAACAGAATAAGAGGCTCCTGGCGCAGTCATGGGAAGACTATGATGCTGGACAAAGATGTATTATCAGAACAGATGAGTTGAGTGCAGATGACCTGGAAGGAGCAAGGATTGCTTTCAGTAATTGTATTAACACGAAATAGCATAGATTATATAAGCCACTGCCTGCGTTCTCTCTGCCTGCAGGATATTCGCGGGGTGGAGGTAATCGTCTCGGATAACGGTTCAGACGACGGAACGCTTGAGCTTATCAGAAGAGACTACCCGCAGGTTCTCCTGATTGAAAACAACCAGAATATCGGCTCATGTAAGGCAAGGAACCGGGCAATAGAGGCAGCTCAGGGTGAGTGGATATTGACACTGGATTGTGACGCGGTCTTAGGTAAAGACTTTATCGCAAAGGCGCTGAAGGCCATAGATACCCTCACCCCTGATACCGGAATAGTGCAGCCGAAGGTATTAAGCCCAGGCTCTGAGACCATCTACTCCTGTGGTATACGGCTATCCTGGTCAAGGAGGTTCTATGATATAGGCAGCGGTGCAAAGAACAACGGCCATTTTAGCAAATCTATGCCTGTATTTGGCGCCTGCTCTGCCGTCGCGCTCTACAGGCGAAGTATGCTGGAGGATCTGAAAGAGGAGACAGGATATTTTGATGAGAGGTTCTTTTTTCTAGTTGAAGATGTGGATCTGGCCTGGCGCGCTCAGAAGAAAGGCTGGAAAGGAATCTTTCTGCCTGAGCTCTTATGCTGTCATTCCGGAGACAGCTCAAGAAGCAGCAGGGCCTTCAGGCAGTACCTATGCTTTAGAAACCGCTATTATTCCATTGCAAAGAACGATTCGTTAAAGAATTATTTTATAAAGGTCGCGCCCGCGCTCTTCTATGATCTGCCAAGGATCGCCTACTTATTTGCTACAAATCCGTACATGAAAGATAAGGTCAAAAGGATGCCCTACGGGGCAGTGCAGGTATGAATATAACACTGGCGAAAAGGATAGATTTTTTTGCGGGGATACCTATCTGCGCGCTCCTTTCGTTATGCAATATGATATGCAGGCCATTATCTTCAAGGCGCGTCTGCAATGATAAGCCAAAAAAGGTCCTCTTTCTGGGATTTTCAGAGATCGGGTCTGCTATCCTTGCTTCTCAAGCGATAGAAAAGGCAAGGAAAAGATTCCCCGGCGCAGATATCTTCTTTTGGTCTTTCGGGGAGACGGCGCAGATCGTCCGGCTGATCGGGCTGGTACCCGATGATAATATCATTACAATGCGTAGCAGCAGTATCCCCGCGTTATTTACGGATTGCCTGAAGAATATCAGAAGGATCAGGAATGAGCAGATAGATACAGTTGTGGATATGGAACTCTTTTCGCGGTTTTCAAGTATCTTAAGCTATGTGACAGGCGCTGTCAGGATAGCGGGTTTTTACAGATACAAGTCAGAGGGGCTTTACAGGGGTAATCTGCACACCCATAAGGTTACATATAACCCATATCTTCATATGAGTGAAAACTTTATCGCATTGGTTGATTCCCTCGATGTTGCAAAGAATGAAAGGCCTTTACTCAAGAGCCATGTGCAGACAGAAAGAACCCGCTTACCCAAGATAACCAGAACCACAGAAGAGATAGGCCGGATGTGGCAAAGGTTGAAAAAGGCCAACAGCCCTATTAAAGATAAGATGAGAACCGTTATTGTAAATTACGGCTTTGATGACAAGCTTATTGTGAGAAGATGGCCTGTCGAATACTATACAGAGCTGATACGCCGCCTTCTTGCGCAAGAGGATGTCCTTGTTCTCTTGATAGGCTCGGGCAAAAGGCCGGCATGTTCGATCCCTATCTCCCATGAACGCTGCCTGGATCTTATCGGAAAGACTACTATGGCTGAGCTTTTGACATTGTGCAGTATGTCACAAGTACTTATAAGCCATGACAGCGGCCTTGTCCATATAGCCTCTCTTACCGACATCCCCATAGTAGCCCTTTTTGGGCCAGAGACCCCGCTCTTGTACGGCCCGCTTACGCAGACAAAAAAGGTCTTCTATAAGAAATTTGCCTGCAGTCCATGCCTGAGCGCCTATAATCATAGAAGCACAGTATGCAGGGACAACATGTGCCTAAAGGCCATAACCGTTGATGAGATATATGATGAGATTTGCACTCATATTTAATCCATTCAAATATAAGGTCCACGAGGAGAACCTGAGGGTCGTCCAGAAGTACTTTGGCCTGTTTCCCCCGTTGAGCCTGGCCTGGGTGGCCGCTATTGCTGAAAAAGCCGGCCACGAGGTAATAATTGTGGATGCAAGGACCCTCAACCTGTCAAAACAGCAGACACTGGAGAGGCTGAAGAGATTCAATCCCGACATCTTAGGGTTCATGATGACGACATATATGTTTCCCGATACCATGGATTGGATCAGATTCTTAAAGAAGCATCTCGATCTGCCCGTAGTTATAGGCGGCTATAACCTGAGGACTTATCCGCATGAATCTGTTTCGCATCCTGAGATAGATTTCGGTATTCACGAACATGCTTATTATACTATACCCGCGCTCTTGGGGGAGATTGAGAGCGGGAATCCGTCATTTGATAAGGTTCCGGGCCTTGTCTACAAGAAGGCCGGCAAAACCATTGTTACACCGCATCCCCAGCAAATAGATTTTGATAAGTTCCCGAACCCCGCGCGCCATCTCCTGCCGAATGAACTCTATGCAGAGTTTCCTACAGAGAGAAGGAATTTTACTGTTATGGTCACATCCTTGGGCTGCCCCTACGCATGCAGCTTCTGTGAAGCAGGAAGGACCCAATATAATCCCCGCTCGCCTGAGACGGTAATAAAGGAGATCGAAGAGTGCTACCACCGTTATAATATCAGAGAGATAGATATCTTCGATTATGAGTTTACTGTTGTAAGGGAACGCGTGATGGAGATATGCAGGCTTTTGCAGGAGAAGGGGATGGATATCGAGTGGGCCTGCCGCTCGCGTGTCGATACAGTAGACAAGGAATTGCTTTCTGAGATGCAAAAGGCAGGCTGCAGAAGGATATACTTTGGCCTGGAGTCCGGCGCTCCTGGTGTATTGAAGGGTATTAACAAAGGCATATCTATCAGCCAGGTAGAGCAGGCGGTGGGCGCCTGTCGCGATTTGGGCATAAGGTCTCTGGGCTTCTTTTTGATAGGCGCCCCGCATGATACAGAAGAGACGGTCAAGAGCACTGTGGCGTTTGCCAAGAGACTCAATTTAGACTATGTGCAATTTTCAAAATGTCTTGCCAAACCATTGACTCCCTTGTGGCAGGAGATGGTCAAGTCTACAAACAGGGATTATTGGCGTGATTGGATCCTGGGCAGAGAGAAGGACAGAGAGCTTCCACGGCCATGGACCTCACTTACCAATCAACAGATCAACGAGCTTACAAGATGGGCGTATATCTCATATCACACGCGGCCCTCATATATCTTTGAACATATAAAGAGGCTGAGGTCCTTTCAGGAGTTGGGAAGAAAGGCGCGCGCCTTTTTAGACATGGCCTTCAGGCAGGAGAAGGCCGCTTTAGAGGATAAGGGCTTTGAGGCCTTCAACGAGAACAGCCCTGATAAGATAGAGAAGCTCAAGAAGGAATATACTGCCCGAGGATGACTATGTTTGGCTTTCGCGCTTTACCAAGACACAGCATAAACCTTTCTGCACCGGTTTTGCGCAGGGTATGTGATCTGATATTTAGCGGAAAGGTTCTTAAGGGTGTCGATGTAGAGGCCTTTCAGGAGGCCTTTGCAGGATATGTCGGTAGTAATCACGCCCTCTCTGTTTACTCGGCAAGGCTCGGTCTATACCTATCCATAAAGGCGCTTGGCCTCAGGGAAGGGGATGAGGTTATAGTTGCGGCCTACAACTTTCACATAGTACCCGTTCTCATAAAGGCCATGGGAATTAAACCGGTCTTTGTAGATATTGATCCAGATACCTATAATATAGATCCATCCTTGATCGAAGCCAAGGTTTCAGAAAAGACAAAAGCGATCCTGGCCACGCATCTTTTTGGCCAGAGCTGCCGCATGGATAAGATCATGGAGGTGGCGCGCAAACACAACCTTAAGGTCATCGAGGACTGTGCGCACTCCTGCGGCGCTGAATACAAAGGTCAGAAAGTCGGCACCTTCGGTGATCTGGGGGTCTTCAGCTTTGCTATGGGGAAGACCATAACATGTTTTGGCGGAGGCATGATAGTTTCAGGCAATAAGGAGCTGGCAGAGAAGATAGCCGGCTATATGAAAGATTATGCATATCCGGCCAAGAGTGCCCTGCTTGCAAAGATCCTTAAGATATCCATCTTATTTGCGGTTACACATCCTCTCATATATCCTTACATAGGATATCCCCTATCTTTGGCCTGTTCACTGCTGGGCATAGATGTATTTGACAGATTTTCTGAGGAGCTTGTAGAAGAGTGGAAAGATCTGCCTAAGGGCCTGTTTAAGAGATTCACAAACCTGCAGGCCGCTGTAGGTACAGAACAGCTAAAGGGCATCGATGCCAGGATAGCATCAGCCAGGGAAAATGCGTTTATGTTAAGCAAAGGTCTTGGAGGAGAGGCTGAGCTTTCATTGCCTAAAGCAGCAGACGAAGCAAGGCATATCTATTTTTCGTATCGCCTGAGGCTGGATCGTGAGCCCGGGCCTTTCAGGAAGGCATTGTTAAGGAAGGGCATAGATACCAAACCGGACGATATCTCCGTCTGCCCTGAGATAGGCTTTTTTCAAGACGAAGACGCCAGCCCTTACAGTGCAGCCTTAGGCATAAAGAGAAAGTCCTTTGGCCTTCCATGCAGCCACTTTTTAGAAGAGGCTGATATCCGCTACATGATAGAGAAGATAAGAGAGGTCAACCTTATATCCTCATGAGCATGAGACATCTTTTCCAGGGGGCCAACGCAGTAACGAGAGAGATCTTTCTAAAAAGAAGGATCCCACTGGCTGTCAGCTGGTCACTGACCCATCGCTGTAATCAGAAGTGCCTCTACTGCGGGATCTCGAATCACAGTTGCGCGGAGCTGGATACGCAGAAGATACTGAATATGATAGAAGATCTTCGCAACATGGGTATGCGATGGGTATCTTTTACAGGGGGTGAGCCGCTATTGAGAGAAGACCTTGGGCAGATAGCAGCTTTTTCAAAGGCCAGAGGCCTGTATGTAAGCATCAGCACAAATGGCAGGCTGGTAAGCGAAAGATTGAATGATCTGCTGTGTGTTGACAGGGTCAAGTTGAGCCTGGATGGGCCGCGTGATAT
Organism: Candidatus Omnitrophota bacterium; assembly: GCA_013202525.1. Lineage (GTDB taxonomy): Bacteria > Omnitrophota > Gorgyraeia > JABMRG01 > JABMRG01 > JABMQS01. The sequence continues at coordinate 36,956 of JABMQS010000025.1, forward strand.
TCAGGACACAATAAAGGGTGAGGGTTCTTTTGACAAGGTGATGGAGGCGATAGAATTGTGCAAAAAAAACAAGATACCACTATGCCTTGAGTGCGTGCTTTCCAGGTATAATATCAAATCGATCGATTACCTGCTCAGGTTTGCTTCAGAGCGCGGCCTGAAGGTTATCTTCCAGCCAGCCACTGAAAAGATTCTTTGGCAGGAGGAGCTCAATCCTCTGGCAGCCCCTAAAGATAGTTATAGGGGCGCAATAAGCCGCCTGATGAATGAGAAGAGAAGAGGCGCGCCTGTATATAATTCATTATCAGGTTTAAGACACCTTTACAGCTGGCCAGAGTCTAAGAGTATCAGATGCAGCGCAGGTCGCTTGAGCTTTGATATCAAGCCAGATGGTAGGATATTGGCATGCGACAGGATCCAGAGAAACTTCCCAGGCGCTAAGCCTTCAGGCGTCAGGGATGCTGTAAATAACATACCGCGCCCTTTAGATTGCAAGGATTGCTGGCGCAGTTCGCAGGTAGAATTTAATCTGTTATCTTCATTAAATCCAGAGGCCATCTTTAGCTTTTTGGCCTTAGGCAGAAATGGCAGCGAGTGAGCTATGATCAAGATCGCATTATTGAGGGCACCGCTTATATCTGAAGACAAAACGATCCATGCAAGGCAGCTCCATCCCCCTTTTGACCTTAAATATATCCAGTCGATTCTTGGTGCAGAGGGTTGCCATATCAGTTTGACCGACTGTTGGGTAGAACCTCATACCTTAAAGGGTGTGGCAGCGAGCCTGCTTGATTACGCCCCTGAGATGCTTGTGATCTCAGCCACAAATTATAATTATGACTGGTCCAGAGAGCTTGCATCTATCCTGAAGTCAGAAGGTAAGGATATGATCATTGTGGCCATAGGAGCAGATGCGAGCAGTTCACCTAAGAGATACAGATATGAGGGTTCACCCTTTGATGTCTGCATAAGGGGTGAACCGGAAGAAGAGATACTCAGTTTTGTAAAAGGCCTTAAGGCAGGCAGGCCTGCCTGCCGGACAGGCGGGGATGCACATGGGTTGATAGATGGGACGACAGACCTATGCATTGTAAAGGACCTGGACAGTTTGCCTCCGCCGCAATATACGAAGGAAGAGATCAGGAGGTATAATTTTCTCTACCCGCTGCCATTACGAAAGAAGATAAGGTGGGGCTTTCTTATATCTTCAAGGGGTTGTTGGCACAAATGCAGCTTTTGTTCCTGCTACATACGCAAGAGTTTCGGAAAGACCGTTAGGTTCAGAAAACCGGAGCATGTCGCCGACGAGATAGAGGGCCTGAAGAAAATTGGTGTTAACATGGTATCTTTCGAGGATGACGACTTTACCTTGAGCAGAAAGCACCTGCGGTCTGTATGCAGTGAGATAAAGAGAAGGGGCATCGATATAAACTGGTCTTGTCACGCACGTCTGGATGAGCTCGATTCCGAGATATTGGGTGAGATGAAGGAGGCAGGATGTGCGCTTCTGCTTATAGGCATGGAGTCCGGGTCACTGAGGATGCACAGCTTGTTGGAGAAATTTGCAAGACCTGAGCTGGTACTTAAGAAGGGCCATGAGATACTCAAGGAGGCCAGGAGGCATAATATATCCACGCATCTTCTTTTTATGCTCGGCCTCCCCACAGAAGGCTCGGAAGATATTGCAGAGAGCATGGAGGCGGCAAAGAGGTTGTCTTCAGATACCATTCAGATGCATTTTTTTACGCCATATCCGGACTCAAGGCTCTATTCCCAATATAAGGACAGGATTGCGCCTGAGCTTGATTCTAAGATGTACCATTACAGCTATCCCGCCCTTAATATGAGCAACCTTTCTGATGAGGCCCTGAGAGAGAAATACACTGAATTCTACAGAAACCATTACCTGAATGCTGGATATATGATCAGGCATGCGAAGAGATACGGCCTCTTTTACCTCTTTAACCCATCTGTGCTTAAAGGGCTCTTTTCTGTAATGGTAGATGTTACAAAACGTGAGCATAAAGGATGAAGGTAGTATTTGTACATTTCGGCAGAGAGAATATGGGTATCGAATACCTCTCGGCTGCATTAAGAAGGGATGGTCACGAGGTTGCGCTTGTACACGACCCCGGCCTCTTCTCCACAGAGGACAATGTCTTCCACTCTCCCTTTCTTGAAAAGATATTCAGGACAGAAAATATTGCAGACAGGATCGTCAGCAAAAAGCCGGACCTGGTTGCATTTTCTGCATACACGACTACATATAGGCGCCTGTTGGCCATAGCAGAGGACTTAAAAAAAAGAAGCTCTGTTCCTGTAATCTTTGGCGGTATGCATCCTACGCTGGTTCCCGAAAGGGTCATATCCTCGCCTTTTATAGATTATGTGCATATAGGGGAGGGGGAGGCTACTTTTCCAGCTTTTGTCGCCTCTCTATCCGATGGCAGGAGCCTGGAAGATACTAATAACATATTCTATAAAAGAAACGGCAGCATATTAAGGACCCCGCTATTTGCGCCGATCAAAGACCTTGATAGCATTCCATTTCCTGATAAGGAATTATTCGCGGGCTCGGTCCGCTACAAAGACGATTATATGATCCTGGCCAGCAGAGGATGCCACAACAGCTGCAGTTACTGTTGTGAGAGTTTTTTAAACAGGCTTTATGGGAATGGTTATTTCAGGAGGAGGTCTGTGACCTCTGTTATAGATGAACTCTGCTTCATGAAAGAGAGATATAATTTCAGGGAAGTGATGTTCTTTGACAGCATATTGTTTACTGATAAGAAGTGGCTTAAGGAGATGCTCTCTTTATACAGGCGCAAGGTAGGCGTCCCGTTCAGATGCACCGGGCATGTCGATTTATTAGATTGCGAGACCGCAGGATTATTGAAGGATGCCGGTTGCTACACCATCGATTTTGGTGTGCAGAGTTTCAACCAGGGGTTTCGCAAGGAGGCCCTGAACCGCAGAGAGGACAACGCGCAGATAAGGAAGGCGTTTGATGTTTGCGATGGCATGAGATTAAGATATGATGTAGACCTTATGTTCGGCTTGCCGGAGTCATCGGTGGAAGATTATAGATTGCCTCTAAGCTTTATGCAGGACAACAAGTACCTCAATCGTCTTAAGTGCTACAATCTTTCATTTTACCCGCGGCTTTCTATTACGCAAAATGCCAGAGAACGGGGTTTATTGAATGATAAGAATATAGAGGATATAGAAGAGGGCAGGATAGGAGATTGGTTTCATGTAGATTCGATAAAAGAACCGGCACAGAAGAGGCAGAAGGAGGCTTTTCAGAAGCTCTATAAACTCTATCCGGCTATGCCCGGTTTCTTGCGTAGATTTGTGGCAAAGAGAGATCTTCACCGGGCCTTTCGTTTTATACCGTATGGGCTTGTTATCTTTGTGCAGTTTCTGATAGGCCTCTTTAAGAGGGATTATCGTTTCAGGATATATATAAATAATTATCTGCACCATACCAGGATGCGCTTTTCTTCAAGTAAAGGTAAAAGGTGATATGAATATATCCATGAGGTTTTTCGGCAGGCACATGAAGTATTACAGGATCATGAAGAGGGTTATCATCAAAAAACCCCTCGTCCTCCTGAGAATTCTGGTCAATTATTTCCGCATATGGGTGCTAAAGGAGAATGTGGTCAGGAAGGTCGAGATGGGTCTGACCTTTGATTGTCAGTGCCATTGCCCAAAGTGTTCATCCGAGATGATGAGAGGCCATAAGAAGGAGAGGTTAGGCCTTGCGGAGATCGCGAAGGCCGCCTCTGAGATACTCGAGCTTGGGGCCGTGCAGATAAATCTGACGGGCGGAGAGCCACTGATGGCAGAAGACTTTTTTCAGATAGTCAGATGCTTTAAGCCTCACAAGACTATAATAACTATAAATACAAACGGGCTTCTTTTGACCGAGGACATGATCGACAGGCTGGAGAGGGCCGGCGTTGATATCATAAAGATCAGTATCGACAGCCCTATCGAGGCAGAACATGATAAGTATAGAGGCTATGATGGCTGCTATAGCCGGGCCATTAAGGCGCTCTCGTATATAAAGAGCAAGAGCTCTATCCTGGGTCAGATATCGACAGTCTGCATTAAGGAGAATCTGGGCAGTGACAGGATATGGAAGCTTGTAGAGATGGCCAGGGAATATGATGCATTGCTTGGCCTGACTATCCCTGCCGCCTCGGGCAGGTGGTTGGGGCAGGATGGGGTGCTCTTGGATGAAAAAGACAGGGAAGTGCTGGGGGCCCTGGTAAAGATACCGCATGTCATAAGGGATACGGATGAGGGCTATATGAGAAGCCACTGCCCGGCGGGCTCAGAGGAGTTCTACCTGACATGTTATGGAGATATCATACCCTGTCCGCTGATCCAGATCTCTTTTGGCAATGTAAAGAGTCTGCCCTTGAGGGTGATATGGCAGAGGATGTCGGATTACAAGGTATTCAAAGAAAAGAAGGGCCTGGGGTGCCTGGCAGGAGAGGACAGAGACTTTATAGACAGATACCTGATGCCTTTAAAAGACAAGGCATCCCTGCCTGTCTCGATCGAAGAGCATCACACCTCAAAAGTGGAGGATGATCTTGTCTAAGGAGAATCCCGGCAACATAGCTCTTAAGCAGCGAGATTATCGATCTTGCGGCATGAGGCCTTCTGTTTCGGCCGTGATAATACACCACAACAATAGGGACCTGCTAAAGAAATGCCTCGCGTCCTTAAAGAGGCAGACGCATGCCCCATCCGAGATACTGCTTGTAGATAATGGTTCGACAGATGGTTCGGCACTTTCTGTTTCAGCAGAGTTTCCCGAGGCCAGGCTTCTCAGAAACGATTGCAATCTGGCCTTTTCCCGGGCCTGTAACAAGGCCATAGGTATGGCAGCTGGTGAGTTTATCCTGCTGCTCAACAATGATGTAGTGTTGGACGAGGGATATATAGGATCCCTGCTCGAATGCATGTCAGCCGATGGGGGGGTAGGCATTGCAGGCGGCAAGATCCTCTCTGCGGATAGGAGGCGTATAGATTCAGCCGGGCAGTCTCTTGCCAGGTCGAGGAAGGTCATCGACAGAGGCTATGGCCAGCCCGATAATAGACAGTATGATAAGCCCATGCATGTTTTCGGGATCGGAGCGTCAGCAGCATGCTACAGGCGCAGCATGCTCGATGAGATAACCGATGAGGGCAAGTATTTTGACGAAGGATTTGAGTTCTTCTATGAAGATATGGATCTCTCATGCAGGGCACAAAGAAAAGGCTGGAAGGCGTACTATCAGCCAAAGGCAACAGCTGCCCACGTAAGAGGCGCCACGTCAAAGACGCATGAGCCCAGATTTTCTTTTCTGAAGAAATACTATATTGCCCATCTGAGTACCCGGCTGCAGCGCTGCGCTATAAAGAGCCGTTATCTCTTGATATCAAAGCATGATTCCGCAGGAGATATCGCAAGGAATCTGCCTTTTTTATTATGGTATGAGATAAGGCAGGCGGCCTATATCCTGCTGTTTAACCCGGCTATTATCTTTACTAAGAAGGCAAAGGCAGGAGCAGACCATTGAATATCTGGATATATATCCTGGTCATTATCTTTCTTTTACCGTTTTTTTCACCCGATGTCTTTCCGGCAGGCTCCTTGTGCCTATACGCTGTCTTATCGGCACTTCTTCTAGCCTTTGCTATGCAGACAAGGACCTGGCTTAAGGATCGAAAGATCATTTTGCCATGTGTAGTCTGGTTTGCCATAGTTTTTATTACCAGCCTCTTTGCTCAACACCCGGAGGCTGCTTTAACCAGCGCCTTTTATGTCGCATTAGGTGTTTTGGCATTTATCATAATGGCAGGCGCTCATCCGAAAAAGAAGAACTCTCTTGCACTGGTGCTTATTGCTGCCTCATCTGTTGTTGCATTGCATGCCATATTGCAGTATTTTGTCTTCTTTGATAAGCTCATACCGTATATCACCGCAAACAGGCCCGCTCTTACCGGCAGCGAACTTGTGCATATACTGGATATTATTGACAGGCGCCGCGTCTTTTCCGTGTTCAGCAGTCCAAATCTGCTTGCTTCATACCTGGCCATGATCAATATGATAGTCCTCGGTTATCTCTTATCAGCCCGGTCGACCCGGGCATTCCTTTCATTTTCTGCGGCGCTGATGCTTAACTGTTTTGGCCTTTGGCTGACATCATCAATGACAGGACTTGTGAGTTTTGTTTTCGGAATCATCATCTTTTTTCTGATACTATTTATAAAAGACAAGAGAAGGCGCTGGCATAACAATCAGATCCTGATCTCATTTGGAGTCCTTGCAGGTACCTTATTCGTACTCTTGTGCTTTAATAGGTCTTTTAGCAGCATATGCACAGATAGCCTCCTCGCGTCTCTAAAAAACCGCTTGATATTCTGGAAGGCGGCGATACGCATTATATCAGCAAGCCCCCTATCCTTTACAGGCCTGGGTAATTTTGCTTATTTATACCGCACTTATGTGCCTTTTGCATCCGCTGAAAGCACGATGGTCCACAATCTGATGTTACAGTTATGGGTCGAGACCGGTCTTTACGGGCTCCTGGCATTCCTGTGGTTTTTGTATGCGCTCATACTCAACGCGGTAAGAACTATTTTGCCTCAAGACGTTGAAAATGGCAGGGCCTATCAGAAGATAGGTATATTGTGCGCGGTATGCGTTTTCATCTTTCACAATATGGCTGGCTTTAGCTTTTTCGTGCCACAGACTGCTCTGATATTCTGGATAGTCTGCGCACTAAGCATAGACCATTCTTTATTTTCTTGACTTATCTTTGCCGACTTCTTATAATATAGATAACATTAGAAATTGTTGTTAACGGAGAGGGGATAAGATGAAGAGAGCTTTTACTATCTTTGAAATAGTGGTCGTTATAGTTATAGTAGCTGTCTTGACCATGCTGGGCATGCCTGCCTATCAGCGCATGATCAGGCGCGGCGAGCTAAAAGAGGTAAAGGTTATGCTGGATTTGACTAAAACAGCTGCGAAGTATTATGATTTAAGATATGCCCTTGGTTCTATCGTTGCTGACAGCACAAACCAGGACGATATATGGGAAATGCTGGATGTTGATCTACCTGCTGAGGGTGAATGTGATTATGAGATAACAGGAGCCGTTGGGGGAGCTAAAATGCTTACGGTCTACAGTTACCCGGATGGTACTACCAGGACAGTACTTTATACATATGAGCTGCCTGTTGATTCAAGCCCGACTATAAACACAGCCAATCCCGATTCGCGTTATATAAAGAACCTGCAATAATATATCAGGGGACGTCTGTCTGAAAGCCCGCATTTAGCCTTTTAGCTAGTACCACCAGTAGTAGGAGGTGTTGCGC
>JABMQS010000026.1 GCA_013202525.1 Candidatus Omnitrophota bacterium
CTTGTGGCATCCTTGTCCTGGGCAAAGAGGCCGGAGCCTTTGCCTTTTGTGCTGTGGTGCTCAATGTTCGGGCATGAAATATTTATCTCTACAGCGTCGATCTCTGTCTCATCGAGCCTCTTTGCAAGCTCCTTATACTCCTGCCTTGTCTTTCCGGCGATACTCACAACAACCGCTGTGCCGCTTTTCTTAAGGAACGGCAGTTTGTTCCTGATAAAATCATCTATGCCCTCATTCTGAAGCCCGATGGAGTTTAGCATGCCTGCTGTGGTCTCCCAGATCCGCGGCGGCATGTTGCCCTCCCACGGCTCCAGCGTAATAGACTTGGTGATAATGGCGCCGATATCCTTTAGCTGGATCAGGTCCTTAAACTCCTCGCCATAACCAAAGGTGCCGGATGCGACCATGACCGGATTCTTCAGTCTTAAGCCGCCTATATCTACTGATAGACCTTCATTCTGCTTTACCATATAAGATCCTCAAGGTCAAAGACAGGCCCGTCTTTGCAGACCCGCTTGTATCCTGTTCTTGTCTTGACAACACACCCCAGGCATGCACCTATGCCGCAGCCCATTCTCTCCTCGAGCGATGCCTGCGTCTGTATGCGGTGGTATTTTGCTATCTTTGCCACTGCCTTTAACATGGCTGTAGGCCCGCAGGCATATATGCCGACTTCAGGGCAATAATCACCTATCGTGATCTGTGCCGTATCCTTTGTTGTATACGGTGAAGAACCGTCCTTGCGCAGGTCAAATTGCTTTAAAGCAGGCTCCAGCATGTCTGTCGAGACGCCTTTTTCACCCTCTGAACCGTCATCTGTCACTACTATGACCTCTGCCCCCAAATCCTTGAACTCTCTTTTGCAGGTTACGCAGTCCTTTGTCTTTGCGCCGATTATGACCGTTATGGAGCGCTTTCTGAATTTCGCAAGCTCCTCGCAAAGTCCGACCAGGGGCGCTACACCCATGCCGCCTGCGATAAGGATAAAATTCGACTGGCTCTTGGGTACCTTAAATCCATTGCCAAGGGGGCCTATGGCATCCAGGTACGTATTCTTTGAGCGCCTCGACATAAGGCGTGTACCCTTGCCGACCACCTTATATAATATCTCGACGATATCCGGCGTTGGCCCGGTGCGATGGACGCTGATGGGCCTTCTAAGCAATGGATCATAATCGCTGCCGGCCCTTATATGGAAAAACTGGCCCGCCCTTATAGGCTCGCTGAAATCTTCAAGCTTCAGCACCACCTTAAAGTGGCCCGGCGCTATCTCCTGATTGACCAATATCTCTGCTTTTGTCCGTATCATCTTTTAGCCTAAAATAGTTCGAGTTGCTTCTTTTTTCTGTCTTTCAATTCTTCCTCAGTAAAGATCTTGACTGTACCAAATTCACCATCATAGCCGGGTTCGATAGAGAGCTCACCTCTCCTCACCTTCATAATCGCCTCTGCTGTATTTTCTGGCAGACAAGCGGAGAGCTGGGCCTCGTCTGCATTGAGCAGTATCTCAAACTCGCTGCCGAAATGGCCCACGGCCTGTTGATACTCTTCTGCAACTCCCTTAGTAGCCACACCCCTCTGCTTTGCCTCTGCTATTATCTCGACCAGAGGAACCAGGCTCTTAAATGGTACGGCATCTTTTGGAACAAAACCATCGGGCCTGTCAGCAAGCTCAACCACCCTGTTCATAACACCGACCGTCAATTGCCTGCCACATTTCGGGCAGAGGTTATTATGCGCCTTTGTCTCCTCCGGTGAAAACCTTACATTACAGTTTCTGTGGCCATCGAAGTGATACTTGCCCTCCTCCGGGAAGAACTCAACAGTAGACAGAAATTTATCTTTATCCTTCTTTTTGAGGGCCTGCATAATGGCCTTGTAAATGAACTCTGTATCAAAGATGTTTGCTTCGCGCCCAAGTTTTGCCGGGGAGTGGGCATCAGAGTTTGATATGAGGGTGTACTTATCGAGCGCGCTGCAGCGCCAGTTCATGGCAGGGTCTGAGCTTAGA
>JABMQS010000027.1 GCA_013202525.1 Candidatus Omnitrophota bacterium
AGGTCAAAGAGACCATGATAGGCAAAGAGCTCAAGCATGTGGTTTAGGAAACCAATGCCGGTCTTTATACTGGCTTTTCCCTTGCCATCGAGGTTTATTCTCAAAGCTATATCCGTCTCTTTTGTCTTACGCCTGATCTCCGCTATTCTACCCATATGACATATCTCCTATAATTTGCTGCTATTTAAATCTCGCGTCTATCGATTCGCTGTGTTTCTTAAGGCCCTCAAGTTCTGCGATCTTTTTTATATCGTCCTTGACCAGCTCAAGCGCCCGCTTCGAATACGATATGACGTGTATGCCCTTTAAAAAGTCCCAGATGCTGAGCCCTGAGAAAAACCTCGCACTGCCGCCTGTAGGCAGGACGTGGCTCGGGCCTGCTATATAATCCCCCAATGCCGTTGGCGAATATTCACCAAGGAATACCGCACCGGCATTCCTGACCTTGTTCAACAGCTTCTTCGGGTCCTTTACCATAAGCTGGAGGTGTTCAGGCGCCAGGGTGTTTGCTATCTCGACCGCTTCGTTAAGGCTCTTTACCGGTATCACAATGCCTTTGATAGGCTGCTGCCTTATAGACTTGATGAGCCTTTTGGATTTGGTGATCAGAACAGACAGGCCCATCAAGTGCTCTGATTGCGCTGCCATATCAGCGGCTATATATTCGCTATTCGCGCTCTCATCTGCGATTATCACTACCTCGCTCGGCCCGGCGATCATATCTATATCAGCATAACCATAGACCTGTCTCTTTGCCTCTGCAACATAGGGGTTGCCAGGGCCCACGATCTTATCGACCTTGGGTATGGTCTTTGTGCCAAAGGCCATGGCAGCTATCGCCTGCGCGCCGCCAGCCTTATAGACCTCATCGACCCCTAAGAGGTTTGCCATGACCAGTATATATGGCTGGACACTCGCATATTCATTAGGGGGCGTTATGATGACTATCCTCTTTGCTCCTGCCACCTTTGCCGGTATAACTGTCATATAGACCGTAGAGGCGAGCGGTGCCGTACCGGCAGGTATATAGATGCCGACCGTCTCGATAGGCGTTATCTTCTCACCCAGCGCAATGCCATCTTTGTCCTTTATCTTCCAGGACTTCTTAAGCTGTTTTTTGTAAAAGGCTGTCACATTCTCAATGGCGACCTTGAAGCTGCTAACAAGCTTTGGGTCCATATCCTGGTAAGAGCCGTTTATCTCTCCGGTGTTAACCCTGAGCTGACGAGCCTTCATCTTCACCTTGTCAAACTTACGGGTATACTTTATGAGCGCGTCATCGCCATTGAGCCTTACGTCCTCTATTATCCTTGCTACCCTGTCGCGGAACCTTTTCTTGGCGTCCAGACCGCGATTTGCAAGTTTCTCAAGCTCTTTGCTTGTCGGTTTTATGACCTTCACGATGAGATCTCCTTGGTTAAAATATCTTCTGCCGCTTTTAACATATCGCCTATCTTGCTTGTATCCTTGGCACCACCCATAGCCATCTCCGGCTTTCCACCGCCAGAGCCGCTGGCGAGCTTAGCGATACCACTGATTATCTTTCCTGCATGTATTCCCTTTTCCACAAGGTTATTGCTTACTGAAAGCAGGAGGTTTACCTTGCCTGACCCCTCGGAGACCAGGAAAGCCGCAAAGCTCTTCTCACCTGCCTTTATGGTATCGTTTATCTTCATCAGGAAATTCGCTTCAGCGCCCTCCAGTCGGGCTATTATAAGTTTTGTGCCTGAGATATCCTTTGCCTTTTCTATTATGCCCTCTGCTTCTTTTGAGGCATCCTTGAGTTTGGCGCGCATGAGTTTTTTATTCTGCTCTTTTTTCTGGAGGGCCTTTTCGTTTTCTTTTTCCAGTTCTTTGTACTTCTTTTCCCATTCCAGGGCCGCATCGGAGGTGCATGCCTCTATCCTCCTTATGCCAGATGCAACAGACCCTTCCCGCATAATCCTAAAAAGCCCTATCTCTTTTGTGTTCTTAAGATGCGTCCCGCCGCAGAGCTCATTGCTAAAATCTCCGGCAGAAACCACCGTTACCTTCTGATCATACTTATCTCCAAAAAATGCCAAAGCCCCAGACTTCTTTGCTTCATCCAGGCCCATCTCCTTTGTCTTCACGGGGTGCTTCTCTTTTATGTACTGGTTTACCTTCTCCTGAGCCCTATCAAGCTCATCCTCTGTCAGGGCCTTAAAATGCGTAAAGTCAAAGCGAAGCCTGTCAGGCATAACCGATGAACCCTGCTGCTGTACATGGCCGCCAAGGACATCTCTTAAGGCCGTCTGCAGCAGGTGCGTTGCTGTGTGGTTCTTTGCAATGGCCAGACGCCGCTTTTCATCGATGGCTGTATCCACAACAGCGCCTTTCTCCAGCTCGCCCTGCTTGACCACGCCCTCTAATATAACCGCATCCTGCAACTTCTTTGCATCTTTTATCTCGACATCTACCCCTTTTGCTACAAGCGTGCCGGTATCGCCGGCCTGGCCGCCTGCCTCGCCATAAAATACAGACTTATCCAGGATGATCTCCACCTTGCCTGCTTTGGTATCGGCTTTTTCTATATCATCGCCGTCCGGGGTAAGGATGCGCAGGACCTTTGCCTTTGATCTGCACTTATCATATCCGATAAATTCGGTCTTCTCATGTATACCGCTGTCTACAAAAACAGCTGCATGCATCTTACTGGCTTTCCTGGACTGCTCTCGCTGAACCTGCATAAGCCTGTTGAAGCCTTCTTCTTCAACGCCGATCCCTTTAGTCTCCGCGATCTCCTTTATGATAATTAGCGGCATGCCATGCGTATCGAATAATTTAAATGCGACCTCACCCGAGATGGCCTTCTCTTCTTTAGCCTTTGTTGCGGCAATAGTCTCATTGATAAGGCGCAGCCCGTCCTTGAGTGTAGCGGCAAAGCGCTCCTCTTCTGCAAGTATAACCTGGCTTATATCCTCGTGGCTCTTCATTATCTCAGGATACGCTGCCTCCATTACCTTTGCCACTGTATAGACCAGCTTGTACAAAAACGGCTTATCTATGCCGAGGTTCCTTCCGTGCAAGGCGGCCTTTCGTATAATATTTCTTATGACATAGCCGCGGTCCTCATTCGAAGGCGTAACGCCGTCTCTTATGGCAAATGATGCTGCTCGCACATGGTCTGCTATTGCATACAGATACGCTGCCTGTGCCTCATCTTGTGTGTTCGGCACCTCGGCCTCTATGGCCTTTACAATCGGCACAAAAAGGTCGGTTTCAAAATTACTCTTTACACCCTGCATCACTGCGCAGAGCCTCTCAAGACCCATGCCTGTATCTATGTTCTTATTGGGCAAAGGATCCAGGGCGCCGCCTTCTTTTCGCTCAAACTGCGTAAAGACGAGATTCCACACCTCTACAAACCTGCCACAGTCGCATGCAGGCGTGCAGTCTTTTTTGCCGCAGCCCGTTGCCTGGCCATAGTCATAGAATATCTCAGAGCACGGGCCACAGGGGCCATTTGGCCCTTTATCCCTTGCCTCTGACGGCCAGAAGTTCTCCTTCTGCCCGAGCTTTACTATTCTTCCATCGGGAAGGCCTATTCTATCTTTCCATATGTCGTATGCCTCATCATCCTCAACATAGACAGATGCCCATAGCCTATCTTCAGGGATCTTCAGGACATCTTTCATAAACTCCCATGCCCAGGCTATAGCCTTTTCCTTGAAATAGTCGCCGAAAGAAAAATTTCCCAGCATCTCAAAGAAGGTGTGGTGATAGGCGGTCTTTCCTACGTTCTCAAGATCCGGCGTTCGAAAACACTTCTGGCAGCTGGTGGCAGTGTGATACCCTTTTATATGCCCCATGAACTGTTCCTTGAACTGATTCATCCCGGCGCTTGTAAAAAGCAGCGTGGGGTCATCAGCGGGCACAAGTGAGTCACTCGGCACAACCGTATGGCCTTTAGACTTAAAAAATCCTAAAAACGCCTCTCTTAATTCCGTATGCTTCATATTTTTAAAGGATGGGGACCAGGCCCCTGTTCTAATCTTTTTCGGCGGCCTGCGCCTTTACCTTCTGCACGATCTCGTTCATGACCTTCGGATTCTGCTTCAGGTATGTGCGGGCGTTCTCCCTGCCCTGTCCGATCTGCGTCTCTCCATAGGATATCCAGGAGCCCTGCTTCTGCAATACCTCATACTCAAGGGCGATATCCAGTATGCTGCCCTCTTTCGATATGCCTTCGTTGTAGATTATGTCAAACTCTGCTTTTCTAAATGGCGCGGCGACCTTATTCTTTACCACCTTTGCCAGGACGTGGCTTCCGATAAAGGTATCCCCGGATTTCAGATATTCCTTCCTGCGGATATCTATACGCACCGAAGAATAAAATTTAAGCGCCCTGCCGCCCGGTGTAGTCTCAGGGCTTCCGAACATGATACCTATCTTCTCGCGTAACTGGTTGATGAAGATAACACATGTCTTTGATTTGTTTATTGATGAAGAGAGCTTCCTTAACGCCTGGCTCATCAGCCTTGCCTGAAGCCCCATATGCGGCTGGCCCATATCGCCTTCGATCTCAGCCCGCGGGACCAAGGCAGCAACAGAGTCTATTACAACGATATCTACTGCATTGGAACGCACAAGGGTCTCTGTTATATCGAGTGCCTGCTCTCCGCTATCCGGCTGGGATATAAGCAGGTCATCCAGATTCACTTCGAGCTTCTTGGCATAGGCAGAGTCAAAGGCATTCTCTGCATCTATGAAAGCGGCTACACCGCCTCTTTTCTGGGCCTGGCTTATAATACTTAAAGTTAGTGTAGTCTTACCGCTCGACTCAGGGCCGAATATCTCAATCACCCTTCCGCGCGGAACACCATCCACGCCCAAAGCCAGATCCAGGGAGAGCGCCCCTGTAGGGATTGCCGGGACATCCTGCTTCACATCCCTACCCAGTTTCATTATAGAGCCCTTGCCAAACTGCTTCTCGATCTGCATTAATGCAAGATCAAGTGCCTTACCCTTCTCCTGCTTCTGTGCATCTGCGCCCTGTACCTTTGCCTCGCCCTGCCCACTCTTATCTCTTGCTATTCTTACCATAATACTACCTCCTGTTATTAGTATAAAATATAGACTAAATTATACCTATTCCCTTTCCCATTGTAAAGCAAAATCTTAACCCCCTTGGGGTCAGGCCCTGAGCACGAACCTTCGTGCTCAGGGCCTGACCCCAAGGCACTAAATACCTACAGATTTCTTTTGAGCATAATATCATAGTACGCAGACCTCCTTTCTTGATTAGTTCTTCCAATTTCATTAAAAAGCGAATATATATCGATAATTGGATCTCTAACTCTATGAAAACGCTCATAGCAGCTACTCCACTTGTAAGATGCGGGTTCTACTACTATGCCCGCTCTAACAGGGTTCATTTCTATATAACCCATACAAGTTAAAAAACTACGTTCATCCTTGATGATCTTGCTGTTATATCTACCCTGCCAGACATGGCCAACGCAGTCATAACGCCTGTTATGCCAAATTGAATAGGACACATTCAGCGATTTCATTATTGCGGGCAAGCCATCAATTTCTTTGGGCTCTACAAGCAAATGTATATGATTCACCATCAGTGCATATGCATATAACCTAAAGCCATATTTCGACTTATACCTCGTAAGATTTCGTTTGAATTTCCTGTAATCATCCGTAGCATAGAAGATCTTTACTTTATTGTTCCCGCGACAATACACGTGATATGTTGCCCCCTCTTCCTGCAACCTAATCTGTCTTACCATCTCTTTCTCCTTTCCGGGGTCAGGCCCTGAGCACGAAGGTTCGTGCTCAGGGCCTGACCCCAAGGCCTTTTGGAACTATTAGTGCCCTCATATAATAAGACACAAAAAGTCGGCATTTTCTTTCAAAAAAATGGCACTTTTTTTAAAATAATTTAAAATTTTTACTATTGCGGATATTTCAGGGTTTGTGTTAT
>JABMQS010000028.1 GCA_013202525.1 Candidatus Omnitrophota bacterium
GGGCATTGATGTTACAGGTATAGAGCTTGTTGTAAATTATGATCTCCCGGATGACACTGAGCATTATGTGCATCGCATTGGCCGCACAGGCCGCGCGGGACACGAAGGCCGTGCTATATCTTTTGCGACACCTGAGCAGGGCAAGGATGTCAGAAGCATTGAAAAACTTATTAAGACTGCCTTGCCAATAGTAGAACACCCTGAATTTCCAAAAGAAAAATTTGTTGAGGAGCCAAAATCTTACCAGGGCTCAAAACCGTACCAAGGAAGACGAAGCAGAAATAACAGCTCTCCTGGGAATAAACACCGCAAGCGCTCCTACCGCAAATAAGGGAAAATACCGGTCGTACCCAAGAGCATATCAGCATTCACGTGGACGCTCTCTGCCATCCAATAACTCCCACTGGTTTTTCACAGAGTAGGTTTTTAACGGAAAAAATAGAAGAGACATATGGGTATATATCTTGATAACGCAGCGACTACCAGAGTGGATCCGGCCGTTGCCAGCGAAGTGGAAAGGGTGCGCAGGTCCGCAGAAGGCAACGCTTCATCCATTCATCAGCATGGTGTAAACGCTGCGAAACATATCGAAAAGGCCCGGAACATTATTGCCGGCTCGATCAATGCCGAGGCAGAAGAGATTGTTTTTACTTCCGGAGGAACGGAATCAAACAACACCGTGCTGAAAGGAGTAGTCTCTTTATCCTCAAATGAAAAGAAACATATTGTTATTTCCGCGATCGAACATCCGAGCATTATCGAAACGGCCAGGTGGCTGGAAGAAGCAGGTATAAGTGTTACATATGTGTCGGTAGACAGAGACGGGTTTGTCTCGGCATCAGATGTTGAGAAGGCGTTGACGGCGGAGACGGTACTGGTTTCGATTATGCATGCCAACAACGAGACAGGAACAATCGAACCCATAAAGGATATTGGCCGGGCGTGCACCGAGAGAGGTGTTCTCTTTCATGCAGACGCATGCCAGTCGTATACGAAGATCCCGCTGGACGTAAAAGAACAGAATGTGGATTTCATAACACTAAACGCTCACAAGATCCATGGACCGAAAGGTGTCGGAGCACTCTATGTAAGAAAGGGTGTGAAGATAGCGCCTTTACTGCACGGCGGCGAGCAGGAGGCTACTTTACGTTCAGGCACATATAACACAGAAGGCATAGCAGGATTTGGTAAGGCCGTAGAGATTGCGCACACAGACGATGTAAAAAAAATGACAGAGCTGCGAGATTGGTTTTCCAAAGAACTTTCCGAAAATATCGAAGGTGTTCTTTTGAACGGTCCGGATACACAGAGGCTCAGTAATATAATAAACCTGAGGATCCGGTCAGTAGACGGGAATAGGCTGGCAGCTGAACTGGACAGGCGGGCTATTTCTGTGGGCAGGGGTTCTTCATGTTCTTCTTCTAAGTCAACGCCAAGCCATGTTTTGCTCGCACTAGGAATGGATTCAAAAGAGGCGGAAGAATCGATCCGGATAAGCCTGAACAAATGGACACGCAAGAAAGAATTGGGTATCGTTGTGAAAAATATGATAGAGATCGTAACGGAATTAAGGATGGTTTAATGGATAGTTGCCAGCCTGATGAAAAGCTTGACCTTGCAGGGGTACCTTGTCCGCAGAATTCTGCAAGGACACTGATTAAATTAGAAGGCATGGATTCCGGCGCCATGCTGGAGGTGATCATCGATGATGGTGAGCCGGTAAAGAACGTTCCGCCGTCGGTGGAAGAAGAAGGGCACCGGGTGGTCGAGAAGGTAAGAACAGGGGATAGGTGGAAGATACTTATCAGGAGAAGAGAAGAATGACCGGTGACCGAAAATTATGCAAGAGGTGCGTATTGCCGGAGAGCAAACCGGATATATGGCTGAATGCAGACGGAGTTTGCAATGTGTGTGTTGAATACGAAAAGACAAAGGCCTGTCTCCGGGAAAGCGCTCCGCTCGAATCGGACTTTATCAAATTGCTGGACAAGCATAAAAGCAAGGGGGACTATGATTGCCTTGTGATGTGTTCAGGAGGCAAGGATTCCACGGCCGCGTTGTATTATATGAAAGAAAGGTATAAGTGCAGGCCGCTTGCTTTCACCTTTGATCATCATTTCGAAACGGAAGAAGCCCTGGACAACATCAAAAATGCTGTAGATATACTTGGTGTCGATTTTCTTTTTTTCAAGACCGATTACATGAAAGATATGTTCTCAGAGATATTGGAAACGGAGTCCAGGGCGGTCATATGCCATCCCTGCTCTATCTGGTATATGGACCTTACCTTCAAGATGGCAGCGCGGTTTGATATACCGATTATTATAGCAGGCTGGACAAAGGGGCAGTCTGCCAAGCAGACGATGATGTCAAAGTGCGGATGCAATATCCACCAGACGGAATTCGTGTCGATGGCCAAGGCTACGGCGGAATTCCTCGATGATTACACAAAAAGAAACCCCAAATACAAAGACTTTCCTAAAAGTATGGAAGAAGTCCTTTCCAGAGCAAAAAAAAGGCATAAGAGTGTCGTGCTCTCCCCGCACTGGTTCCTGCCGCATGACGCTTCGAAATATGTTGAAACGATAAAAAAAGAGCTTAACTGGAAGATGCCCAAGCTCAGTTATCCCGCAGGCTCTACCAATTGTGCCCTGAATTTCCTGTCAGTGCACCATTCTATGAAGAATTTCGGGTATACGCACTATCATGTTGAGATGAGCAAATTGATCAGGGAAGGGATCATGGCAAGGGAAGATGCCCTGAAGAGCCTGGAGATCGATTTTGACGAAAAATTTCTGGATTCTATAGCGAAGACATTAACTACTTGAAGCCAGGCTCCGTATGTTATAAAATAATACTACTGCGGGAAAGCTATTTAGAGCGTTAACAGAAAAGAGATAGGTTTTAAAAAAAGGGGAGGTGTTTTATGAGAAGATTATTTATAGGATTTATGTTATTTTCTGTAGCATGTTTTCTTTTTTCAGGGCTGGCTTTTTGTGAAGATAATAAACTGCCTAACGTTACTGTTATCACTACAGGCGGTACAATAGCCGAGAAGGTAAGTGCCAAGTCAGGAGGGGCAGTTCCTGCTCTTTCAGGCAAGGATTTAATAGATGCTGTGCCGGGTTTATCCAAGGTGGCGAATATAGATGTGGTAAATTTCTGTAATATCGACAGCTCGCAGATGACCCCTGAAATATGGGCAAACCTCAGCAAAACAGCCGATAAGATTCTAAGTGACCCAAGCGTAAAAGGTGTGGTTATTACACATGGGACAGATACGATGGTCGACGGAGCCTATTTTCTTAATACGACTCTTAAAAGCGATAAACCGGTTGTCTTCGTAGGAGCCATGAGAAGCGCTGCGGAGCTTTCAGCTGACGGCCCCGATAATATATTAAATGCCGTAACGCAGGTATGTTCTGACAATGCCAAGGATTGGGGTGTTACTGTTACCATGAACCAATATATCAATTCCGCGAGAAATGTCAGGAAGACACAGACTACGAATGTGCAGACATTTAACTGCGGAGAGGAAGGCTATTTGGGCTATATCGCTATGGGCAAGATCAAGCGTTTCAACGACGCGCCCAAGCAGCGCAAGTTTGATATCCCTGAAAAATTACCGAAAGTAGATGTCATCGCGGATTTTGCCGGTTCAGACGGTTCCTTGATACGCTACTCTGTCGATAATGGCAGTGATGGAATAGTTATGATAGGTGTGGGAGCCGGCAATGTAAACGCTGAAGTCTATAAGGCAATCCAATATGCTTTAGGTAAAAATGTACCGGTTGTCTTGACATCGCGGGTTTTTAATGGAAGGGTGCTGCCTATTTACGCGGATCAGGGCGGAGGAGCCACCCTTCAGAAGGCAGGGGTTATATTAGGAGGCGACTTGACCCCTTTTAAGGCAAGGCTTTTATTGATGATGGTTATACCCGAAGCAAAAGGCGATATGAAAAAGGTTAGAGAAATCTTTAAGGATAGCCTGTAATAGAATGATTAGGTTTTGTCACCGCGCACTTGTTTAGTATCGCTATTCGATAGTTACCTGTTTATCCAGATCGGCAATCTTTAGTACCTTTTTTACATTGGGGTGCAGGTTTATAATTGACAGATTGCCTGCGCCCAGGGCCTTTGAGGCGCGGAGGCAGATACTCAGAAACATCGACGAAATATAATCCACATCCTTTAAATCAAACGTAGCGCTCTTTACCTGCCCTATCTTTTCAAAAAGCTCACTCTCGCATTCTTCACAGACTTCAGTGTCCATGCGTTTCAAAAATCTACAGGTTAACTTTTCACCTTCTACTCTGTATTCGACCATTGGTTCCCCCCGGTTTCAGTTATCAGCCCCAAACCTTTTTTCCATAGACGCTGGATCAAGCGACTCATCGTAATAGAGTTTTGTGTCGAAGTTTTCAAAGTACTTATTTGGGCGCGGCCAGGCAATGCGCTGGATATTTAAGAGGTTTCTTGCGGTTATGTTATCGGTTGTGATATTCTTTCCACCACTTCCACAGCCCAATGTAAAAGAGGGGTGGAGGGTATTTAGTATTCCGCCTACTGCCCCCTGGGATGAAGCGGTATTTACCACGATACGGCCCGCGTTCATGATAGAAGCAAACTCCCTGATCTTGTCATCGTCCTTAGAAAATACGCTTACTGTGTGTCCGATGCCGCCATAGAAGTTTAAGTCGATGCATAATTTGACCGCATGGTCAAAATCATCAGCAACATAAAAGGCAAGTATAGGAGCTAATATCTCTGATGAGAGCGGATATTCCCTGCCTATGCCTTCCAGTGGCGCCAAAAGAAGCTTTGTATCGGCGGGAACATCTATCTTTGCCAGGCCCGCGACATGCATCGCGGATTGCCCGACGATAGCCGCATTCATCAAGCCGCGCTCTTTATCATATGCCACAGGTTCGAGCTTTTTGATCTCATCGTCTGATAAGAAGTACCCTTTATTCTTCTCGAACTCCTTCTTTGTCTTTTCATAGACAGGTTTCTCTACCACAATAGCCTGCTCGGAAGCGCATATGGTGCCGTTGTCAAATGTCTTGGACATGAAAATCTGCTTGATCGCAAAGGTTATATCAGCGCTCTTTTCAATAAATACAGGGACATTGCCTGGGCCTACCCCTATAGCAGGTGTGCCTGAGCTGTAAGCAGCCCCGACCAGCCCCGCGCCGCCTGTTGCGAGAACGAGTGCAAGTTTTTTATGGCTCATAAGCGCGTGGGTAGCATCCATGGAACTTACCTTAAGCCATTGTATGCAATCCTCCGGCGCGTCTTCTTTTAAGGCTGCCTCATAGCATATTCTGGCTGTTTCGTCGCAGCATTTTAATGCCTTGGGATGCGGCCCGATGATTATGGGGTTCCTTGTCTTTAAGGCAGTGAGTATTTTAAAGATCACAGTCGAGGTAGGATTGGTTACCGGGATCAATGCGAAGATAGGCCCCAAAGGTTGCGCGATTTCCGTTATTCCGTTTTCAGCATCATCGGATATGATCCCTACGGTCTTTAAGTCTTTGATGTCATCATACACAAGCTGTGCTGCCACGAAATTCTTTATGACCTTGTCTTCCCAGACACCTAAGCCTGTTTCCTCATGGGCCATCTTTGCCAGCTTTACCCTGTTCTTAAAAGCAGCTTCATATACAGCTTTTACGATGCGGTCTGTCTGTTCTTGGCTGAGCTGGGTAAATATAGCAGCAGCGCAGGATGCCTTATTTATTAGCTCTTCTACATTGACCGTGTTTGCTTTTTCCATTTCTTAACCCTCCCTTTTCTTTATAAGACTGTAACACGTAGTCTAATATGTGTCAAGACTGTTCTTTATATAAAAAGCCTTATATTCTTTAACATAGACTTGACTCTAGGGTATTATAGGGTATACTTACTATATGCATTTAAAAAGTATACGGATTAGGTATAATCATGGGTAAATTGCTAAAACATACTATAGTTTTACTTATAGTATTAAGCTTGCTTACAGCAGGCCTGGTTCCTGAGGCCTATGCCTTACGCCCTACTGCTTACAGGCATTTTATTGCCACTGACAAGGCGCCAAAGGCATCTTCCCCAGGAATGCCTGCGACAGGCGAAGTAGACGTAGCTAATGACGACAGCTTGATCCTTTACCTTGCATCTCGTTTAGTCGAACAGTATGAGCCTGCTGGTAGAGCAGGCGCGCTAAGCGAGAATCTGCTGTTAGAGATAGCATGTACGCTTGTAAGGCAGAAGGAGACCGTGCTTCCACTGCTTCGCAAGGAAGGCGCACTTAGCGAGGCTGCCTGCGAGGTTATTACAGATGGTAAAGTAGAAAATGTTGATATCTTCGCAAAAGAGGCGGCTGCTTTACTTAGGGGCTACAGACAGCATAATTTGCCTGCTCACCTAATAGAGAAACTCTGCGCAACCCAGCCTTTACCCGCTCAGGCCGTACTCAGGATTCAGAGGGTCTATCAGCAAGGCAAGGATTACAGCCTGCTGATAGAGGCGCTGGATCAGCCGAGGCCTGAGAGGTATATAAGGCAAAGATTAAGCGATCAAAAACCCGGCGGCCTGGATGAAAGAAAACACCTGCGCCGATATACATGGGATGACAGGCGTATCAAGCCGGAGAAAGAAATACTAAAAGACCGCGATCTTCTCTTGTATGAATTCGGGCTGTATAGGCGCATGCTGCGTGAGTTGTTGAATGTGGCTTCTGATGATGCATGGCTACAATATAAGATCATGCTTGGTACTGTTGAAGGTATGCTGACCCACCTTGAAAGGTTTCCGTATAATCCCACGACAGGCAGGAGGCCGTTTGATTATCTGTTTAAGCTGGCAGAGATGACGACATCCACAGGCAGAGAGCGTTTAAATGAATCCAACGTCCACAACAAAAAGATACTGGAGGATAAAGCGCAGAGGATGGCTGTCAATATGGCGCTGGATGACAATGAGATAACCTTTATCGATGGCCCGCCCGGCACAGGAAAGACTACTGTAATCGCGGAGATCATCTATCAGTATGTAAAGCGCGGCAAGAGGGTGCTTCTTGTCTCTCAGATGCACCATGCTGTAAACACTGCGTTAGACGGACTTTTAAAGATCAAGGATGATGAGTTCAAGAAGGGCGAGTTTCCGGCCTTTCGTTTTGCAAATGACCCCAAAAGTTTTAGAAAAGAATATCCTGATATTGAAAGGGTATGGATGGGTAACAGGAGATCTGTCAGGATAGGTGAGATCAAGGACCAGGGTGTAAGAGACGATGATGTGCAGGTTTTACTAAGGAGGTTAGCGGAGAAGGGGTATCTTGAGGCAACACGATCTGGCAGGAGCATTTTTTATGATGTCACCGATAAGATACATAAGTTCAGGAGCAGAATGGGTACAGCAGGGAACTTCAGGGAAGAGATCCTGGAAAAGGGTAATGCAGCGGACCCCCTTGCGTATTATGATGCTGCTGTTTTTGGCAAGATACTTATTTTACTGAAAGGCATTGATGAGGATGTGAAAAAGAAGAGAAGAGGTGAAAGCCAGGAGGTTACAGAGAGGCTTAATAGCCTATTAATACAAGAAAAGGGGCACGCAGCTGCCATTACCAATATGGCTACGGCAACCGACCATCTCTTCAAAAGATATATAAACACTTCAGGTGTATCTGAGAGTGAGATCTATGACACGGAAGGTGGGTTCGACCTACTTGTTATGGATGAGACAAGCCGTGAAATTCTCTGTGGCGGGCTCCTACCTCCTCGCTGCTTAAAACAGAACGGCAAGATGGTCTTTGTGTTTGACCAGAGGCAGCTTCCCCCACACGGCCTAAAGGATAGAGAGCGTGACCACCTTTTGGCCCGGGGTTTTACAGAGCAGGATATAGAACAATTTATCGCGGATATGCTTACAGGCATTACAACGCGGTACCAGAAAGATGCAAAGATAAGGATACCTCCTCCGGGTGAGGATATCAAGCTCCTCACAAACTATCGCTCAGTGTCTATTATAGGCAAGTTTGTATCGAAAATGTCTTACGATGGTGAGCTCCTCTGCCGCGGCTGGGAGGATTATGACCAGGACACTATCAGAATAGTTGACATAGCAGAAGGCGCTACAACAGACAAATATGAGCGCAAGAACAGTGAAGGCAGCAGCTACAATAGACATTCCGCGCAAGAAGTGCTTAAGTTAGTGGAATATTATAACAGGAAATATACAACGCCGGGCCCTGACCGGGATGGCAGGTTTAAACTAAGCGATATTACCATTATCACGCCTTATCAGGCACAGGTCGCCCTGATAAGAAGAGAATTAATAAAAATATACGGCAAGGATGCAAAATACATTCCTCACGTAACGACCATAGACGCTTATCAGGGCGGGGAGAACAAGGTTATAATATTCGATTCTGTGCGCAGTAACCCTAAGGGAAAGATAGGATTCCTTAAAGACAGGAGGCGGCTCAATGTAGCTATGTCACGCGCCAAGAAAAACCTTGCCATGGTATGGGATTCACGCACCACCTTGAGCCCGATAAGCGACAGAGACGACCCTGAGGACAAAATAGGAAAGCTGTTTTTTAGAGATATTCAGGAGTTCATTGATGAATATTTTTCAGAAGATATGTTTGCTAAATCGAGTCCGGCTGGTACTACATTTGATCCGATCGCAGAAGGGCTTATGAATGGAACCGTCAAACCGCATATGCAGGATGCTGCAGCCCAAGATGCCCGGATTCCAAATGCAGGGCCCGCTGATTATCGCGGCAGTCCCCAGACCACTAGAAAGATCTTATCCTCCGCCTAACCAAGTTAACAGTTGGAGACGTTTACCAATCTGTTCGGGAACCTGTCCCAGATTTGTTCGGGAACCTGTCCCGTCAAAAATCCACCTTGCAAATACTCTTTGTATATGATATAAAATAGACAAGAGGTAAGATAAAGCAATGGAATATGATTACAAAGCACCGGTTTATACCATAGGAATAGTTGCCAAGATGATAGGGGTCTGCCCGGCTACATTAAGGATATGGGAGAGGAAGAAGCTGATAAAGCCCTCGCGTATCGGCAAGAACAGGTTCTACTCTAAATGCGATCTTGATAGGTTGGAGTATATAAAGGAGCTTCTTCAGGAGAAGCGCATCAA
>JABMQS010000029.1 GCA_013202525.1 Candidatus Omnitrophota bacterium
ATAGAGGGAAAGATGGACCTGGGCGAGCTCTTTTATACCTTCAACATGATACACTCCGAAGATGTGAGGTATGTCTGCCCTGCCCCAATACCGAAGAAGAAACAGCGCCTGCTGCAGGATCTGGCTATCGCGACCTATCAGGCTACAGAGTGCCGCGATTTTGCGCGGGTGGATATAAGGGTAGATGCAAACGGCGCAGCCTTTGTCCTTGAGATAAACCCGCTTCCTTCCCTGTCCACAGAGGATGTATTCGGCATAGCCGCAGACCATCTCAAAATCAGTTACAACCGCATAGTGCTCGATATACTGGATGCAGCGATAAAGAGGTATGGCATATAATGAATATCGCCCTGGTATACAACATTAAGAAGGATCCGCAGGCCGAAGGTACGCCGGCAGATTATTACTCTGAGTTTGACAGTGCCGAGACGATAGAGAATATCGCATCCGCTATCACATCGAACGGCCATTATGTCACGCTTATAGAGGCGGACAGGCAGATGGTCAAAAGGCTGCTGTCGCTTGAGCCCGATATCGTCTTTAATATAGCAGAAGGCTTAGACGGTCTTGACAGGGAGTCGCAGGTCCCGGCGATGCTCGATTTTTTCAATATACCCTATACAGGCTCAGGACCCTTGTCGCTGGCATTATCCCTGGACAAGAACATCTCAAAGACGCTCTTTACAAAACATTCTATCCCTACTCCAAAGTTTCAGCTGTTTAAGAGCGCAGACGCACCGTTAAGCAGCGACCTTATCTTTCCCCTGATAGTAAAGCCAAGCAATGAGGGTTCTGCCAAAGGCATAACCGCAGATAGCGTTGTCTGGAACAAAACAAAGCTTAAGGAGCAGGTGGACAGGGTGGTAAGTTCCTACAGACAGGATGCCCTTGCCGAAGAGTTCATAGACGGCAAAGAGCTGACGGTTGGTGTCCTTGGCAATGACAGGTTCTTCGACCTGCCGGTGCTGGAGGTAGACTTCTCGGCATGCAGGGACTCGGGTGAATATTTCTATTCATGGAGGATGAAGGAGTATCAGGGCAACGAGGAGATGGGTCTCACGCCTAAGTTCTTTTGCCCGGCGAGATTAAGCCGTAAAGCCACCAGGGAGGTCAGGAGAGTGGCGCATAATGCCCACCGCCTCTTAGGCTGTACCGATATCTCCAGGGTCGATATACGCTTGAGCAGGGATGATGTCCCCTATGTTCTCGAGGTCAACCCGCTGCCGGGCCTCGATGAGAAAGAGAGCAATTTTCCGCTTATGACAAAGGCCGCAGGCATAGATTATGACAGATTTATAGGTATTATATTAAGATTAGCTGCATCAAGATACGGCATAAAGGATGCGGGCCTTGAAAGCAAAGGCATATATAGCAGTAATTCTGCAACATATGCCAGTGCCGCGAAGCCGTCCCTCTCGCTCAGCGCAAAAGGAGCTAATCATGGCATATAACGGAAACGGAAATCGCCGCGCCATACTCTGGGCTGATGCCACAGAGAACGACTGGAACGACTGGAAGTGGCAGGTAAAAAATAGGATCACGACGCCGGATCAGCTCAAGGCCATAATAGATAT
Organism: Candidatus Omnitrophota bacterium; assembly: GCA_013202525.1. Taxonomy (GTDB): domain Bacteria; phylum Omnitrophota; class Gorgyraeia; order JABMRG01; family JABMRG01; genus JABMQS01. Next base: position 1,575 of record JABMQS010000029.1, read on the forward strand.
AACGCCGGAGGAAGAGGCCGGCATAGTCAAGGCAAGGGGCAGGCTTTCCATGGCCATAACGCCCTATTGGTCGATGCTTATGGATCCTGACAGCCCCAATTGCCCCATAAGAAAGCAGGTCGTGCCGTCTGCCGATGAGTTCTATATAGATCCCACAGATATGCTCGACCCATGCGGCGAGGATAAGGATTCACCGGTATCGAATCTTGTCCACCGTTATCCGGACAGGGTCCTTTTGCTGGCAACCGACCAGTGCGCTTCTTACTGCCGCCATTGCACGCGGCGCAGGATGGTCGGCACAAAGGAGAGGATAATCACAAACGGCAAGCTCGAGAAGGCCTATGAGTATATAAAGTCCAACCGTAAGATACGGGATGTCCTCATATCCGGCGGAGACCCGTTTATGCTGGATGACGATAAACTGGAACATATCCTGAAGACATTAAGAGAGATCCCGCATGTCGAGCTGCTGCGTATAGGGACCAGGGCCCCGGTCGCCCTTCCCATGAGGGTCACCCCCGAACTGGTAACCATGTTAAAAAGATACGCCCCTATATGGATAAGCCTGCATTTTAACCATCCCAGAGAGATCACCAGAGAGGTAAAGGCGGCCTGTGATATGCTGGCAGACAATGGCCTGGTGCTGGGTTCCCAGACGGTCCTCCTGAAAGGCATAAATGACAAACCCTATATCATGAAGAGGCTTATGCATGAGCTTGTAAAGATCAGGGTGAGGCCTTATTATATATACCAGTGTGATCCGGTCAGAGGGACAAGCCATTTACGTGCCCCGGTTGCCGCAGGCATAAATATTATGGAGAAACTCAGGGGCCATACATCAGGATATGCTGTTCCGACCTATGTAATAGATGCCCCTGGCGGAGGCGGCAAGATACCCGTAGCGCCGAATTATATGCTGGCCCAGTCAAAAGACGCTTTTACATTAAAGAATTTCAGAGGCGAGCTCTATACCTATAAAGAGCCCAAGGACAAGACAGTGCCAAAACAGCAGTCTATAAGCTCCGGAGACAAGCACGTCTCCCAAACCGCTTGATTTCAGCCCTTTCCTCGCTTTGCTCGGAACCTCTCACCGAGGAATCCCGAGCAGGTGCGAGGGGTATCCTTCAGCTTTTAGTTCTTAAGCAAAAAACCGCTTCTTGTGGCAGCCAATATAGGAGAGACGCAGATTCAAAAAGGCGCACCCGATACATTTAAGGCCCTGTGTAAAGAACGGGCCTTGAATTTTATAGAGTTATGTGCTAAAGTAGAAACAGTAGCACGCAGAATGCGCGGAAAGAGGCCAAACTCAAGCTGGAGGGCAAGGATTATATCGTCTGTGACGGCGATATAATCGATTTTAAATTCAATGTCTAATATGATGCGTTATTTTATCTTGATGTTTGTAGCCGTTTTTTGCCTTACGAGCCAGGGCTGCAGTTTTCCTATAGAATTCAGCTCAAGGCAGGAGACCGAGAAAGAGGTGCTTGAAAAAGATCCCGCGTTCTCTACTGTACTTGCTGAACAGGCGCATATAGCCGAAGAGATAAATAAGATAAAGGCCCAATATGCCGGCAAGAGCAAGAGGATAAAAGGTGAGATCGCCGGCCTTAAGAATAATCTCGCCATCTCCAGAAACAAGATGCAAGTCAAGTTAAGATCCCTGGATGCACAGCTTGACCCATACCGCAAAGAATTGAGGATCAGGGTCGAAAGACTTAGCACCGAGCTTAAGCTTAAAGAGTCATCGCTTTCTGCGATAAAGAAGATGATAAACAGGCTTGCCAACTTGGCAGAGCAGGAGAAGGCCCCCGAGACCTCGGCGACAAAACCGTCCGAGTGGCATAGGGAGAAGGGTTCGTTGGAAAGAGAGGCGAGCCTGCTCGAGGGAGAGGCTTCAAGCCTTCGTGGCGCGATCCGCCTCTTGCGCCTTAAGCTAAAGCTTCTGAAGTAGCTTGTCCTGTATTGCCATACCCCAGTTTTTGTAAGATCTCCCTTTGTTGAAAACCCTATAGGGGCCTTTGCACTGCAAGCAGACAATTTTCTGCCAATTGCGAACTGTCAACTAACCGCGCCCGTACCGTAGGGCCCCTCCGGGGCTACGGTACAGGGCGCAGACACGCAAACAAGCGCGCCCGTAGCTCAACTGGATAGAGTAACAGAC
>JABMQS010000030.1 GCA_013202525.1 Candidatus Omnitrophota bacterium
CGCTTGAGCACATCGGCCCGAAGGTCCCTGTGGTAACGACATCCACCTTTGCGGCAGCCTTGGCTGTGCCTTCCTTTTCTACTATACCGATAACCTCTTCAGCTGTAACAACAACAGCCTTTCCTTCCTTTATCTTTTTATTGATCTCTGCATACGTCTTTGCCATCATATCCTCCTAAATTATCGTTAATGTTAAAAAATTATAGTCTTAATTATAAGCCCTTTTAATGCCGCGCATGATACATACCACGAACACCACCCCCTCCAAAGAATCTGTTCTTAATCAAAAAGGTCTGTACTCAAATATCTCTCGCCGGTATCCGGCAGGATGACTACTATACGCTTTGAACTATTCTCAGGCCTTTTGGCCATTTCTAATGCCGCCGAAACTGCCGCACCGCTCGATATGCCTGCCAATATGCCTTCTTCCCTGGCAAGCTCTTTCGCTATCTCTTTGGCATCTTCATTCTTGACTTTTATTACCTCATCGACCAGGTCCCTGTCCAGGACATCGGGCACAAAGCCTGCCCCTATTCCCTGTATCTTGTGGGGGCCTGGTTTTTCGCCGGACAAGACCGCTGAATCAGAAGGTTCAACAGCTACCACCTTTACAGAAGGTATGCGTTTCTTTAGGACAGAGCCAACGCCTGTCAGGGTGCCGCCTGTACCGACCCCGGATATAAATATATCGAGCTTGTTGTCGGTGTCGCTTAAGATCTCTTTTGCCGTTGTCTCGCGGTGTATCTGCGGATTGGCGGGGTTCTTAAACTGCTGAGGCATAAAGGCGCCCGGCATATCTTTTACTATTTTTTCTGCCTGCTCCACAGCCCCTTTCATGCCATCTGCGCCCGGGGTAAGCACAATCTCTGCGCCAAGTATCTTAAGGAGCTTGCGGCGCTCAGTACTCATCGTATCCGGCATGGTCAGAATAAGCTTATAGCCTCTTGCGGCCGCTACAAAGGCAAGGGCAATGCCGGTATTGCCGCTGGTAGGCTCAACTATTGTCGAGCCCTTCTTTATCTGTCCCTTCGCCTGGGCATCATCGATCATGGCAACGCCTATCCTATCCTTGACACTGCTCAAGGGGTTGAATGACTCGAGCTTTACCAGTATCTCGGCCTTGTGCGGATTGATGCTGTTTAGCCTTACAAGCGGTGTGTTGCCAACCACCATACTTATATCATCATATATATGACCCATATCGTCTCCTTTAGCAAGAGAAACAAGGTTAGCATACTATACCTATCTTGTCAAGAATTTTTTAAAATTTCTTCCCTTATATATGACCAAATTAGTTATATATTTAAGACAGTCTTTGAGCACGGAGCTTTGTGCTTGAAGACTGTCTTTGAGCTATGTTACTCGGAATTTAACGAGGGTGGGTTCTGCGACTTTTTTTGTGGCGATGGTTTTGTGGGGTTCGCTATTGTTGCGCCAGAACTCTATGTCTATGCTCTCATCATCAGCGGCCTTGTTTATATAATAGGCGATGATCGAGGCTGCTAACTCCTGCGGTGCCTCTGCGCCAGCTGGTGTCAACATGCCTATCGGGCCGGGGAGGTCCGTTGCCTTAAGAAAAACCGTCTCTTTGTTGCCAAGGGCAAGGATGCGGTCGTTCTCCTTCTCATCCCTTCCCATTATAAGCTTTACCTCATCACTCAGCCTGAAATGTCTTCCGGCTTTAAGAAACTTAACATATTCAAGGGTCAGCTGTCTGTGCCTTATCAGGTCCCTTACCTTATCTGAAAAACCGGCATTTGTTAAAAGGCATCCGCCTGCCGGAGCAGGGTATTCCTCTATGCGAAATTTCTTGGCAAGCTCCATCTGCCTCTTCCTTGAACGGCCCTGTATATCGAAAAGCTTCTCCCTGTCGACTATGCCCTCTTTCTCAGGCAATGTCTCATCAAACAACTTTGCGGACAGGGGCCTTAAGACCAGGCCTTTCAGGTCTGCTGTCTTTTCTATCATGTCTATCGTATGCTTCTTCTGTGACATCGGCCGTTCTCCAACCACCTCGCCGGTGACAATAAAAGAGGCCCCGAACTTATCCATCAGGGCCTTTGCCTTTTTGAACTGCAATATCCTGCAGTCTATGCATGGGTTTATATTCTTGCCATAGCCGTGGCTGGGATTGCGCACAATATCAAGGAACTCCTGGCGCAGTTCTATCTTGTGGAAAGGGATATTGAGTAGGTCGGCGGCTTTCTTCGCCGCCACGCAGGAAGAATTGGGCCTTTCGCAGTCGCATAAGGGGCTGTGAAAATAAACCGCTTCTAGGTCTATGCCTTGCTCGATCATAAGTTTGGTGGCCAATATCGAGTCCAGGCCGCCGCTGAAAAGTGTTATCGCCTTCATACGCTTCAAAGACAGTCTTGCAGCACGAAGGTTCGTGCTCAAAGACAGTCTTTACCTCATGTCTTTCTTTATTTTGGAGAGATATTCTTTTATCTGTTTTTCGTAGCCGATATCGGTGGGTTCATAGTATTTTCGGCGCTGGGGGATATACTCCTGCTCTACGTAATGATCCTTATAAGAGTGAGCGTACTTATAGCCTTCGCCATGGCCGAGGCGCTTTGCGCCGTGGTAGCTTGCGTCTTTAAGATGGTTGGGGACCTCAAAGGTCCTGCCGCTTTCAACATCCTCCATTGCTTTCTCTATACCCATGTATGCGGCATTGGACTTAGGCGCTGTGGCAATATAAACCGTTGCCTGCGCCAAAGGTATTCGAGCCTCAGGCATACCCACAAACTCAGAAACCCCTAAAGCTGCATTTGCCACCACCAGGGCCTGCGGGTCGGCATTGCCAACATCCTCTGACGCGCATATCGTAATGCGCCGCGCGATAAAGCGCGGATCTTCGCCCGCATATAACATCTTCGCCAACCAGTATAACGCCGCATCCGGATCTGAACCGCGCATGGACTTTATAAACGCGGATATGGTATCGTAGTGGCCGTCCTCATCCTTATCATATATGACGGCTTTTTTCTGTATCGACTCCTCTGCAACCTCAAGCGTATAGTGGATATAGCCGTCCTTTTGCGCCGGGGTGGTTACGACACCTATCTCGAGGGCATTGAGCGCACGCCTTGCGTCGCCATCTGATATCTTCGAAAGAAAATCCAGGGTCCTCTTGTCTATCTTTACCTTATAGCTGCCAAGGCCTCTTTCCTTGTCCTTGAGGGAATTCTTTATTATGGCAAGGATCTCATCTTCCTTAAGGCGTCTCAATTCAAATATCAGGGAGCGCGATATAAGCGCTGACACCACAGAGAAGAACGGGTTATGCGTAGTGGCGCCTATTAATGTGACATCCCCTCTCTCCACATAAGGCATCAGTATGTCCTGCTGTGCCTTATTGAAGCGGTGTATCTCATCTATAAAAAGAATGGTCCTCTTCCCGGCACTCACCCTGCGATGCTTGGCCGACTCTATAAGCTTTCGCATCTCAGCTACATTGGATGAGACTGCATTTATCTCGCAGAAGTGTGCCTTTGTGATATTGCTTATGATATAGGCAAGGCAGTTTTTGCCCACGCCGCTTGGCCCGTAGAAGATGAGCGAGCTCATCCTGTCTGCTTCTATGGCGCGGTTTAGGAGTTTTCCGGGGCCTGCGATATGCGGCTGGCCTACGAACTCACTGAGTGTTCGCGGACGCATCCTCGCGGCAAGCGGCATATCCTTGGTAATATCTTTAGGGTGTTCTTCGAATAGGTCCATCTCTTATGGCCTTCGTTGGTGAGTAAGTAAAAAGGGATGCTGAATTAAAAAACCCCGCAGGTGGCGGGCGATTTGCTTGACTTTGAACCCTTATTTAAAAGTGGGTGCCCTATCAAAGGCTTCCGGGTTTCTCTTTGTTGAAAGAGCGTGCCACATCCACCATCTGAGATCAGGCTCCCTATATAAAGGTGTTGGCTCAAAGTTTCCACAAGCGCCACGCACACAGCAGGGGTATTTTGAGTATAGCACCACCGCCTGGTGAAATCAAGAAAAAAAGGAAGCGGGTCCTGTTTTTTGATTGTCATTCCCGCGTAAGCGGGAATCCAGCAATTAAATATACGGGGACCCTCCTTCGCCCTTCCACACGAAATCTCCGATGGGGCTACGGCGGGCAGGCACTGTTAATCTTAGAAAAGGGGGATCCCCCTACGCCCTATAACACGTAAACGATAATAGGGCTACGGAGGACAGGCACCTTGAGCACGGAATCGCAAACGGTACACTATGCAGAGCTGAGGATGGCGGCGTCGGTGTTATCGTTGAAGTCTCCTGGGCCGAGTGGTTGGACCATAACCTCTGGAAGAGAACTCGTAGCTGAAAAAACTCGGCCTATAAAAGGAGGGCGCTCGGCATTCAGGCCTCTCAGAAGCTCTTCAAAAGATCTTACGGGCTCATCTCTCCCGCCGCTGGATGCTGTCTTTGGCCCATCTGGGGTGCCTTCACCCAAGAAATGCCTTACTCTGGGATCTGCGAGGATCTGTTCTTCTAGCAATGCAGGGAGTCTTTGCTTTCGTTCACCGCTTAATGATGTAAAATCTGTACCAGCCATCGTACCATATATAATTTGTCCGCTTTCAAAGACTATCGCCCTAACAGTACCTTGCTCCAGCGTAGTGTGAATCAGTAATATAAAATTGCCTCCTGTTGACTTTCTTTTATCTACACTGCTAATAAGTCCTGCACCTCTTATAGGAAGGCTGGATAGCGGTACGCCTCTGCGCCCAACCGCTTCTACTAAGCCTTGTATGGCTTGAGCCGCTGATTCTTCTTGAGGGCCTACTGCCACGGCAAGCGGACCTGCTGGGCCTGGCTCGCTTATGCCTAAGAATTGTCTTACTCTGCGGTCTGCAAAAATCTCACGCTCTAATACCGAAGAAAGGGTGAGTTGCCATTCATCACCTGAGGGCCTAAAGCCACTGCCACTCATGCTACCATAGAGAATAGTCCCATTTCTAAATACTATTGCTCTAATTGCCCCTTGCTGCACAGTGGTATGAATCATTAAGATCGGGTCTCCTTCTCCCGTACTTCCCTCTTCTATCCTTGTGATACGGCTTCTGCCCGCTTCAGCCGCACTGGGCAACAACATGCCTGCAGACTCAAACATTTGCTGTACACTTGCTATAGCCTGAGCCGTTGAATCTCCCCCTACTGCCGCAGCCAATGGACCTGCTGGGCCTGACCTGCTTGTAGACAGAAACGCTCTTACTTGAGGGTCAGCAAATATCCCCGCGCTTAGTTCTGCAAAGAACACTCTCTGGTAGCCATCGTTTAGCCTAAGAAATGCGGGGACACTTCTATCGGGGACGGTCACTTCTACAACAAAGGTTATCTCTCTATTTCTGTGGACCAGGGCTATAATGGGCGCTTCATCTGGTAAAGACCTTGTGGTCGGGACACGCAATACCTCAACACTATCTGCTCTGCTTGGGGGGGTATTCGCGAGCGCTTGCCTAAAAGCTCTCTCAGCATCCGCTGATGGGCTCCCTTCCCCTGGGACAACTCTTCCGGTTGCCCTTCTAAAGGCCTCCAGGGCCGCCGACCCCTGTCCAGGCCCAAACGCTATTGCCTGAACCCGCTGCGGGCCTATTGCTGCTTTTGCCCCAAAGATATGATCGTAGAGCGCCTTAGACGGGAGATCAACCGTGATCCTTGCCTTTATCCAAATCATAAACCAGTTGAGTGCGCACTTTCTCAATAATGCATTTATTATAAGAAATCCAAAATCATTATCATCAAACTGTTCCAGCGATATATGCGGCCTCTCAATATCAATCGCGATCTCTATGCCTTCTTTGCCCGTTCTCAATGGCAAAGAAACTACTTCATCGTCATCGTAAGCCCTCGTGTGGAGTATAATCCTCTCTGCAGCCTTTACAGCTGTCTGAAGTTTTTCCAGGTCCGGATTAAGACTAGTGTCTGCTGCCTTTGGAGCTTCCCCTATTTTCTGCAGCACGCCACTGATCCTCTGTGCCAGCGCCTGGGCTGATTCCTCGGAATTACCGACCAGCTCACGTGATACTGAAAAACCTACATCTTCTATGTCAAGCTCGAATGGCTCGCCGCTTGAAGAGGTCTTTCGTACACCAGGAGCATCTTCTGTGCGGAATTGATAGGATGCGCCCGCGTCTTCTGCCCCCGCACTAAGCTTGGTATCGCTAAGAAACCTAACCCATGAGGGGTGACCAATATCTCTTTTATCATAGATTATTTTCGGCGCACCGGTTATATCCCAGACGATCAGCCTGTCATCTGCTCTTGCATCATCCACGCAGGCCGCGATATAAGACGAGGTCTCGTCTATGCCTGTCGCATTAATAGTAAGGGGCTTGTCCTCTTCAAGCAGCGTTATTAACTCTCCACTTCTCAGGTCACACATATAAAGCCTTGTATGCCCCTGCCACATATTGGTAAATATAAAGCTGCTATCATCAGGACTAACCTTAAGCTGACCGGTAAAGGCATTTATGATATCTGTGCTTATATCTACACCGTATTCCAGCTTGCGTGCCTTGGCAGGGTTATCAAGGTCAACCATATGCACAAACATCTTCTGAGACCCACCATCTGGTATCTGAATTTCCAACAATAACATATACCTATTGTTCGGGGTTATCAGATACCGGGAGCAGCTCTGAGTAAATAGCGGCTGTGCTAACGGCTCTGGTGCACCTATCGCAACTATCTTCACAAGATACTCTTGCCCTTTATCAGTAGGCGGTATCTCTTTTATAATGACCAGGTGCTGGCGGTTTCTGCTTAATACTGTCTTTGCGCCGTTAGCAAGAGTTTTCTGCAGAGCACGTAGTCTACGCTCAAACGTTGAGCTAGACTTAGCCACTGGTGCATCCTGTCCGCCTGGAGAGGCCTTGACACCTTTGCCACCAGAAAGCGGCAGTATCTCGAGCTTGATCTCCTCGCCAGGATACCATGTTGCCAGATCGGCATAGGGCCATAGGCCTTCTCCATTCTCACCTATCAGCTCTATCCTAAAACCACCGTCTCCTTCAAATAATCCAGCCGCTTGTTCTATCTGCTCGCGCGTCAGCCTGGCAGCGATGTATTCCCTCGAAAGAAACGGCGCCCTGCCTCCTATTGTATCGTATATCATCTCTCTCGCCCTGGGCAGCCGTGCAAATGAATGGCCATTTACTATGATATCCACGGGAAGAGAAACTTCCTCAATGCTTGTCTGCTTGGCTCCATCTATTGTGCTTATATTAAATATATTATTTACTATCCTTATACCGCACTTCTTGCCCTTTATGACGTTAGCCAGGATCTCGCTAAAGGCCACCTGTGTTAATAGCACTGGGCCTGTTTTTACAGCTCCCAATGCCGGCCTATAAAGTTCTAATTGGTCGGCCTTGACATTTTTACGCGCCTGGCCATAAAGAATAATATTCTCTTTTGTGGCCGGATGGCCATATTCCTTTAGCCTCTCTGCTGCCGCTTCCACAAAGACTTTCAATTCTAGTCCGCTTCTTCCAAGCTGCTCCCCTGCCTGCCTTATATCCCGCAGGTTCTTAAAGCCCAAGTCTTCCATCTCATCCAAGGAGGCCTTTGTGTCCCACCCGGGCGGCACTATCTCAAGGACCTGCTTTGTTTGACCGTCTGCAGCAGAAGCTAAGAAGCCTACTTCAAAATCATTAAATTCCCTATTTACCGCATTTATCCTTTGTCTCAACTGAGCAAGATCTACCTGGTACCAGTCTATCTGGCTAGTATCAACCTTGCCTGTGAGTGTTTTCACTAGCTCCTGCCTTATTCCCTCATACTTGGAGAGCTCAAGAACCTTGTTCTCAGCTGCCGACAGGTTCATCTTTTTGCGATCTGTGGTACTTTCGTGTATGAACCGGAATAGTATCCTTGCCCGATAAGCCGGCGTATTATTAAATGCGGCTGGGAATGCCTCTGCCACCACCTCTATTAGCGTCTCCCGTAGGCCATCAGTCGTGAGCCCTGCATATATCTGTGCTAAACTATCCATATATGCCTGGCTTATGCATACCTGTGGATGCACCCTACAGATCGCTATCTCTGGGCTAAGTAGGCCCTTCTTATCATCTAATATATACGGGTTTAGCAAGGTAAGCGGTTGGTCTTGGTCTGCTCTTTGCCTAAGCGCTTCATAGAATGCCCTTTTGCCTCGAGAGAACGCCCCGGGGCGATACATCTTTATCTTCCGGCCTCCTCCTCGCGCGATGTCTTTTGCCCAGATTAATGTCGTTGGTTTAAACAACGTCTTTACATTACCTGCGTAAATAATCTTTTCCGCGTCTGTGATAAACTGTCTAAATACTTCTTCGGAAGGCGTCTCCTCTGATGCAAGGATATATCCGCCGGCAGATGCAGCCTTGGCAGGATCTGGCGTGTGCGAAACCTCGGTTCCGTTGCCTGGGCTTGTCGTTGACTCTGTAATAGGAAATGCTGTATTGCCGCTAAAAATATAGGTCTGTGTCGTCGCATCTGACATAGTCAGGGTAATGCTTAAACCTTCTGGGCTAAAGGTATAATCTTCGCATTCCTTTTCCATCATAAGGCTGCCATCCGGGGATAAGATATGCAAAGTCTTTTGGTCATCATGATAACGAAGCGCCGTATATCCGCTTAGCATATGAGTGCCTGCTTGCAACAGGGGTCTTTTATGACTGAGTTCAAAGAGAAAGCCGGATGAGGCGGCCTTTGAGAGCATTGGAGAAAGCTGTCTTGTGGTCTTAAGGCGATACCTGCCCTCTCTGCCAATCTCTTCCGTAATGATCGCCCCACCGTCCGTGGTAAAATCAAAATCTGCGCATCTTATTGGATCTGCAAATAAGCCTGTGTCTGCTTCGGAAACAGTGCCTATCCAATCCCAAAAAGCGCCTTCCACCCCTGGCAGAACTATATACAGTAATGCAGGGTCCTCCCTAAAGCGCACTGCTACGTGGCCGGCCATGCTTTCTCTTAATGAATAAATATGCGGGTTATCGCCTATTCTGGGTAAAGCGGCTTTGGGGGTAAACCGCGGCTCTGAAGACATGACCCCTCTTCCTTGAAAAAGGCTAAATGACCTGCGCCTGCCCTCTTCGGGAAATATGAATTCCATATGGGTGCTGTTTGCATCAAAGCCAACGATAGGCACCATATCTTTATACCTTGCCTCCAAGGCAGGGGCTTCTATGTTAAGCTCCACGCCCGCTGCATCATATACCCCTACTTTCACAAAGCCGTCTTTTTTCCTATGCACGAGAGCAAAATAGCGAGAATTTGGGCTCGGCTTTGCATCGATAATAGTAGTGCGGGAATCACTGTGCCCTACAACGACTGCAAACTCTCTTCTTTCTACATCAAAGCGATATAGCTCCGGTGAGCTGAAAAATATGACCTGCCCATCATCCTGGCTGGCAGCCAATATCCTTGAGGAGAAGATCTTGACTGCCTCCCCATTTATATCTCTTGCAACTCTAAGAAAACGAGTCTCTTGCGGATTGTCGCATTCGGTTATGCCTATGCGCTGGGTTCCGGTTGATTGCGCGGCTGCTGTTAAGGTAATTATATATCTAAAATTTGGAGTCACCAGACAGGTGTTATAAGGCTTATATACTGGTTTAGAGGCAGGGGCATCAAGACTGACATAGCCTACGTATACACCGGTTACCTCGGTAATCTGTCCTTTCTGACGTATCACAATAAGATGCTTGCCATTTTTACTAAAGAAGAACTTCTCTATGCCACCTATGGTCAGCATCCGTATCCCATCCGGGCGCGTCAGGTGCACTAAGCCGCTCTTTTCTAAAACAGCCTTGTGCCCACTGGGGCCTTCTATTACTTTGCCTATATAACCTCTAGATACATTAAGCCTCCTAATGGCATCGTTTGAGATAGTCCCTTCATGGCCATATCCATACTCTGTTACTCCTAATAAGGCGGCCATGGAGGCTGGTTTGCGTGGTTCCGCGTCAGGAACCTCCTGGCCGGTTTTAATAACATAGGTTGTTGGATAACCCACTCCCTTTGTCCATAAAGCAACAGTGCCGTCCTGATTTATTTCATGGCGTATGCATGGTTGCGACATGACTCGAGAGCGCACTCTACTACCACTGGATAGCATCTCTTTGACAGTAAGCGTTCCGTCAGTATACTCAAGCAAATATTCTATTCCTTCTATCTTAACGCGCAGCGAACGCTGTCCGTTGGCAAATCTGCGTTCGGAATTAAAACCATCTGGCAGATTTATAACCTCGCCGGAAGAAGCGGTCTTTGCAGAAGCTAGCAGGCCGGTTGTAATATCATAGGTCTCTAGCGGACTACCCTTAGTCTTTTCTAAGGTGACGGTGCCATTCTCATTGATATAATGTATGGCACACAGCTTTGTCATAATAGGAGAGTCTGTTCCGCCGTTACCATCAAGTCTTGTTACAGCAAGCACTCCATCCTTGTACCGAAGCAGATATTCCACGCCGTCTATCCTAACCGTCAGGGGCTCACTCCCGGTAGCGAATCTTCTGTTAAGATCGAATTCGTCAGGCAGATCGATAATATCACCACCGGATGAGGCCTTTTCGGAAAAAGTCCCTGCCTCAAGATTTACAGTCAAGATTGACTTACTAAGATCCTTTTCACAATGCAAAACAACCGCTGTGCTTGTTTCAAACATTACATTACTGATGGTGCCCATATCGCTTAATCTCTTGGCAGTTATAGCCGTCCCTGTAATGTTGTATATAAAAAGGCTATTCTCATCGCTGCAGGGATCATCGGCAACGCTTACGAGTAGATAGCGGCCATCCGGGTTTAGCGCCATCCAATTGATTGTATTGCCATGCTGCCTTTCTGCCAAGATAGCCTGTGACCTTTCTGCTGCTATATCATATCTCCACAGGGCGCCCTCTTCATCCTTGTATATAAGGTACCTCTCGTCACTGGTAAACAACGGTATTGTAGCTTTTGGGCTAAGTGGTGTTTTCATGCTCTGTGCTGCTGCCAGCGAAACCTTTGGGCGCATATCCGGCGACTCGGTAACCGGACTGCCCACATTAAACAAACGCATGGAAGAGGTCTGGTCTTCACCTCCAACAGCTCGGGCACGGAATTCCTGATAGTATAATATATATCCTCTACCGGGGCTCACTAAATAAGAGTGGCAGTTTACGCTGTGTTCCAATTCTCCTGTTGCTAAATTGCAGAGGCCTATCGCCGCCCTATCGGGCCCCGAAGTAAATTCATGCGTATACACAAGAAAATCTCTGTCCCGGCTCAGGAATGCTTCCTTAAAGGCAACAGCTTGGTGTATGGGCTCGGCTTCTTCGTTAAAGACAAATAAGCGCCTGGCCCTGGTAGTTATAATAGTGCGCCTCAATTCTTGAACAACAGCCATACCCTCTATATCTTTCCGCTGTATATTGGCGCTTGCGAGTGCTTCAAGTATTGCCTCTGGGACTGCGGCATCCGCGCTTAAGGCCGGTATCTTTCCTGCATTGCCTCCGGATGAGGCCTTTTCTGCGGAGGCGGTGATCTCGGGCAGCTGCGATATAGCAGGGTGGCCATTCCCTGGTGCAATCACAAGCGGCTCCAGGGCAAATTTGGGTTGCAATCGGTTCGTTTCAAAATCATATACCATTACGCGTCCTACGCTTTCGCCTAGATAGATAAACTGCCGGCCCGCATTGCGAAAACCTATTGCTGTAAAGTGATCTGTAATCTCGCGCAGGAGTTTACCTGTCTTTAAATCATAGAATGCGATCGTCGTTTCTCCATTAAAACTCCTCTGCGGCGCGCGTCTTAACATAATGCGCTTACCGTTAGGGCCAAACAGGTAGCCCAATGATGCATCCTTGTTTTCGATAATCGGGCTTCCGGGGTTTTTGGGGTCATATACAGTGGCTCTTCCATCATAATCTAAAAATAGTATGCGTTGTCCGCCAGGGCCTGTCTTGCATTCTTTAACATTATACGCAGCAAAGATAAAAGTGTCTGCCTTGGGGCTGGTTTTGAGCCCCCTATGCACCTCGACCAGGTGGTGCCCCCCTGACCTAGCATTAAATAAAACATTATTAAACCAATAACCCCCTGCGGAAGCGGTCTTTGGCGCCCTATCGCGATCCTCTACTAAAGGCGGCGCAGGGGCAAATTGCTCACTCGCGCCTGTCAGGGCATTTTGGGTAATTACCAAATCTGTTCTGGGCGTTCCTGCTAGCCTGATTATAGCAACCCTGGTATTATTGTCACTTAAGCGGTAAGGCTCCTCACCAATGGGCCGCCTAAAGGACTCCCTTATGGTCCTTTCTCTCGTACTTAAGTTATATGCAACAATATTGATTATCTGCTCTGGCTCTTCCTCTGTTACGTCTGCTGCAATTATACACTCGCCATCCGCGCTGGAGCCAAAACGCCAGGCACCAAAAAGCCTGTCTGCTTCAAGCAGTATAATTTCCTCTGTCTCCAGGTCATATACACTCGTACCATATCCTGGCTCTTCGGCAGCATCCGAATAGGCAAAATATCTGCCTGTGTGGCTGAAGCCTTCAGCAGTAAATTTGCCACTGGGTGTACGCAGAAGACGCCTCCCTGTCTCTAAATCAAAGAAGGCAAGCGTGGTATCTGCAACTACCTTACCCCCAGATAAAGTAAACACCTCGCCTATATCCTGCTTTAGCATAATATGCTTACTGCCGGGGGCAAAACTAAACCCTCGCGAGGCATCCTCTTTGTGTATAATAGAAGAGTGGCGCTTTCGCAGATCATATACTGTAGCCTTGCCTTCCTTATCCGTAAATAAGATAAACCACCCGTTAGGACTCATCCGAAAATCTTCAACATCTTCTACAGTCAATACTACTGCCCCGCCGCGCATCACATCGTGTACGCGGACCTGGTAATATCTTGTTCGAGTGCCGGGGCTTACATAGACCTGGAATCTGTTGCCGCTTGATGAGGACTTTGGCGCTGGAAGGCCTGCTTTGGGCACTGGGCCAGGGTCGAAATCTCTACTGCCTGCTTCCATGGCATCGTAGGTTACTGTCATCTCTTCCCTACCGCGGAGGTTTCTTCTGATAATAGCAACCTTTGTGCCGTCTTCACTTACGCTATAGATCCTTCTTTCCTGGGGGCCGGCGCAATTATCATGTATTGTCTCTTTTCTATCACGTAAATTGAGGGCCCGGATCCTTACTATCTGATAGACCTTATCAGTTTCTGTATCTGTTTCAAAGCGTGTATCTGTTATAAGAAAGCATTCGCCTTTTTCATTGGCTCCGAACTGCCAGGGATATGAGGGTTTATCTCTTTCAAAGCCGATCTTTTTCTTTGTCCAGAGGTCGCAGAGAATCGTCCTGTCCTCTGCATGCTCTATGGCGCTGGTATATGCAAAATATCTTCCTGATCTACTAAAGCCCTCGGCCATAAAGCGGTCTGTAAATGTGGTGGAGTGCTGCTTTCCGGTGGCAAGGTCAAAGAAGATGATCTCCGCGCTTGGAACTGTTCTGTCATCCGGGGCATAACCGAACTTGCGTTTAAGCATAAGATACTTATCACCTGGTGAAAACTGATGGCTTAAGCCTGCGTGCAATCCTTTAAGCAGGGGCTTACGAGGATTATCCAGGTCATAAACATCTGCCTTGCTATCGTAATAGACAAATATTATATACCTGCCGCCAGGGCTCAAATTATACTGTGAAACGCGGCGTGCAGTCACTATAGCAGGCCCTTCGGGATGCCTGGTATCATGCACCAAGACAGTATCACAATATCCTTTAGCATGGAGGCTGCTTTGATCCGCTTCTACCCTATACCTGCCTGCGGACGAACCCTTCTGCGGTGTTTCGCCAGATGCAAAAGGGGCTGGCTGATCATCTACATCTATTAGCCTGACCTCTGTGCCATTCTCACCAAACTCTATTCTATCGGGTATCTTATCGATAGGTTCATCTATTGTCACTACTGCTTCTATGGCCTGGGATAAGTCGTATAGCCTAAACCTAAGGCTTCCATCTATCTCATAGCATATCCCCAGGCGCTGGAAATCGGGACTTACCTTTGTGCTATGTATGATCAGGCTGTCTTCTGTTTCGAAGAGTTTCCTTAGGGTCATATTTTTTGTGTCGCACATAAAAAAGGTGCTGTCCTGCGGAAGGCAGACTATCAAGCGGTTGTCATTTGAGGACGCTGCGTGAAGGGCTCCCTGAAACATAGAGGCAAGAGCATTATCTGCAGGAAATGTCATTCTTCTGGATGGAACATCTATCACAACCCTTTCTATTGTATCAGGTGCTGCATAAAACAAAAGGTACCTTAGGCTTGGAGTATGGATATAGTGGTCTACCTTTTTCCACTCCAAGATCGGTTCATTGGGTTTTGCCAGTTCAAATATTCTGACGCTGTATCCGCCTGAGGGCCCCCCGCGGCCCTGCAAAGGCGCTATAAAGTAGACATAGGTGCCATTGTTACTAAAGAAGACATTGCCTATAAAATCGGCTTCCACCTTTACCAGCTTGTTATCCCTGTCCAAGATATAGACCATGTTATCTTTGGTATATATGAGCTTATGGCCGCCTTCCTTTGCGGCCAGCATAGCCTTGCGCGGCTTGCCGTCTTCTGCCGGAATAACTCTTACCTGATTCCCATGAACGCCTATCACCTCAAGGGCCACTGCGTCGACAGTGGTTTCTTCAATGCCCTGGCCAGATGAGGCGGATTTTTCTGCATCGAAAGTCACCGGGCTATTGACAGTGCTCATAGCCCTTAGGGTGGAATTATTGGCAGAATACGGCTGTGCATATGATAGGTTGGATATAAAGAAAGTAATAATAGTTACTATCTTTATTATTCTAATACATAGGGGTTTCATAAACAGCTGTCTTTCTAAGCTATTTTTAATGGTTTTTATAAAGGTACAGTAATTATACACGTTAATAAGTCATTTGTCAATGGTAAAATGGATTATTCGCTGCTTTTTATGGGGGCAAGCCCCATTGTTAGGTTCTGGATCCCCGCTTCCGCGGGGATGACAATGAAACATAGGGCCTGTCCCTATTTTTCATTATCGTAGCGTGGCGCTAAGATCTTTGGTAAGGGCGTCACGGACAGACTGGTCTGCGCTGTTTATCTCCTCTTCTTTGAGGGTCCTATCCTGTGAACGGAATACTATTCTGAAGGCAAGGGCACGCTGGCCCTTGGGAATATCTTTGCCGCGGTATTCGCTGAGGAGTTCTATATCTTCTACAAACAGGCCGCCGTTGCTCTTTATAAGGTCGTATATCTCCTTGTAGGCTATCTTCTCATCCAGGGCAAATGATACATCCCTGTATGAATACGGGAAACGCGGCAGGGGTTTGTAAAACCTGCTTAGGTTTGCTGAGTCTGCTATTGTCTTAAAATTTAACTCTGCGCAATAAAGGGGCGCCTTTATATCAAAGCCTTCCAGTATCTCAGGCCTTACCCTGCCCATCGCACCGAGCATAATATCGCCTGATAGGACGACCATGGTCTCATCCGGCACAAATACAGGGTGTGTTGTCGATTCAAACTTGAGCCTTGTGATACCGAGCCTGTTTCCCAGCTCTGTTATTGCCCCTTTCAGCTGAAAGATCTCCTGGGAGAGGCGGCCCTTCTGCTTCTGGGGCCTTGCGTATTGCGCTATCGTCAGGAACGGTTCCTCGTTGTATGTATTTTCTTTATCAAAATATATATTGGAGAGCTCAAAGAGCCTTATGTCGTGGATCTGCCTGCCTACGTTGTGGGAAACGGCCTTAAGCATGCCGGGTAGAAGCGACTGCCTCATGATCTCCTGTTCCTTGCTTAAGGGATTCCTGATCTCTATGGTTCCTTCACTCGGGGTGCCGGCTGCGGATGCTGCCTGGGCGCTGATAAGGCTGTATGTGATGACTTCGTTAAAACCGAGCGATGCGAGCACCACTTTTGCTGTTTCGCGCTTTTCCATCATCTCCTTGGGCGCAGGATCCTCATCTGTTGTGATAATCGCAGGAGGTATGCAAGGTATATTCTCATAGCCATAGATCCTGGCTATCTCTTCTATCAGATCAGCCTCTATCATAACATCGTTACGGAAGCTGGGAGGCGCAACCTCCATATTGGATGAGCCTTTGCATTTAAAACCTAAACACGCGAGGATCTCTTTTATCCTGCGTGTATCTATATCTGTGCCGAGTATCTTATTAACCCGCGCAGGGCGCAAGGGAACTGTGCGGGGCTGTTTTTTCTTTACCCCAGCGTCGGTGAGGCTGCCTATACAGCCTTTGGCAATGCCTGATATCAGTGATGCTGCCCTGTCTGAAGAAACAACAACGCCGGCCAGGTCAACACCCCTCTCAAACCTGTAGTTAGAGTCTGTGCTTATGCCAAGGGCAATGGCTCCTCTTCGTATAATAATCGGATCAAAATAGGCGCTCTCGAGCAGGATATTTTTGGTCTGCTCGGTGACCTCTGTATCCTTGCCGCCCATGACCCCTGCTATGGCGACAGGCCTTTTCTTATCAGCAATAACGAGTATTCCCGGATCAAGCTCCCTTTCAACCTCATCTATGGTTACGATCTTCTCGCCCTTTTTGGCCCTGCGAACTATTATCGTGTCCCCGTCGAGCTTATCCAGGTCAAAGGCATGCAATGGCTGGCCTGTCTCAAAGAGCACAAAATTTGTAATATCCACTATATTGTTGACAGGACGCAGGCCCATCGACTCAATGCGCTTTATAATCCACTTTGTCGACAAGGCAACATTTACGCCTGTGATGATCCTGGCAGAGTAGCGCGGACAGCCGGCCTTGTCTTCCAGGATGACTTTTGCGCAGGGGCCCTTCTTTGCGGGAGCAGGCAATGATACCTCTGGCAGCTTAAGGGCCTTTGCGGTGATAGCGGAGACCTCTCTTGCCATGCCAACATGGCAGAGACAGTCCGGCCTGTTCGGCGTGACCTCTATGTCGAATACAACATCCTTGCCCTTCTCGTCGGCAGAGGTCACCTCGTGGCCTGCCATGGTAAGCATGGGTATGAGGTTTTCCACCCTGATCTTTGTATTCACATACTCCCTAAGCCATTCGTAGGATATTTTCATATATTCACTCAGAACTGCCTTAAAAACCGCAGGTCGTTTTCAAAAAAGAGGCGTATGTCATCTATACCATATTTGAGCATTGCAATTCTTTCAACACCCATGCCAAAGGCAAAACCGCAAAACTTCTCATCATCTATGCCGACAGCCTTGAATACATGGGGATCCACCATGCCTGCACCGAGTATCTCAAGCCAGCCTTTGTTGGAGCAGACCCTGCAGCCCTCTCCGCCGCAGATCATGCACGATACATCCACCTCGGCGCTCGGTTCTGTAAACGGGAAAAAGTGCGGGCGAAACCTCACCCTGCTCTCCGGGCCAAAGAGCTGCTGGGCAAACTCAAGCAGTGCCCATTTGAGATTCGCAAAGGTGATATTATCCGACACCATAAGCCCCTCTACCTGGTGAAACATAAAGGAGTGGCTGGCATCTACCGCGTCGGGCCTGAATACCTTGCCCGGAACTACTATAGAAAATGGCGGTGCCTGTTTCTGCATATACCTTATCTGCACCGGCGAGGTATGGCTGCGCAGGAGCCACTCATTCTTTATATAAAAGGTGTCGAAGTTTTCGCGGGAGGGGTGGTCTATGGGGATATTGAGCGCCTCGAAATTATTCTGCTCGGTCTCTATCTCAGGGCCCTCTACAACAGCAAAGCCCATATGGCTGAATATATCACATATCTCAGATATGACCTTGCTGATAGGGTGGATTGTGCCTGTATCAAAGCTCGCCCCGGGCATCGTCATATCGATGGCCTCTGCGGCAGCTGCGGGGGCCTTTGTCAGTATCTGCGGCCTGCGCTGCTCTATCGCATCAGCCAGATTAGACTTTAAGCTGTTTACTGCCTGGCCTGCAGCGGGTTTTTTATCGGGGGGAAGAGCTATCATCTCTTTAAAGAGGCCGGCGGCAATACCTTTTCTGCCAAGGTACTTTATCTTGAGCGCCTCCAGCTCCTCTAATATAGAGGCTGCCCCTATCTCTTTCCGGGCAGCCTCTTCTATGCCCCTGATCTTCTCTTCCATATTAATATCCGCCGGGACAGGAATGTCCCGTCTATCCGTAATGTGAATACGCGGGGTTTTC
>JABMQS010000031.1 GCA_013202525.1 Candidatus Omnitrophota bacterium
AGTTCTTTTTGTACTAAATGATTAACCGCAGCCAGCTGATTAAAAATCTGCTTTTCTAAAGACCTTTTTGCGTTTGTATAGCTGAAAATGCTGACTACCAGAACCGGTATCAATGCCAATGCCAGAAACGCCAATAAAAGTTTCCCCCCTAACCCCTGAAAAAAGTTCCTTTTTCCTTCCGCCATCTTCCCCTCCTTTTTTTTATTCCTTTTTAGCCAGTTTATCTGTCGGCCACTCGGATAGGCCGATCATCTCATACATCTTTGCAAAACAGAAGTCAGCAAAGAGCCTGCGAGCCTCAGCGCTTATATCACCAAAGGATATGCCATATTCAAAGAGGCCCTGCTCTTCTCTATTTATTCTAACAATTCTTCCGCTTAATTTAAGTTCCTCCTTGTCAGACTCACCCAGAGCTATATCGAGCTCAAGCTCTGCATTATCCGCAAGCTTCTCGGTTGCCAGAAGAAGACAGCCGCCTGCGCCTATGTCTTTTGTAACGGCACCTCTTATATCTTCTCTGCCGATTACCCTGTATCTTACCTTTATCGGAATATCCAGGCGCGCTGTTTTTCGCGCTTCAAGAAAATCCTCACTCTCTGTAACCTGCCTCAGCACGCTTGTCTTTTTTGCCGGTTCTCTTGCCTTTGCCTGATGCCCCTTATGCTTCTTAACCTTCTTATTCATCTTATCCCCCTGCCTTAACATAGATCTTGGCCTTTGTGTCATATTCAACAAATTTCTCTTTTATAGAGCCATACAGAGTCTCAACATTTCCGAGTATGAGAAAACCTCCGTTATTAAGCGAGTGCCAAAAACGCTCAAGGACCTGGTTCTGCAGGTCGCGGTTAAAATATATAAAGAGGTTCCTGCAGAGAATGATATCCATATGCTCCAGCGCCACGTCGGCTATAATATCATGGTAACGA
Organism: Candidatus Omnitrophota bacterium; assembly: GCA_013202525.1. Taxonomy (GTDB): domain Bacteria; phylum Omnitrophota; class Gorgyraeia; order JABMRG01; family JABMRG01; genus JABMQS01. Next base: position 927 of record JABMQS010000031.1, read on the forward strand.
AAGTCCATATATGCCGGCCACTCCTCGCGTATCCAGTAGCGCTTGTTTCCTATATCGTGAAAGTACCTGTCTACGAGCTGCCTCCTTGACTCCGAAAGCCTCTTAAACTGAGCGGCCTCATAGGCACCCTCGTTGGCCTTGGCTAACGCCGTACTGTCTATATCTGTCCCGTATATCTTCAGGTTGTAGTTTGCCAGTTTCGAGCCCAGATGCTCTGCTATAAGCATAAGGACCGAATACGCCTCCTCGCCTGAAGAAGAACCGCAGCTCCATATATGCACCAAATTTGAGGCAAGGGCCTTCTTTCTTTCAAAAAGTTCAGGTATTACCTTTTTTTCAATGGTATCGAATACATAGGAGTCGCGAAAGAACTCTGTGACATTTATAGTAAGAGAATCCATCAGGTAATCCATCTCTTCAGGATGAAACCTGAGATAGGCATAATACTGCTCAAAATCATCGCGCTTGGTAAGCGCAACCCGTGCCATTACCCTCCGGCCTAAGATAGCAGGCCTGTACTGGGAAAAATCGAGGCCTCGCTCCCTCCTTACTCGTTCCAAAATCTTATCCAGATACGGATTCTTCTTCTCTGTCTTCATTATCAATGGCGCGGGTTCTCCTTCACCACCTTTGCTGCTTCCATAAGCCGCACTACTATATCTGTCTTGGCCTGCGCCTTCACCTGATGCAGCTTTGTATATACATTACCAAGATCGGTTGCTACATATTTTGCCGGCAGGCGGTTCAGTGCATATGTCACTATATCCTCACGACACCTCTCGCATGCGCATGCTTCCTTCAGCTGCTCTAAGACACCGATGAGCTCATCGATTACCGCATCCTCCATATAATTCTTATAAGCCATCTTTAACCCCCGTTATAAAGGCAGTTGAGCCTCTCTGCCGCTCCTTTTAGAGTATAACCCTCTTCCTCTATCAGCTTTCTTATCTCTTTAGCTATGTCTACATCGTTCTTGGAATAGCGCCTTACCCTCTTTGCGCCCTGCTGAGCATACCCAGGTTTGATAACGCCCTTAAGCTCCCAATACCTAAGGCGCTCCGCAGAGACGCCTATCTTTTTTATCGCCTCCGTCATTCCTATATTCTTAACCTTGCGCCACGACATATGCTCTTTTAACCTTTAACCTTTTACTGTAAACATTTTAAGGTTTAGATACAATAAAAAACCAGCTTTATTGCGCTGACTACACTATTATATATACATTATACTATTCTAAATCTATTAAATATAATGTCAAGTGAATAATCTCTTCTTTGGGCTATTTTTCCGATATAATTCTGCTGTTACTGCGGACTTGACTCAATGCTGGCAAATGACTGCTCGAGAACGCTATTCATATCCATAGACAGAAACTCAGTTGCTACCTGTGTGGCAACAAAGGCATTCATAAATGCGTCATTTTTGCAGATCATATTCAGCCTCTTTACCTGATTCCGGCTTGTCTGCCTTATCTCTTCGCTAAACCTTGTAACGACCTTCTCTATCTCCTCTTTCCTGCCCTTGTGCAGCCAGTATATATTAAGGTAGATCCTGCTGGCGACCTCTTTCGGGCTCATAAGCGGTATTATGCCGAAAAAATACTTCCGGTATTTTCTGCCATTTTGGCAGTAATGTATTAAACTAAGTATAGAGACATGCTTCAGCGCCTCCTGCATGGTAGAATCTGAAACATGGACTATGCCTTTGCTTTCGCCTTTAAATATTGCGGTTACCTTATCAAAAGAGACATATTTATCCACTATCTCCAGAAAAGGGAATATAGGGCGGATAGCATCGCAAACACCGCCCTTGCTTCTTAAGGGGCATATTTGGCACCTTTGAAATTCGGCTGCCTCTTGTACCCGAAGGGGTATCTTTGCCGAATCCTTACGCCACTTACCAAAAGTCTCTTCGATAACCTCTTTGGTAAGCATGAGCCGGCTCGAATCCGGCAGGATAAGATAGAGGCCCTCCTGCTGATATTCATCTAAGTTCAAATTAATCAATCTCTTCTCCTTCTAAATTTTGTTAGAATTTCGGCTTTTTTCACTGCTCCTTTATAATCACCAGGTGATCCTGCTCCTGGATGAGGGGCCTTTTTCTGCGCCAGAAACGCTCATAGACAAACTCAGTTATCTCTCTCTTCTGCGGTAGGCTGTACTTGTGGACATTGGGGTAGAGTAAGATCATCCAGACAACTGCCATAAACTGCCTGAAATCATCTTTAAAGAAACGCACCTTGTTGCGTTTTATAGATATATCTGCCCTCTTAAAAGATGGGTTGCCCTTCAGCTCACTCTTAAGTTTATACAGGTCCTGGTCGTTATGGTGATTGAAGAACTTCCCGGCAAAATGATTATAGAGGTGGGTGGTGCTGTAAGGGTTTTTGCTTATTGAGTCCATAAGGACAGCGTGCATAGCACCTTTATTGGCAAGTAGCCTTAAAAAGAGGTTTTCAAAGATAGTATGCCACATCTTCTCCTGGCAGTAATAGAGTGAGTGATGGAGAGTTATAAGGTCCATTCTCTTTCCACCAAGGCGCTGTTTTAAAAAAGCCCTGGTCTTATCCTTGTCCAAAAATGTCTTGGTATAATCGAGTTTTATCGTCGTAACGTGGTCTGTCCATTGCCTTCGTACACGCTCCTTTACCATATCCAGCGCCTCTTTCTCTATATCTAAAAGATATACTCCGGCGCGGAATGCGGTCTCAAGCAGACGAAACTGCGGTTCATTACTTGAGCCTATAGAAAGCGCGCGTAGTCTTTTACTGAGAGGATGGGACCTTGAAAGGATGCGTATAACATGTGCCAGCTCCTCTCCTATGTCGACCTTGTCGCTGCTGTAGCGCGCCCAGATCTTAACCTGCTGATACATCATCGAATCAGCGACCTTGATCCCTTCCTCTATCAGTCTCTTCTTCATAGCAGTCTAACGGTCGTGGTCATACCTCAAAGACCTCCTCATCTTCTTTGCGCCAGGCAGGGTCGACTATACATATAAACTTCAACTCGCCCCCGCCAGTGTTCTTAATATATTGTTTTGCGTGTGGTGGAATATAGATTGCGCAGCCTGGTTCGACCTCCTGGGACTCATCATCTATATACATGATGCCCTTTCCTTCTATAATATAGTAGACTTCGGAGGTCTTTAAGGCGTGGGGTGTGGTAGTCTCGCCGGGCAAAACCCTGGCATGGGCAAGGCTGTAGCGCAGGTTTAGATCCTGCTTATCGGGGTGCAAGAACTCGCGGAGGATACAGTTGTCGCCAGATGTGAATTCTTCGCAATCTTTGAAACGCCTTATGAGCATATTTGACTCCTCACAATGACGGATGAAGAACAGATTCGTCTTAAGACTAGCAGAACTTCCTGTATAAGCTTAAGGTATTCTCTGAGACGATCTCTTTTGTATAATGCTGTTCCACCATCTGCCGCCCTGTCTGGCCAAACCTCTCTCTAAGCTTCTTATTGGACAGAAGCTGTATGATGCGCGAGGCCAGCGACTCAAAGTCTTTTACAGGAATGATGAAACCGTTTATGCCGTCCTTGATGATCTCAGGCATGCCTCCTGTCTCGGTGACGAGCATCGGCTTGCCGGAAGCCAGGGCTTCAAGCATCGTCAGGCCAAAGGGCTCTGATGCGGTAGACGGATAGATGCAGACCTCGGAAGCAGCATAGATGCCCGGTATATCGGTTAAGGGGAAGGCATCGATCAAGACGTTATCCTTAAGGTTAAGAAACCTTACAAGGCTTGCCATGTATGCGATATCCTTCTGCTGTGTCAGGTTCCAGTCTATGATATTCTTTGTGCCGGCAAGCACCAGGACCACATTGGGAACCTGCTCCTTGACTATCCGCAGGGCCTTTATGCTTACATCGCAGCCTTTGGCCAGGCCCATCCTGGCAGGGTGAAATACAACCTTCTTACCCCGCAGCATAGGATATTTTTTATAGACCGGTTTTGGGTCTAAGCTTGGCGAATAGGCCTTCTGGTCGATGCCATGGTGTATGACCGTTATGTTCTTGTAATTATACCCTGTCCCCATGATCTCTCTTTTTATAAAATGGCTGACCGCGATTATATGGGTCCATCTGATATTCTTGGTCAGGTCAAGAAAGAGGTTGTCATCCCATACATTGTGCGCGGTAAGAAAAATAGGTATACCGCGTTTTGTCGCTATCTCCTTTAGCGCCAGGGCATGGGGCTTGCTGAAATAATGCATATTGTGGGCATGGAGACAGTCAGGCTTTGTGGTATCGACAAACTTATTAAATACCGACTTTACCTCTTCCAGGAGACCGTTTACCCCTCTTTTGGTAAGCCAGTTCAAATCCATAATAGGTTCGCGGAAGATTCCCACGCCCTTATAATTATCCCTGGCCTTCTCTCCTTCAAATGAGCCTGCGAGGAGGTTTACCTTGCAGCCCATCTTGGCCAACGTAGGCAGCATTATGGTCAGGTGTGTCTCAACACCTCCTATTACCGGTGGAAACCCCCAGTGCAGATGCGATACACTTAACTTCTTCTTAGCCATTGTTCCTCCAAATTCCGTCTATAATGGAACTACGCCTTTTTGCCGCGGCGCCTACACTCAAAAATAAACTCTTTTTTGCCGGACAACTCACGCACTACCCCAAACACCCTTATCCTGATCTTCTTTTTGCTGCTGGGTGAAACTATGCGTATCTTGACTTTATTGTTCTGGACCTCCATGCTGAGCAGATCCTGCCTCCAGTGTATAGTAAAGGCCGTCTTCCTCCATAACTTCGGAAGCCTGGGAGCTATGGAAAGCATCTCCTTGTCAATCCTTACTCCGGCAAAACCATTGACCAGTATCTGCCAGACCCCTCCCATGCAGGCGGCGTGAATACCATCAGGCGTGTTATTGTTTATATCGCTGATGTCTATATGCAGGGCTGTATTGAAAAACGAATATGCCATGGCCTTATCCCCTACCTCTATGGCCATAAGGGCATGCATAGGCAGGCTCAAGGAAGAGTTGTGCAGGGTCCTGCTTATGTAGTATTCATAATTTTCTTTCTTGACCTTAAGGCTGAAGACATCAGAAAGAAGATACAGAAGCATTATCACATCGCCCTGCTTCACATACTGCGTCCTGTCATAATCCCGGGGCGTCAGATCCTTGGGTATAACGGGAAGGTGATTCTCGTCCAGTTCGCCTATATCGACCTTCTTTTTCCTGAAGTAGCCGTCGAATTGTTCAATCACATTATTCTTATCGGTCTTTATGCATATCTTGGCTGCTATGGCCTTCCACTCCGCTGCTTCTTTTGCAGAGAGCCTTATCTTTGCAGTCAACGTTTTATAGCTGCTTGCGTTCGCTTTCTTAAGCCTCAGGAACATCTTTGAGGCTGTCAGGAGATTCCATTTTGCCATCATGTTGGTAAAGGCATTGTTGTTTACGTCGGTATGGAATTCATCAGGGCCTATGACACCCTTTATCTCATAGATCTTCTTGCGCTTGTTGTACTTGACGCGGCTCGCCCAGAATCTGGCCGTTTCAAAAAAGATCTCATAGCCGTAGTCCTTGAGGAATTTCTCATCATGGGTGGCATTGTAATAGTGGTAGAAGGCGTAGGCGATGTCAGCTGTTATGTGGTGCTCCATCTGTCCGGTAGTGATCTTGATGACCTTGCCATCCAGATCCTTGGCCCTGTCAGGCGTCTCATCCCTGCCTGAACCTGCCGACTCCCAGGGGAACATAGCACCTTTATAGCCTGAGGTCCTGGCCAACTGCCTCGCCGCATCCAGGCGCCTGTAACGGTAGAGCAGGATATTCTTTGCTGCCTCTGGCAGCATATACAGATAGAATGGAAAAAGGAATATCTCGGTATCCCAGAAGATGTGGCCGCGGTAACCCTCGCCTGACAATGACTTTGCTCCAACGCTGGATCTGCCTTCGTCTATCGGCGCGCATATAAGCATATGGTATATATTAAACCTGAAGTTCTTTTCGACCTCAGGGTCGCCCCATATAGAGACCTCTGTGGTATTCCAGAGATTATCCCAGGCAGAGCAGTGCTTTTTCAACAATGAATCGAAACTTGAGCCAAATGCCTTGCGAAACCTCTTCTCCGAAACCTTATCAAAATGGACCTCTTTTTCAAACTTTGTTATGGTGTCTATATAAAAGACCTTGGTGAAGACTACCGTCTGGTTCTTGCGCAGGCTCAGTTCGAATATATTATCCTCGGCAAAGACCTTCTTGCCAAGGGTGGTATAATAAAAACCGCTCCTGAATATCACCGTGTGCTCCTTGCCGAATGTCTCCATGACAAGGTAGCCCTCGTTTTCAAACTGGCCCAACTCCTTTACTCTGAAGTGCTTCTTGCGACCTTCAGTTACAGTCCCGGCATTGTATACCGAGGTGTCTATGCCTGTCTGTATCGAAATCGTGGCTGGGCCGTCCAGCGGCGTAAACGCTATCTGCATTACGCCGATATTCCTATCGTGCATGGAGAGAAATCTCAGGCTTTGATAATCATACTTCTTCTTATTGGTATCCTCGAATACCGAATGGCGGGACAAGAGGCCGTGGCGCAGATTTAAGGTCCTGCTGTGCTCGACGACGTCCATCGAGACAACGCCCAGCTTCTCGCCGTCCGCGGTTATCTTGAAATTAAACGGGTTGGGCCAGTTGACTAGCTCGGCGACCTGCGAGCCTACGTTGTCGTAAAGCCCGGCTATATAAGTGCCGGGTTTTGAATCATACGGAAGCTCCTCCAGAACAGAGCGGCTGCCTAAAAAACTATTGCCCAATGCCAGCTGGGCCTCTCTAACGCCCTGGATATCCCGGACCCATCCTTCTTCTTTTATCAGCCAGGAATATTCACTGTTGTATTTGGAATAATAGTCCTTCATCTGTTAAATAATCCTTCCAGTGTCTTATAATCCACCTCGGCCAAATCTGGCACCACGAGGTCTGCCTTGTTCAGTCTCTCCGGGCTCTTATAGCGGTCTATACCCACGCAGAGCATCTCCGCGTTCTTGGCAGCCTCAACCCCTAATACAGCGTCTTCAAATACAATACTTTCGTTAGGGGCGCTGCTCAGTTTCTGGGCAGCCATAAGAAATATCTGCGGGTCGGGCTTTCCCTTAGTGAGGCTGTTGCCGTCGACTATCGCGTCTGTCAGCTCGATTGTTCCTGTCCTCTCCAAAATTCTCTTGCAATTTTTGCTTGATGAGGCAACGGCTATCTTCCTACCGTGCTCACGCAGCTCCTTTATCAGCCTTACGGATGATTCATACACAGGGATATCTTCCTGATCCAAAAGCTGTAGAAAATATTCCTGTTTCTTATCACCAGCTTCCTCTATTGCCGCGTCGTCAAGATCAGTCAAGATGGCCTTTGCGCCGTTGTAGCGCGGTATGCCGTCGACCTTCTCCTTGTAGTCCTCGAATGTAAAGTCCGCGCCGTACTCGGAGAACATCCTCTTCCACGCCCCAAAATGAAACGACACGGTATTTACAATCACGCCATCTAAATCGAATATCGCTGTCTTAAACATATGGTCTCCTCTTTAATGGGTATTGAAAAATATGGGGTGGCTAACGGGGGTTGAACCCGTACTGAGAGAACCACAGTCTCTAGTGCTGCCGCTACACTATAGCCACCACAAATTCGTATGTCAAACTGACTCTTTGCTGCTCTCCTGCCTGCCGTAGGCAGGAATTTGTAAAATCTAGCGTGCTTCTCTAAGCTTCCACCTTCTTGCAAGCATGTGCTTTGATGAAGTCTTTACGGTAAACTCATGCATCTTCTGAAGCCATTCGAGTCTTTTTTTAGGCGAAATTTTTAGACACCTCAAAAGCTTTTCTTCTTCTGTCTCCCAACCAAACTTCATCTTTTCCTTTTCAGCCCTTTTATTTTTCTAAGCATTTTTATGTCGATTTTGTCAATGTCGCGAGCAGCACCTTGTTTCATCTTGATAAGATCATCTATAGCTATAACTGGTAAAATCATCTTTCCTATCTTAACCCGCTGAATGTTTTTCTTTGCTGCATCATATGATAACGACGATTTTATAATAATATCGATTTCTTTGAACTCATCTTCTTTATAGAAATTGAACGCCTTCATATTTTTATTTTTGATCCAGTCTTCTCTGGTTGCCTTATCCGCAATGCTGATTGGATCTACCGGCTGCTTTACATGATAGCCATGTTTTTTTAGAATCTTGACAACCTTCCTAAGATTGGCATCTTCCATTTCAAGGAGTATGTCCAGATCAGCAGTAGTCCTCATATAGCCGTGGATGTTAACGGCTATGCCGCCCACAAGAATATATCTTACTTTTTTCTTATTAAATTCCCGCAATATCTCTTCATAAATAATCATCTCTTTTGCCTTCTCTTCCATCGCCGGATAACGGGTTCACCGGCTAACGGGCTAACTGGTTTACAGGTTATAAAACTGGCGCGCCCGGCACGACTCGAACGTGCGACCCTCGGCTTAGAAGGCAGATGCTCTATCCAGCTGAGCTACGGGCGCTTAAAATATTAAAGAACGATTGCTTAATATATCAAATGGCTTGCCATCCGAAGCCTACATCCCCGAACTTCTTACATTTCGAGGCGTAGGATGGTCGGGGCGGGCAGACTCGAACTGCCGACCTCCTGCTCCCAAAGCAGGCGCGCTAGCCAAACTGCGCTACGCCCCGAACCAAATTTTGCTGAGTAAACTCTGCAGAAATTTGGTTCGGGGCAAGCCCCGGTTCCGAATCCCTGCAGATCAAATTTTGTTGAGCAAGTTCTGCAAAAATTGGTTCAGAACAAGCCCCAATTCCGAATCCCTGCAGATCAAATTTTGTTGAGAAAACTCTGCAGAAATTTGGTTCGGGGCAAGCCCCGGTTCCGAATTCCATGCAATCCAAATCTTCTGTATCTCGCCTCTATGCTTATGCTACACTCGGCGTAGCTTTTTATTATACCTGCGCCTACTGATATAGTCAATTATAAAAAGGGTTGTTATGAATAAGCATAATAGTATGAAAATATCACCATATTTGGTATAAAAACTAAGCTGCCTATTATATAACTTTATAGTATTAGACTTATACCCTTCTATAAATAGGTCACTGCCGCCGTCACTCACCCTGGCGTAGACCCTTCCCAGGCTATCGATAAAACAAGATAGCCCTGTATTGGCACTCCTTATAAAGGGGCGTCTGTTCTCAACCGCCCTAAAGACAGAATTGGCAGCATGCTGATAAGCGGCTGCTGTCTTGCCAAACCAGGCATCATTTGTTATGTTTACCATAAAATCAGCGCCTTCCTTTACAAATCGGCGCACAAGGCCCGGGAAGATATCTTCGAAGCAGATAAGAACACCAAATTTAGTTGGGAGTTGGGAGCTGGGAGCTGGGAGCTGAAAAATTGTATAGTCATTTCCCGGAGTAAAGTTGCCGGTAAGAGGCAGGTATTTGCGAAGTTGGGGGTGGTGTTTCTCGAAGGGGATATATTCACCGAACATCACAAGATGGAGTTTGTTGTACTGTTTTAAGAACTCACCCTTCTTAGAAAATAGTATAGCGCTGTTGTAATCATACTCTTCTCCTGCGCTCGCAGGAGCGCCTACGAGTAAAGATGCTTCTGCTTTTTTTGCTAAAGAACTGAGCCAAAGGCCCACATCCTTCTCTTTATGCGCATATCCAGGCACAGAGGTCTCGGGCCATATGATAAGATCAGGCTCGTCCTTAGCTGCTTCAAGGGTAAGCCTGCTGTATCTTTTCATAATAGGGTATTTTTTATCAGGATCCCACTTCTGGGTCTGCGGGATGTTACCCTGGATAACTGAAATTTTGAGGGAAGTGCCGTGCTGAGGTTGCCTCGTCGCCATGCTCTTCGCAATGACGGTATTGCAAATCCGAGAATGCCCATAACCAAGCACACAGGCCACCAGGATCATCACTGCCAGGGTCTGGAACAGGGGATTTATCTTTATCTCTTCCTTGAAAGGAAGATCTGCCTTTGCAAATAACCTCTTATGGGTCTTCTGGCACCTTATGGCCATCTTTATAACCAGAAATATCGCAAGGTTGACAAGCACTATGAAAAAGGACACGCCGTAGGCGCCGGTAATATCAGCGATCTGGATAAGGGGCGTGTTCTTATACTGCGAATATGCAAGCAGGTTCCAACCTATACCGCCAAAGATGTGTGAACGGAGATATTCGAGTAGGCACCAGAAGGCTGGAATGGAAAAGTAACTGGTGAATAGTGAATGGTGAATGGTGAATAGCTTTGAGCACAATAGTCCGAAGATGCCAAAGTATAGTGCCTGGTAGAGGCTGAGTAAGATCCAGCCGGAAGGGGTTACATAGACGAGCCAGTACATAGAGGACAAAAAGAATATAAGGCCGCATAGGTAAGATAGGCGGCAGGCCTCTTTAGCGCCCTGGCCCTGTAACGCAAAAAATAAAGGTACCAGCCCCACCCACGCAAGAAAATCCAGATTATAACTTGAAAACGCCAGGGATAATAATAGAGCGGAGAGCACTGCAAGAAAGATACGAAGTACGAAACTCATTTTCCACAGCATTTTTTATACTTCTTGCCGCTATTACACGGACAGGGGTCATTGCGGCCGACCTTAGGTGCTTCTCGTTTATATGGCTCTGCCGGGCCCTCTCCTGGTATAGGTGGCGGCGGAGGCGGGCCTATATCGTCTGCGGATAATGGGCCGAGGCCTGGCCCGGGCTGAGGCATGGGAGGAGCCTTTGTCCTTATATCATGCATGCTCTCTGCTTCAGGATGGATAAGCTCCTGTTGGCTGCTTTTAAATACGCTCCTCTCCTGGGTCTCTACGGCCTGTATCTTAAAGATGTACTCCAGAGACTCATCCCTTATAGAATCCACCATCGCCATAAACATATCATATCCCTCGCGCTGATATTCAACCAGGGGATTCCTCTGGCCATATCCCCTAAGGTGTATGCCCTCCCTAAGGTGGTCCATGCTAAGCAGGTGGTCCTTCCACTTGGAATCTATTGCCTGGAGCAGGACCGACTTCTCTATCATACGCATCTTCTCATGTCCCAGCGACTTCTCCTTCTCGATGTAGGCAGCCCTTATCTTTTCCCTGAGATAATCACCAAGTTCTTCGCGGCTAAACGGGCTCAGCTCCTCTTCACTTAAACGCAAAAGGAACTTGGCCCTCAACCAGCTTATCATGTCCTGATAATCCCATTGCTCTGGATGAAGGTTCTCGGGAGCATAGGTATCCAGTGCAGAAGCCAGCAGGTCGTCTATCATATCAAATATATGCTCTCGGAGGTCGTCGCTCTCCAGGATCGTCCGGCGCTGCGCGTATATAACCTCTCTCTGCTTGTTCATGACATTATCAAACTCAAGGACCTGCTTCCTTATTTCAAAGTTATGAGACTCGACCCTTCTCTGGGCCGTCTCGATGCTCTTTGCAACTATCTTGTGCTCTGCTATAGGCGTGCCTTCTTCGAGTTGGAAGAAGTTTATAAGGCGCGCGACCCTGTCTGAGGCAAATATCCTCATAAGGTCGTCCTCTAAAGATACGTAGAACCTGCTTGAGCCGGGATCGCCCTGGCGTCCGGCCCTCCCGCGCAGCTGGTTATCTATGCGCCTGGCCTCGTGCCGCTCAGAGCCTATCATGTGCAGGCCTCCTAAGCTCACCACCTTGTTGTGCTCTGCCGTTGCCTCAGCCTTAAACTCAGAAAGCATCTTATTATACTCATCCTCGGACACATCCTTGCCCTGCGCCTTCATCTTGGCAAGTGTATCCCTTGCCCGGAACTCAGAGCTTCCGCCGAGAAGTATGTCGGTTCCGCGCCCGGCCATGTTTGTCGCTATGGTGACCGCGTTGAGACGCCCTGCCTGCGCGACTATATGCGCCTCAAACTCATGGTATTTTGCATTGAGAACATTGTGCGGCACGCCCTTCTGTTTGAGCAGATTGCCTATATGTTCTGACTTGTCTATAGAGATAGTGCCGACCAAAACAGGACGGCCTTCTTTATGAAGCTCCTCGATCTCACCGACTATGGCGCCGTACTTCTCTTTCTCCGTGCGGTAGACCACGTCCGCGTGGTTGGTCCTCTTAAGCTGCCTGTTGGGCGGAATGACCACGACATCGAGCTTGTATATCTTTGAAAACTCCTCTGACTCGGTGGCGGCGGTTCCGGTCATGCCCGCCAATTTCTCATACATGCGGAAGTAATTCTGAAATGTTATAGTGGCGAGGGTCTGGTTCTCGCGCTCTATCGTAACACCCTCCTTTGCCTCAATGGCCTGGTGCAGGCCGTCGCTCCATCGCCTTCCGGGCATAAGCCTGCCTGTAAAGTCATCGACGATAATAACCTTGCCGTCCTTTACGATATAGTCCACATCGCACTTAAAATTAGAGTGGGCCCTGAGGGCCTGATTGACGTGGTGCTTGTATTCCATCGATGAGAGGGTATGCATATCCTTAAGGCCCAGAAGCTGGCTGGCCTTTATCTCGCCCTGCTCCGTAAGATATGATGTGCGGGCCTTCTCATCGATTATGAAATCGCCCGTCTCCTCCTTGGTCGTCTCATCGCGGCTGCCCTTCTTCAAGGAGGGGATTATCTTGTCTATCTTATAATACTTATCGGTCGATTCATCTGCCGGGCCTGATATGATAAGCGGCGTCCTTGCCTCATCTATAAGTATGCTGTCTACCTCATCGATTATCGCAAAGAATGGTTCACGCTGCACCATGTCGTTCTTATCTATCACCATATTGTCGCGCAGGTAGTCAAAGCCAAACTCATTATTTGTACCGTATGCTATATCACAGCCATACGCTATCTTTCTCTCCTGCGGCGCCATATCGTGCTGGATGACCCCTATAGACAGCCCCAGGAATTCATAGACCGGGCCCATCCACTCACGGTCACGGCGGGCCAGGTAGTCATTGACGGTTATGACATGGACACCCTTGCCCAGCAGTGCGTTAAGGTAGACCGGCAGTGTCGCAACGAGTGTCTTTCCTTCACCTGTTGCCATCTCGGCTATCCTGCCTTCATGAAGAACCACGCCGCCGATTATCTGGACATCAAAGTGGCGCATGCCTATGATGCGTTTGGCAGCCTCCCTGACAACGGCAAATGCCTCAGGCAGTATGTCGTCAAATATACTGTTATACAGGCTTTTTAGCTTCTGCTTTGACTTATCCTTTGCATCCTGAGAAGTGGCCTCATCTATCTGTCGCCTCAACTGCCCTATCTGCGGCGAGAGCTCCTTCTCTCTCTTCTTCGCATGAGTCCGGAACTCCTCTGTCTTTGCCTGTAATTCCGCATCGGAGAGGGCAGATACCGCAGACTCAAAGCCATTGACCTTCTCAAGGAGAGGGGTAAGCTTCTTTACCTCTTTCTCGTTCTGCGAGCCGAATATCTTATTGGTTATCCACTTTATCATGATTTTCTCTTTTTTAAATATGCCTGAATAAATCTATCTATGCCGCCGTCCATAACCGTTTGCGTATTCGAGGTCTCCTCGTTGGTGCGGTGGTCTTTGACCATATTATAAGGATGGAATACGTACGAGCGTATCTGCGAACCCCATTCTATCTTCTGTTTGGCAGCGTACTGCTTCTCCATCTTTTCTTTTAATTCCCGTTGCTGTCTTTCGTACAACCGCGCCTTCAGGACCTTCATGGCAGTGGCCTTGTTCTTGATCTGGGAACGCTCGTTCTGGCACTGCACCACTATGCCTGTCGGGATATGCGTGATCCTTACGGCAGAGTCTGTCGTATTTACACTCTGGCCGCCCGGGCCGCTCGAACGATATACATCCACTTTTATATCCTTGTCCTCTATCTTTACGCTAACCTCTCCTTCTATCTCCGCAATAACATCCACAGAAGCAAAAGAGGTATGCCGCCGTTTGTTCGAATCAAAAGGCGAGATCCTCACAAGACGATGCACGCCGCTCTCGCCTTTAAGATAGCCGTATGCCCACTCACCCTTGATGATCACGGTCGCATTCTTTATGCCAGCCTCTTCGCCCGGCTGAAGGTCTACATTCTGCACAGTATACTTCATCTGGGTGGCCCACCGCATATACATCCTTATCAGCATGCTGGCCCAGTCGCAGGATTCAGTGCCGCCGGCGCCGGCATTGATACTCAGGATTGCATTATTTAAATCGTGTTCACCACTTAGCAGGCTCTTAAACTCAAGCATGTCTATCTTCTTCTTTAGGCCTGAGAGATCACTATTTAGTTCTTTGAGTGAAGCTTCATCGCCGTCATCCATGATGGCAGCAAGCTCCTCGATCTCCTCATACTCCTTGAAGGCCCTCTGAAATGGTTCGGTAGTAGACTTTAATCCCTTTAGGCGGGATATTACCTGATTTGCCTTTTGCATGTTCTGCCAGAAATCCTGGGCAGACATAAGCCCTTCTATGTGGGATATCTCCTTGAGCCTGGCATCAACGTCAAAGATACCCCCTTAGGTGCTCAAACTTACCCTTTATCTTGGCCAAACCACTCTTTATATCTTCCAACATTTTCTGCCTCTCTGAGATCCTTCGCCCCTTTGGGGCTCAGGATGAAATTCGTGCATACAATTTACGCTCCTTCGCAGTCGCCTAAATTGTGCACTCATTTCATTATACCACAACTCCTTCTTTACGTAAAAGTCTCATTTTTGCGCGGGCGCCTCTTGCAAAACCACCTATAGCGCCGTCGGATTTGACTACGCGGTGGCATGGCACCACTCCTGGATAGGGATTTTTGTTTAAGGCATTGC
>JABMQS010000032.1 GCA_013202525.1 Candidatus Omnitrophota bacterium
GAGATAAGCTATATGAGGGAATGATCGTTGGCGTGAGCAACAAAGGCAACGACCTTGTTGTGAACGCTCTGCGCGGAAAGAAATTAACCAATATGCGCGCTTCAGGAAGTGATGACGCGATCGCACTTATACCTCCGCGGCAAATGACCCTTGAGTTTGCTCTTGAGTTTATCGAAGATGATGAATTGGTAGAGATAACCCCCAAGCATATAAGGTTCAGAAAATTGCATCTAACAGAAGTAGATCGCAAGCGCGTAAGCCGCAGTAAGCAATCATAATAATATTATGTAGCCAGGGACAGCGATTAGTCATATCTTGACATCATAATCAATATAAAATCAGGCAATAAGGAACAGGCATCCTGTTATCACTATGGCCCTGAGCTTGTCGAAGGACTGCTAAAACATAACCCTATGCGAGTAAAATACTTGCGTAGGGTTTTATTTTGGAGTAGAATGAATCAATATGAGGCAGGATGCGTTATTAAAAAATACTATTTTGCCCTTTGTAAAGGCATTCGCAGCAACAGCGTTGCTGCTATTTTTGTCAGCAGGGACCATCTTCTATTGGCAGGGGTGGATTTTTTTGGTTTTATTTTTTGTCCCGATGCTGCTTATAGCTATCTATCTCTCAAAGGGTGACCCCGAATTGCTGAAAAGAAGGCTAGAGGTCAAAGAGAAGAAGCCCAAGCAGGGCATTATCGCCAATATGTTCTATATATCCGTCGGTTTATTCTTTGTGATCTCCGGCCTTGACAGGCGTTTTGGCTGGTCGTCAGTGCCGTCTGCCATTATAATTGTTTCGGACATCCTGTTTCTGGCCGGGTACCTCTTTCTTTTTCTTGTTTTCAAAGAAAATAAGTACCTAGCCCACACTATTGTAGTTGAAAAAGAGCAGGATGTGGTGGCGACCGGCCCCTATGCTATTGTGCGCCACCCCATGTATTTGTCAGAGCTGGTAATGTTTATTTTTGCTCCGCTGGCATTAGGATCTTATTGGGCCATTACTGTAAATATCTTATTGATCGCAGTATTGGCCGCCAGGATCCTTACCGAAGAACAGGTTTTATTATCGGAGCTTAAGGGATACCGCGGCTATACCCAGAAAACTAAATATCACCTAATCCCGGGCATCTGGTAAACAAAAAAAGCATAAAGGCCTAAAATGAATAAGCAGGTAAAACCTAAGACCGGTATCAGGCGCAAGCTGGCAATGATCGTTTGCGGGTCCGCCGGTATAATTTGGATTGTATGTATCTCTTTTGGATATTTCTGGGGATATAATCTGCTGAAGGATACCATAGGCAAAAACTATGTAGAGATGGCGGGGTTGTTAAATGAAGCCATGCAGAGGATCCTTATCGAAGAGATATCGGATATGCAGCTGTATATTTCTCTTATTTCACGGACTAATGAATTAGAAGCACGTAACCTGATTTATAAGGATATGGATAAGGACTCCATCCGGCAGTATCTTAGCGAAATGGATAAGAAATGGATTGAGCCTGCGGATGACTCCCCCTTTATAAAGGGGTATCTGGAGCTGGATGTAAGCCAGAGGTTAAGGGAATTGGTGAGGTTGGATGACGGCCTGAGTGAGGTATTCATTACCGATAAATTTGGAGGTTTGGTCGCTTTATCCGGCAGGACGAGCGATTTTTATCAGGCAGACGAGGAATGGTGGCAGGAGGCATTTGATGATGGAAAAGGCGCTGTCTATTTTGGCGATGTCTCATTCGATGAATCAAGCAAGACATTGAGCCTGCCCTTGGCAGCGCCCATAAAAGATAGATCAGGCAAGGTAGTGGGGGTCGCCAAAACAATCCTGGATATCAAGCGCTTATTTGCGCCGCTAAAAGGTTTTAGAATCGGCAAGACGGGCCATGCCGTCCTGGTTAACAGTGATGGTTATGTCCTGTTTCATGATAAGATCGTACCGCTAAAGAGCAGGTTTGTCAAAAAAGAGGATTTTAAAGAACTGCTAAAAAGCGATAAACAGTGGATGGTGACAGACTCTGCCTGGCACCATAAGAAGGTGTTTATTGCCTTCACGTCGCTTGATTACCATGAGTTTGCAAAGAAAGGTATGGGTTGGAGTGTCTGCATAGAGCAGGATGCAAAAGAGGTCTTTGCGCCATTGCACGAGTTGTTTATCCAGCTGTTGCTGCTTACCTGTATCACGCTGCCTATATTGGTAATCATAGGCTTTTTGGCCGGCGGCATCTTTTCAAGACCGATAAAGAAGTTCCGTGAGGCCACGGATCGTATAGCAGCGGGGAATCTGGATTGCAGAGCTGAGGTAAAGACAGGGGATGAGCTGGAAGGCCTTGCCGACTCCTTTAATATGATGGTTGATAGGTTGAAAAAGAATACCACCTCAATAGATAATCTAAATAGAGAGGTTGCCAATCGCAAAAAGGCAGAAGAGGAGATAGAGAGATTACAGAGGCGGATAGAATTTGTCCTCGGTGCCACAAGGACAGGTATCGATATAATAGATTCGGATTATAATTTGCTGTATGTAGACACGGAATGGCAGAAGATATACGGGGATTATAAGGGCAGGAAGTGTTATGAATATTTCGGCGGCCGAAAAGACATATGCCCTACGTGTGCTGTGCCCCAGGCGCTTAAAACGAAGAAACTGATTGTGAGCGAGGAGATCCTGCCTAAAGAGCAAAACCGCCCCATACAGGTCACAACGGTGCCTTTCCAGAATGAAAAAGGAGAGTGGCTTGTTGCCGAGATCAATGCCGATATCACAGAACGCAAAAAAGCGGAAAAGGCCGTAATGGAGGCTGCCGAGATAAAATCAAAATTTGCCTCCATGGCTTCACATGAACTGAGAAACCCGGTTTTTTCGATCAAGCAGGGTATCAGCATGATACTGGAAGGACTTGCAGGCAACATCAATGAAAAGCAGAAAAAATTTCTTGAGATAGTTAATGATAATGCCGATACGCTGATGAATCTGGCCAATGACCTTCTCGATTTCCAGAAACTGGAAGCAGGAAAGATGCTGTTTAAGATGCAGGAGGGCGATATAAATAAGGCTGTCAGGGAGAGCTATGATACGATACATCTCCTGGCAGAGCAGAAGGGGTTATACTGCGTCCTGGAGCTGGATAATAAATTGCCAAGTGTAAGTTTTGACCGGGATAAGATAAAACAGGTAATGGCCAACCTGATTACCAACGCCATCAAATTTACCGGGAAGGGCGGCATAAAGATATATACTTATAAAGAGGGCAATATTGTGCATGTCAAGGTTCAGGATACAGGCCCCGGTATCAAAAAGGAGGATCTGCCGAAACTTTTCCAGACATTCTCTCAAGTAGCGACACCTACGAAGTCCAGAGAGAAGGGGACGGGCCTGGGACTGGCCATATGCAAAGAGATCATTGAAGGCCACAGAGGTAAGATCTGGGTGGAATCAGAGCCTGACAAAGGAGCAACCTTTCATTTTATCCTGCCCGTAGAGGAGAGAAGGGCTTAAGCAGGATAGTTATTCATTTTTTAAATCTAGCGATTCCGGAATTATTTCATTATGAAAATGAAAAAAAATCTTAAAGTGATCTTAATCCTGATAGCCCTACTCCCCATATTTGTACACACGATATTACTGGGTATCTCCGTTGTAAAAAGTGACTATAGGCCATTTGGCAAATTCGATTTAATAATATTTGCTGTGGTGCTTGTTTATCTATTTTGCGTAATTTTTGTTCGAAATAATAGAGAACACCTTATCCGTTTAATCCTTATAGCATATGCCTTTATTTTGGCAGTGCTGCTTTGCGAAGCTTTCCTTAATTTTGTGTATAACCCCGATTCTTATATGCCATTGCGGCCAAAGCATAGGGTAACTTCCGCGGAAGAAAATGTTATGCCGGGAATCAGCGGCAGAATCGAATATTCGGTTAACCGGTTTGGCGTAAGGGGGCCGGAGGTAAAGCTTGACGAAGCCGATATCAGGATCCTTGCGATAGGAGGCAGTACGGTTGAGTGTTTATATGTAACTGATAAATTAAGTTGGCCGTGGAGACTTCAGGATAAGCTTTCCGAACGGCTTGGGAAAAATGTCTTTGTCGGAAATGCGGGAATAAGCGGCCATTTTACCTTAGACCATATATACCTGCTCCGTAATTACAGATATGTAGAAGAGTTTGATTATATTATTCTGATGAGCGGCATGAATGATATGGGCACGTTTCTAAGGAAAAATTACAATGATAGAGCTCAGGCGTTTTTAGGTAAGGGTGCTTCCGGCAGCAGTGTTTATTATCGAAATATGAAACTGTACAAGGTATGCAGAAAGATTTTTAACAGATATTTCATTCTTGAAACCGTTGTGCAGGATCCGTGGGGGCGTTGGCACGAGGCCAGAAGGCAAAAGCGCAGGAAGGCGCTGGAAAATCATACAATAAGACAAGTGCCCGCCGGGCTCAAAAAGGCTATTTGGATCTATAGGAATAATCTCAGGAAAATTATCAATATATGCAAAGACCGAAAACAGAATCTTTTAATGGTTACACAGCCCTCCATGTATCGGAAAGATTTACCTCCGGGGCTTGAGAAGCTGCTCTGGGAATACGTGAGTGAGGAGGAAGCCTACACCGCAGAAGTTCTTGAGAAAATTCTAGAGGCCTATAACACTGCAACTATAGGAGTTTGCGGTGAGGAGGAGATCCCGTGCATCGATCTTGCCTCGATGCTTCCCAAAGACACATCTGTCTTTTATGATGACTGCCATTTTAATATTTCCGGGTGTGAGATAATTTCAGAAATCCTGGCCGAAGAATTGGTCGAGCTCCGCAAAAAAAGCAGGTAAAGCAGGTGATTTAGCGAACACTTGTATTTGAACGATTCCATGATATAATATCAATATGAAAATAAGGTTAGTCTTAGCGGATTTGTGCGGCACAAGAGGCATTTCAGTCAGATATCTCTCATCTTACGCTAAGTCAAAAGGCATTGAAACAAAACTTCTCTTCCCCCTCATCCCTAAAGGTTCATTTAAAAAATTAGCCCGCTTAACGGATTTGCAGAAAGAACAGGTTCTTAGTTTTTTGCAGACATATCAAATAACCCACTTTGGGTGCTACCTGATGACAGGGCAGTTTTTGGCATTCAAGGAGTTGGTTATTTATCTGCGCAAGGCAGGCTGGAAGGGCTGTATTATTGCCGGCGGCATACACGCATCTGTACGCCCTGAAGAAACCTTATTCGAAGGGGTTGATTATGCCGTGATAGGCCCGGGAGAGCAGTCGCTTGTGGATATTATACAAGGTAAGCAGGATAAAGAGATCAGAGGCCTTGTATACAGGTCCGCCGATTCTATCGAATTGAATAAAATCTCAAAAGAAGCATATATCCCCATGGATATATTACCTTTCCCGGATTATGACCTTGAAGACCATTTCATTATTGACGCAGAATCTGTAAAACAGATGACCCCATCCCTGTACCAGCAGGTGTCGTTCTGGAGAGGCAGATATTACTATCTGACAACCACGAGAGGCTGCGTGTATAGATGCAGTTATTGCTGTAATTTTGATAAAGACAAAGTTCGCCGGGCTTCGGTAGACAGGGTCATGGAAGAATTACATTATGCCAAGAAGAAACTACCGTTTTTGTTCGGTGTAAATGTACAGGATGATTCATTTTTCATGGGATCTGATGAGTGGCTGAGAGAGTTTTCCGCCAGGTATAAAAAAGAATTTGGCTGGCCGTTTATAATTCGCATAACGCCTAAATTCGTTACTGAAGAACGCATCAAGATGCTTAAGGACTGCGGGCTAAATTATGTATCCCTGGGCCTGCAGGGGTCTGACCGCATAAATGCGGACTTTTACAATAGGCATATAGCGGCAGGGGATTTTTTGAAAGCTTGCCGCATATTGTCAAAGATGAGGATGTTTTTTGTTGTGGATATAATTCTTGATGTTGTATATGAAACAGAAGACGACATCAGGGAGATCGCAAGGACCATCAACCAGCTGTCCAGGCCTTTTAAGGTTATGGCTTTCAGCATGACCCCTTTTCCCGGTACAGCTTTTTATGACCGTGTCGTAAAAGATGGATTGCTGGATAAGTTTGGCGCGGATGCCTATGAATCGATGTTTACGACTTCAAGGCCGGGCGCGTATAAGACGCCGTTATATTGGAGGAACCTGATATCCAAGATAATACCGCTTTGCGAGGGGCCCCACATAGATAAGCTTATTGAATCAAGCCCCAGTGATAAAGAATCTGCGGCACAGGTTGAAATGCTTTATAAAAAGTGCCAGACCAATCTGAAGCGCGCAAACTGGTTAAGGCAGACCTTCCCTGCGCTCTTTACACCCCTGCTTAAGATATACACATTTATCAAACATTTAGTACCCGCAAGAAGTTCAAAATGATCACCCGGCCTTAATAAAAAAGGAGGGGGACCATGAAAAAACCGCAGATACTTTTATCACACTTACCATGACAGAAGCATGCGCATGGTAGATTTAAATGAGCTTGATTTAAACGCCCCTGGCATCAAGAGCCTTAAAGATGTGCAGAAACAGGGCCAGATCGAGGATGTTTCGGATCAGTTAAAGTAAGGCCCTTTTTAGGGTGCAATATACGGATTTTCATTGACTTAGGGCAATATTTATAATATAATACTTACACTAATACAACTAAACCCCCTGGCATAATATGCAGGGGGTTTTTCTATTTATGGTAAACAAGATGAGAAATATAAGCTTTAAGACAATCGTTGCGGTTTTTATGATACTGCTCTTATGCATACAGGATGCCTATGCCTTAAGGTCTATGGCATATCAGAATTGTGTGCAGGCAGGAAAGGCTTCTTCGCAAGGTAAAGCTATAGTCCGAGAGTTTATAGAAAGCGGAGAGACTGCGATTACCTCTGCAGACGGTATGAGATTTATCTTTAGGTTTTCTACTAAAGATACTGACTTATCGCAAAGGTGGGATTTTGTAGTGAGAGCATATGCTTGTACCAGAGCAAATAAGGAGACTTATATTTCAGAAGTAGGGGCAGATATGCGTGAAAGCACAGATGGTTCGCGGGAAATTGAGATAAAAAGACTTTATACTGCATGGAGATTTCAGGAGAGAAAGATCCTGAGCTGCGGGATATCCTTACTTTTACAATTTGGGCAGCATAATGGTCTTCGACGCGCTATCTTTTCGAGACATAGCTCTGGTTTATATATTGCCGCATTATCGAGTATTGGATTCCGCAAGTGCCCAGATGAATATTACCTTGAATTTTTGCTTTTGCCTGATGATATGGAACGAGAGGGCTATAACTTACCGCCTCTTGAGGTAAGGGGTCCGACGAGACGCCAGATCATCGAACTTAAAGAAACATATGGCTGGGAGGTAGATGAGCAGCATGTATTGCCTTCAAGGGCTGAAAGGTTTGCCGCGCTAGGACTCGGCCTTACTAAGGCTGCCAGCGCAGGCTCAGATTTTGAAGATGAGAATATGCAGGAGGTTGAGATTGTAGTTAGGGATGCCTTGGGTATAAGCGAGCTACTTCTTAAGTGGGGCTGGGTATACAATGATTCTGCTGATGGGGAAACAAGGCAATACAGCAGGGGTTTCCACCTTATCGGGCCAGGCGTTGATCAGTATTATAACAGCCGGCTTGCGGTTTATTCACAAATGTTTATAACGGGAGAGCCAGAGTGGGAAAATACCGCTAAAGAAGCAGTATCTATATTAGTTGCAGCAGGTGTCACGGTAGAAGGTTCACGTTTGCAGAGTGAAGAGGAATTAGTAGGACAGCTTAGTGTTGCATACAGAGAGAGAAAGGAGTTTTGGCAGAGGAGTCAGAATAATGCAATCGCAATGGCCAGGAAAGAGGAGCCTTTCGAGGATATTGATCTCGGCATGAGGGCAGATGCTATATTTAGTATCCACCAGACCAATTGGAGGCCTGTGAGGGATCTATTGCACGATGAGTCCGCGCTTGTAAGGATTGCAGCCGCAAGGTATTTTTTAAACGGCCTTTTGCTTATATACAGGGATTTTCAGCGTGAAGGGCCCTCTCGTTTACCGCCAGAGTTGACAGAGGAGGTGGCATGTGCCCTGGCATCGACGATCAATATCAGGAGTCTTGAAAGAGGTGACAGGATCAAGGCAATATCTTCTCTGCGCGATATTACTGTATGTGATGGTGAAGAGTTCGTTAGAAGTACTTCGCATCAGGCGGCGGATCGTTGGCCGCACAGGAGCAAGTATCTGGTTATTGCTGCGCTAGCTGAGGCATTAAGCAATGATGAGCCAGATATAGCAGAGCGGGCAGATAGGACATTGCAGGCCTTTGTAGCCGTATATAGCAGGTATATACGAGAGTGTATAGAGCTTGGAATATTCAATCCACTTTTTGAAAAAGGCAGGCAGGATGAGTTTTTGAGGACTTATATAGACGGGGGTATCAGTCCTGATATTGCGGCAGCTGCCAAGGAGGCGGACTCTGCGGCTGATCGTAGGGTGTTTCGCATTAGCGGCGACGAAGACATCCTTGATTTTTTCCGAAGGTTTGGCTGGGAGGGTATTGACTATGCCATAGAACATTATGACGAGTTCGAGTACTATAATAGGTTTTATGGCATAATTATAAAGGCTATGCAGAGATATATTGAAGAGACACCTGACAGGGATGACGCAATCTTTGAAAGGGCATATCGCTTTATAGAAGCCATTCCGGAAAAGGCTCCGATCGTAGGCCGAGAAGAGTCAGCAGCCTATCTGTTTTTAAAGAGACATGCTGATGCGTTCAATGCAGGACCCGTTGGCCCAGCTGCTTCTGCAGGAGCCCTCTCTGCTGTAGATGTCTCTGCCTGATATATATTAGCACATCCATACTCACCATTAAATCGAAAAAATCTTCAAAAAAAACTTGACAAAGCAAGGTTCTTGGTGTATACTTGATATTGTCAATAGAGAATATAGAGAATAGAAAGGGCATGATGAAGTTATCTAAAAAGACCGAATATGCATTAAAGGCATTGATAGAACTGGCCATTAACCATGGTAAAGGCATAGATGTAACCTTGATAAGTGATATTGCCGAACGCGAAAACATACCGCCTAGATACCTAGAGCAGATATTGCTCAGGCTTAAGAATTCCGGAATACTATTCAGTAAGCGCGGAGTAGGTGGGGGCTATGCTCTAAACAGGCCTCCTGAAGAGATCAGCCTTGGGAGCATAATAAAGGAGGTTGAGGGCCCATTGTCATCTTTTAGTATAGGCCCAGGCAATAGCAACGCTTTAGACGATGCCTCTTCCGGTCTGAATAGTGTTATGTCAGAGGTATCCGAATCCGTAAGAGATATATTGAACAGCATATCATTAAAGGATATGGCAAAGAGGACACTTGATCTGATTGAAGAAAAGAAGAATGTCCTGAATTATGCTATATAGGAAGAAGAGATAATGAGAGCAGCAATGTATTGTTATATGGGCATGTGTTGCCTTCTGGGTAGAGGGAGGTCGCCTATGTAAAGGTCAGTAAGAGGATATTTACGTAAGCAAACAACCCACTACAAGCGGAAAGGTGAGTGGGTTTTTTATTTTTGTGGAGGAGCAATGGAGCAGCATAAGAGAACACTGGTAAAGACAGTAAGCTGGCGCATAATAGCGTTGTTCACTACCGTTGTAGTCGTATATATCTATAGCGGCGATGTGAAAGAGTCGCTTGTCGTTGGCGGAGTAGCAAACGCGCTTAAGATGCTTTTCTACTATGCCCACGAACGTGTCTGGAATAGGCTGGATTTCGGAAGAGGCAAGCCGCCGGAGTACCAGATATGATACAATACTTACCAAAAATATAAGGAGGCACAGACATGTCTATTCAGGAGAAGAAAGAGGATCTGAAGACACTGGTTGAAAAACTGAATTTCAAGGAGAAGGTCGAGCGTTCTAAAGCGATAATACAGCAGGCATATGAAAAATACGGTGATTCCCTGGTTGTTGCAAACAGCCTGGGCAAGGATTCTGTTGTGGTTTGGGACCTGGCAAAACGCGTAGATCCAAAAATCAGGGGGTTTATCGTGACAACGCGCTACAAACCGGCAGAGACGATTAAGTTTATGAAGAGTGAAGTAGAGAGGTATCCGGAACTAAAGGTATATAAAAACGACACAGAGATCCCGGAACGCCTTTACGAAACAGACCCTGATAAGTGCTGCGATCTTCTGAAGGTTATTCCGGTCAGACAGGCTGTTGAGGAGATGGGTGTTAAATGCTGGGTTACCGGACTGCGCTGCACAGAGGGACGTACACGCACGGATTTTGAGGAGACCGAGGAGAGGGATGCCGGCCTGATC
The DNA here is from genome assembly GCA_013202525.1 of Candidatus Omnitrophota bacterium. Lineage (GTDB taxonomy): Bacteria > Omnitrophota > Gorgyraeia > JABMRG01 > JABMRG01 > JABMQS01. Next base: position 10,336 of record JABMQS010000032.1, read on the forward strand.
AAGCTCAATCCTATACTCATCTGGAAGGAGCGCGAGGTGTGGCAGTATCTCGCACTATGCGGGGTCAAGGTTAACCAATTGTATGCTGAGGGATACCGGTCATTGGGATGCGAACCCTGCACAAAGATCACAGTCGATGATAATGAGCGGGCCGGCCGGTGGATAGGGACGAGTAAATGCGGCGGTGAATGCGGTATACATACCAGGCCGCTTACAGATGGTGATGGAATATGAGAAGAAGCCGAAAAGCACTAAGATATTATCCTCTTGCTGTGAAAGTCGCTGAAAGACTCATCCTGGTGGTAGGTGGCGGAGAGGTCGCAGAGCGTAAGGTAGCCACTTTAGGAGATTGCAAAGCAAAGATACGCGTAATTTCTCCTATGGCAACAGATATGCTGAAGGACCTGGCGGGGCGGGGAAGAATAGAATGGATCCAGCGGCAGGTTCGAAGCAGCGATGCCAGGGGGGCGTATCTTATAATCGCGGCCACAGATGATAAGGTTGTCAATGAAAGAATCAGCCGATGGGCCCGCAAAAATAAGATATGGATCAATGTTGTGGATAATGCGGCACTTAGTGATTTTATCTCACCTGCTATATTCCGCGCAGGCGAGGGAATAATAGCTGTATACACAGACGGCAGGGATCCGGTGCTTTCCAGGGACCTGAAAAACTTCTTAAAGGAGCGATGGGATGATTTCTTATCTTATAGGGATAGATTATAAGAGGGCTTCTTTGGTTCAGCGCGAAGAGGCTTATCGCTTACGCCATAAGATGGCAGAACATTGCCGGCAGGCCAATCCCGGTAAGTCTGCTGTATTGACTACCTGCAACAGGATCGAGGTATATGGTGTTGCTTCGAACCGGAGCGAGGCGGCAGTATTTGCAAAATCTTTTAAGGACACCTTTAAAGGCCCGCTTAAGAACGCCTATATTCTTTACGGTAACGACAGTGTCTTCAGGCATGGCCTGCGTTTGACATGCGGCCTTGAGTCACAGGTCAGAGGAGAGCCTCAGATTATGCGGCAACTCGAGACCTGGTTTGGCCGCAGCGACTTTCCGATCCATCTTGAGGAGATGTGGAGCTTGATTATCCAGGCAGCGAAAGATATCAGGAAGAAGTCCGGCCTGGATAGAGGTGTTGTTGATATTGCGGACCTGGTATTCGGCGACCTAAAGACACATCTTGCCTTTGGCAAGAGTGCAGAGGTTATTATCATAGGTACGGGTAAGGTCGCCGCTCTTATTGCTGATAAGAAACCCAAGTTTGCCCATACTGTTTTTGTTGCGCGCAAAAAACACTCCAGGGCCAAAGAGCTTGCCGGCCTGGCGGGAGGTGACCTGTTATCATATGAGGAGTTTCCCGGTCGTTTGATTTCAGCAGATGCAATCATAAGCGCCACCTATAGCCCCCATTATATTTTAACCGCGCACAGCTTTCTTGAGGTAGCAAAGGTGCGTAAACGGCTGCTCTATATCTATGATGTGGCTGTGCCTCGTGACGTTGCGCCCGAGGTTGATGAAATTCCCTTTGCAGTAATAAAGGATATCGGTGATCTGACAGATAGATTCTATAAAGGCAGCAGAGATATTGCCAGGCGCCTTGAGTCTGCATCAGAATTGGCGGAAGGAATAACATTTGCATATAAGGAGTCTAAAGATGTCAAAGACTATACGGCTTGGTACAAGGCCCAGCCGGCTTGCAATAATACAGGCCGAAGAGATCAGGCAGCGCTTGCCGCTGTTTAGCTTTGAGGCAGTGCCCATTAAAACAGCAGGGGACAGGGATAAGCTAACGCCTCTGTCAGTTTTTGAGAAGAGTGATTTCTTTACATACGAGATAGAGAAGGCACTGCTTAACGGTACGATAGATGCTGCACTTCACAGCGCTAAGGATCTTGAAGAGATGCCCCCGGTAGGGCTTGTGGTTGCAGCCATGACGCGTTCTATAAGCGCATCTGAATGCCTGATTTCTAAAGAGGGCCTTGGGTTGGACAAGTTGCCTCTGAACTCGGTAATAGGAACGAGCAGCCGCGCGCGCCGGGCCTCGATCATACGTTTCAGGAGAGACCTTAAAGTAAAAGATATTCGCGGCAATGTAGACGAACGCATTGGACAGCTTGATGCAGGCGGATTTGACGCAATAATCGTAGCGCACGCTGCGCTGATAAGGCTTGGATATGAGGATAGGATCTCAGAGATCATTCCGCAAGATATCGTCAGACCGCACCCGCTTCAGGGAAGGTTATCTGTGCAGGTTAACATTGACAGGCCGGATATGATAAGGCTATTCAGGAGTATCGATGAGAGAAGTTAGGGGAAGGGTATATATAGTAGGGGCTGGTCCGGGAGACCCGGAGCTTATTACTATTAAAGGATTAAAGGCCCTTAAAGAGGCAGACTGCGTCCTGTATGATTTTTTGAGTAATTCCCAACTGCTTGACCACGCAAAGGATGTGTGTGAGAAGATATGTGTGGGAAAGGCAGACGGCCTCCACTTAAGAGAGCAGGATGAGATCAACAGCCTTCTTTATGAGAAAAGCAGGGAGCATAAGATTACAGTACGCCTTAAAGGCGGTGACCCGTTTATCTTCAGCCGAGGCCATGAAGAGGCAGTATACCTTAAAAGTAAAGGGGTCGCGGTAGATGTGATACCTGGTATTACATCAGCTATTGCAGGACCAGAGTATTATGGTATTCCCCTCACTATAAAGAACAGGATATCATCGGTTGCAATAATAACAGGCAGAAAGAAGGATATCAACGCGCCGATAGAAGCACCCGGCTGCGGCACTCTTGTTTACCTTATGGCCGTTGCCAATATCTCGAATGTTGTAAAGGCGCTGTGGGAAAGTGGCAGGAGCGATGAGACACCATGCGCCTTTATAGAACGTGCGACACGAAAAGATTCTCGCATTGTCTATGCTACTGTGGGTAGTGTAGAAGAAGAAGCAAAGAGGGCAGGGATAAAGCCGCCGGCTGTTCTGGTTGTCGGGGAGGTAGTCGATTATGGCAAAAGAAATGTATAATATCAAGATTGCAGATCTTATCTATCCGTTGTTTTTGCGGTCCGGCACGGGTATACGTGAAGAGATTCCGTCTATGCCCGGGGTCTTTAGATTATCGCCCGATATCCTACTTAAGGAAGTCGAGAGCCTTACAAAAGCAGGGATCAACAAACTTCTGCTCTTCGGCGTGGGCGAAGAGAAAGATGAATATGCTACTGCTGCGCATAAAGACGAAAATCTTATATCCAGCACTGTTAGACTTCTTAAGCAACACTTTCCGGCGTCGGTTATTATGACAGATGTCTGCCTGTGTGCCTATACTACGCACGGGCATTGCGGTATTCTGGAAAGGGAAGGCTCGATAGATAAGCAGCAAACATTGACTGCATTGAAAAGGATAGCAGTATCGCATGCCGCAGCAGGGGCTGACTATGTAGCGCCTTCGGCTATGGCAAAGGAGCAGGTGCGCAATATAAGAGGTGCATTGGATGAAAACGGATTTAGCGGTACTAAGATTATGGGATATTCTGCAAAATTTGCCTCCCAGTTCTATGGCCCATTCAGGGATGCTGCAGATTCAGCCCCGCGTTTTGGCGACCGCCGTTCATATCAGCTCGATTGGGCGGACAGGGAAAAGGCGCTCTCAGAGATCGAGGATGATGTAAAGGAAAAGGCGGATATAATTATGGTAAAACCCGCTTTGGCCTATCTAGATATTATCCATGAGGCAAAGGTGAGGTTTCAGCGTACGCTTGCAGCATACAATGTAAGCGGGGAATATGCCATGATAAAGGCAGGCGCCCAAAGCGGTTATTGGGATGAGAGAGAGGCGGTCTTTGAGATTATAACAGCCATAAGAAGAGCAGGCGCTGATATTGTTATAACATATCATGCCCCGGATATAGCGAAGTGGTTGGACAGAGAGGAGCATTCCGGTGAAGAAAAACACAGGCCGTAAAAGAAATAAGGATCTTATAAAGTCGGCAAGGCGTATTTTGGTAGGTGGCGTGAACAGCCCTGTGCGGGCGTTTTCATACGTCGGGGGTGATCCCATACCCATCTACTCAGGCAAGGGCCCTAAGGTTTCTGACTACGACGGAAATAGATACATAGATTATGTCCTTTCCTACGGCGCCCTTATTCTTGGGCATGCGAAAGGTGAGGTTGTGCAGGCAATAAAAGAGGCGGCAGGACTTGGAGTTGGCTTTGGCGCGACCAGCAACCCAGAGGTAGAGCTGGCAGAGAGGATCAGGGACGCAATACCTCTTTTGAAGAAGATTCGGTTTGTCTCATCCGGTACTGAAGCTGTGATGGGTGCTGTGAGGCTGGCCCGGGGTGTTACCGGAAGAGATAAGATAGTGAAATTTGAAGGGGCCTATCATGGTCACGCAGATTACCTTCTGGCGAAAGCAGGATCAGGCCTTGCTACACTGGGGCTGCCTGTGAGCAAAGGCGTACCAAGGGAATTTCTGCGCCACACAATCGTTGCTCAGCGCGGAGATATAGAGTATATAGACAGGATATTCTCAAGATTCGGTTCGGATATAGCGGCCGTTATAGTTGAGCCTGTGGGCGGCAATGACGGCGTCGTCTATCCTGACCCGGGCTTTCTTAAGCACTTAAGGCGCATAACAAAAAAATACGGCGTGCTGCTCATTTTTGATGAGGTAATAACAGGGTTTCGTTTTCACTTTGGTTCTGCAGCGCAATATCTTGGGATAAGGCCGGACATTATCTGCCTCGGCAAGATCATAGGAGGAGGCCTGCCCATAGGCGCCTATGGATCAGGAGAAAGAATAATGAAGCATCTCGCCCCGCTTGGCGGTGTTTATCAGGCATCTACTTTTTCCGGTAATCCGGTTGTCATGAGTGCAGGCATAGCTACCTTGAGGCTCCTGGCTTTATTAAGAGATGACTATGAACGATTGAACAGCCTTACGGCATATTTAGCCCATGCTATCTGCAAAAAGTCGCAAGATCATGGCGTCAGTATTTCGGTCCAGCAGTTTGGAGCCATGTTCAGCATCCGCTTTAAGAGGCGAAGCCACTTCAGGGTTTTTTATAGGTCATTGCTGGATGAGGGGATATATCTTGCTCCCTCGGAACACGAATCGAATTTTGTATCTTTTGCGCACACAAAGAAGGATATTGAAAAGACAATAAGAGCTGCCAATAAGGCATTTCGTGTATTGGCACAAAGTGAGGAGTGATGATGAAAGATATAGATTATGATGCCTTGAATAGTGAAGGTTTTCTGCGGCAAAAGCAGGAGGGATTCTTCCTGCTAAGGGCAAGAGGTGAGGCAGGGAATTATACGAGGGAACAATTTTTGGCTTTCGCGGAAATATCGAAGAGATATGGACGTGGTATTATCCATCTTACCACGCGCCAGGGCCTTGAGATACCGTTTATCCGTTTTGAAGATATCGAAAACGTCAAGCGTGATATATTGAAAGCTGGAATACAGCCAGGAACATCAGGCCCACGTATGCGTACGACTACCGCATGCCCGGGCAGCAGCTGGTGCAAAAGAGGTCTCATAGATACTGTTTCATTATATAAGAGGATAGAGGGGGAGTTGGGGATAAGATGTGGCACAGAACTGCCCCATAAGTTTAAGATAGCTTTATCCGGATGCCCTAATAAGTGCACGAGGGCAGATGCCTCAGAGATCGGTATCCACGCGGGCCTAGAAGCCTCGGGTCCTGCCAGGGAGATAAGATACACCGTTTATCTGGGGGGCTGTGGTGGCAAGGCGCCCCACATGGGATTTAAGCTGGATAAGACCTTTGCGGAGGATGAGGTTCTGGTCCTGGTCAAGAATGTAGTTGCATATTATAAGGAAAAGGCCAAACCACGCCAGCGGCTCGCTTTGCTTATAAAAGAGACAGGCAGGGGCATCTTTCTTAAAGAGGTCGGTTTATAGATTCCGCGTCATCATGCTTTTTTCGCTTGGAATTTGTTGTGCATGGGAATATAATACTAAGCAAAGAGAGAATTATACCTATGCCAAATATGGAGCTTATCAAAGATGGGGTAAAGATAATAATAATATCTATACCCCTGATCTATTTTCTGATCATCAGTAAAGACATTGTTTTAAAGCAGAAGAGGTTTCTCCTTCTGACCATCGGTTTTTCCATATTGATGTTAGGCGGCATTATGGATTTTGCCGATGAATTTGCAAGGCTGAATAACGTCTTTCTTTTAGGTGCGAACTTTTATTATCACGAGAGGATAGAAGATATCCTGGGGCTTATCGGGTTTGTGCTTTTTTTCCTGGGTATAGCGATAGAGATAGGCCGCATCAAAAAAGAGAATGTCGACAAGAAGGATATGATCCAGACGCTCCAGGAACAGGCAGAGCAGCTTAAGAAGTATGATGAGCTAAAGTCTAAATTTGTCGAAGATGTATCGCACGAGTTCCGTTCTCCCATCGCAAGTATCAGCATGTCCATTAGCAACATCATCGATGGGTTGATGGGAGATGTTTCTGAAGAGCAGAGGTCTGCCCTGGACGTAGGCAAGAGAAACCTGGACAGGTTGTCTCGTCTTGCCAGGGATATGCTTACACTCTCACAGATCAAGTCCGGCAAGATAGTCCTCTTGAGAAGGCCAAATGATATCTCTGCGCTGGTAGAAGAGGCTTGTCTCTCCTTAAAGCCCATATTCGAAGAAAAACATATCAAATTTAGCAATACGTCTTACCTGAAGGATCCAAAGGTCTGGTGCGACGGAGACAGATTGTTGCAGCTTTTTGTAAACCTGCTTAGCAATGGCCTGAAGTACAGCCCATCCGACACCCAGATCAGCGTCAGGATCTCTGAGGAAGGACGGAATATCAGGGTAGAAGTAGAGGATCAGGGCAGGGGCATGTCGCAGAAAGACGCGGATAAGCTCTTCAGCCGGTTTGAGAAATTAGATGCAAAGGAAGAGGATGCGGTAGGCTTGGGTCTGGCAATAGCTAAAGAGATAGTAACCATACATCATGGCAAGATCTGGGTAGAGAGTAAATTAAACGAAGGAACGCGCTTTATCTTTACCATACCGAAGGATCTGAGAAAAGAAGACAAGCGTTAGATATCTTATAATACAGACGGCCGCAGTAAGTTTCATACCCCGCCTTTTAGAGTTTTTTCCCTTTTACCGTGACCGTATCCATAAGATGATCAAATGGCAGTATAGATTCAAGGCGTCTCTCCAGAAAAGTGCAGATCTTGAGGTAGGGCTTGATGACGGGCGTAAGCTTGTGCAGGAAGCTGCCTATATATGAGTAGTTCAGGGCCCATGCAAAAGCTAACGTACCGCCTTTTTTCTCTGCCACTTCAAGGCCGGCTTTCCTGAAGAGCCTGCATAGTTCAGGCAGTGAACAGTAATTATCATATGCAAAGGGCCACTTTGCGAAGATCTTCAATAGAAGAGATTTTTCGCCCAGAACCGATTTTAGGCAGCGGCTTATCGCTTCACCCGCCTTTCCCATGCGGATGTCCTTATAGAGGCAATGGAGTGTCCAGGAGTTCAGGCAGAGCGCTATTATGTCCCCGCCCGTTTTACATATTCGCGAAAACTCTTTTATGGCATGCTGCTGATCTGTTATGTGCTGAAGTGCCCGCACGCAGATTATCTCATCAAAGACATTATCCTTAAAGGGGAGTTCTTCCAGCTTGCCCACAACGAAAAAGCCCCTCTTTAATTCATCTCTTGCTGTCTTTAGCATTTCCAGGGATACATCCAGGCCTACAAACCTCTGACCGGGTACTGTATTGGCCAGAAACCTTCCTGTGCCGCATCCGGCATCGAGCAAGAAACTATCTTTTTCTAAGCGCATAGATCTTACCACCGGATATTGCTCGGAGTAGTCTGTGTATTCGCCGACTATGGTCTTGCTGAAAAAGTCCCTGTATGAGGCGGCGCACTCTTTTGTCGTATCCTTATTCCATTCCATATCTATCTCCTACCATATTATAGGTAAACCTGAGTGACTTTTCAAGGAATAAAGTCATCCCATGCATTTAAGTCGGTTGATTTTAAAGCCAAAAGATACTATAATATATTGCTGTAGGAGCAGACTTTATGATGAAGACAATGCCAAACCGGAAAGTAGATGATGGCCCTCTCGACCGCGGGCAGCTTACAGGCCCTTATAAGCGGGCATCTGAATGGCTCGTGCAGAGCTTTCGCGTTAATGGTTACAGGGGGTCTTCGGCCTGGCAATCCCGCTTTTTCCACCCGATCCGCGGGTGGTCGCATCCCTATCCTGAAACAACAGGATATATAATACCTACCCTGTACGATTATTTCAAATGGCTAAAGGATGAAAATGGTGAGATCAAAACCTGTATAGAGACTTCGATACCCTGGCTTCTGTCACTGCAGATGAGATCAGGGGCATTTCCGGGAGGCCATGCTGCGCAGAACGGGGCGTTCTATCTTGGTACTTTAGATTATATTCTTCACAGGGCCCATGCTCCGAAAGAGTCTGTATTCAATACAGCCCAGATTATGCGCGGCTTGATTCGCTGCTATAATGAAACAGGAAACAGCGATTGCTTGAATGCGGTTAAAAAATCCGGCGAGTTCTTATCGAGTTCGATCAGGGAAGACGGGGGATGGGGGAATGATGCGTACGCAAAGGACCTTTCGCCGTCTTATTTTGCCTATATAATACCTGCGCTGCTTGCCGCGGCTGAACTGATCAACGATAAAGATTTAAAGGCAAAGGCACTGCTGCCCCTGGATAATCTACTGAAGCGTATCGACGGAGAGTCCCGCTTTATCAGGGATATGGGGTTTTCTGATAATGGTTTTGCCCATATGCATACCGTTGGTTATACGCTCCAGGGCCTTCTGGAATCTGCCATAATACTGAAGGATGAAGGGGGAAGATATATATCAGAGGCCGCAGGCGTAGCCGATAAGCTTTTGGCCAAATACGAAGAGTGGGGTAAGCTGCCTGGCGGCCTGTATAACGGCTGGAGGCCGGAGTGGAGCTATTCCTGTATAACCGGCAACTGCCAGATAGCGTTGTTTTTTCTTGAACTTTTCAAGGTGAACAAAGAAGTCCGTTATCTCGATGCAGCCCAGAGCATCTATTCAGACATGTTGACTGCTCAATCGCGAAACAATGCCTTTCCGGGCAGCAGGCCGGTATGGGGAAGGTATATGTGCCTGCGCTGGCCGAACTGGGCAGTTAAATTTTTTATGGACCTCTCATTTGGTCTCTATAACGCACTGCGGGATAAGCAGGGATAGGATACAACAAGATCATGATATTAAAGGGAGTTAACTTAGGCGGCTGGCTGCTTATGGAAGGCTATATCCTGGGAGGCAGAAATATAGCTGAGCAGGAATTCAAGGCCAAGTTTAAAAGGATACATGGAAACAGAGAACTGGCTGTATTGGAAAAAGAATTCAGAAAGCGTTTTATAAGGGAGGAGGACCTGAGGCTTATATCATCATGGGGCGCAAACTGCGTGCGGCTGCCGGTGCATTATAAGATATTTGAAAAGAAACCCTATGTCTACAATAAAGAGTCTTTGACATTTTTACGCAGGATATTAAGATGGGCAGATAAGTACAAGCTGAAGGTTATTCTTGATCTGCATGCAGCGTGCGGGGCGCAGAATTGCGATTGGCACGCGGACAGCACGGGCAAGGCCTTATTATGGAGGCACAAAAGAAACAGGGACAGGACATGTGCCCTGTGGAGATATCTTGCTGAGAACCTTGCATCTGAACGCGCACTCTATGGCTATGATGTGTTGAATGAACCAGTGATAGCAAAAGGGAGGGTTGGTGAGCTCAAGACCTTCTATAAGGATGTGATAACCTCGATAAGGAGTGTTGACAAAAAGAGCGTTATCTTTCTCGAAGGAAACACCTGGGCGCAGGACATAGATTTTTTGAAGGACCTGATAGCCGAGAATATCGCAGTAAGTATACATTTCTATGAGCCCTTAGAATTTACATTTAATTTTAGAAGAGGATATACTTATCCGGGCGCGATCAACGGAGGTCCCTGGAATAAAGAGAGGATAAGAAGGCGCCTGAGCCGCTATAAGGATTTTTCTTCTAAGTACGGGGTTTCTGTTTTTGTGGGTGAGTTTGGCGTAAACTATCGCGGCAACAGGTATGGGGAGTTGCGTTGGCTGGATGATGCCTTAAGCGTGTTTCGCGAGTTTGGGTTCAGCTGGACTTATTGGACATATAAAGCGGTGAGCAGCGGTATATTTCCCGATGGGATTGTTCAGTATCTTGATAATAGCCCTTGGGTAAAAAGAGAAGGCCCGGTCTACGGACTTGAAAACCTCTATACCGCGTGGCCGGCTTACAAGAACAAGATAGTGAGCTCCTGGAATACAAAGCATTTCCAGGTAAATCATGATATCGTAAAAGGCCTGAAGAAACATTTTAAACATAGATAGAGATAATCATTAAATCAGGAGGTGGAAGATATGTGGTGGAGATGGACTGTTCTTATTATCGGCAGTATCCTTATCCTTGCCTGTGTTATCAGCACCACGGTCGATTGGATAAAAGGAAAGACAGGCCCATTCGGGCCCAAGCCCATGGACTGGTGGGGCTGCGGTATCTTTACCATTCTTATCGCGCTTTTGGTCTACTGGGTTTCTAAAGGAATCTTCAGATAATGCAATTTTCTTTTGACTAATACTTAAACTTAGAGTTATAATAAACCATTATGAAATATAAGAAAAGCCAGGTGGTGATGTTCTGGTTTCTCCCGCTTATTACTATAGGCGGATTATTTTATCCTCTACTTGGATATCTTGTGGTAGCCATGATGGCCTTCTTTCTGGCGCTCTCTTTTTTTAGAGGCCGCTACTGGTGCTGGCACCTGTGTCCGAGAGGGGCATTCCTGGATATAGCCCTATCCAAGGTCAGCCGTAATAAGCCCGCGCCGGCGTTCTTTGCCCGCCAGTGGTTTCGTTGGTCAATATTTGCGCTGTTTATAGGTTTTTTGATCTATCGTATCATAGGCACAGGCGGAAGCCTTATTGCAATAGCTTCGGTCTTTGTGGTGATGTGTATATTGACTACAATAATATCCATTATCCTGGGCATACCTATGAGACATAGAAGCTGGTGTGTAATATGCCCCATGGGAACGCTGCAGGATAAGATAAACAGGTTATCCAAAAAAGGTTAAGGCATGGTAAAGAAAAGTCTCACAATTTGCTTGCTTCTTTTTTTATCTATCCGGCTCATTGTGCCCGGTTCTGTTGCAGCCGTTGAGGAAAACCTGAAGAGGGCAACCTTTCTTCCACAGTGGGTTCCGCAGGCGCAGTTTGCGGGCTATTATGTTGCCTATGAAAAGGGATTTTATAAGAGAAATGGCATCGACCTTACAATATTGACAGGTGGCCCTGACTGCCCGCCGTTTGGTTGCCTGAAAAACGGCGAGGCTGATTTTGTGACCATGTGGCTTGCTGCGGGTATTGAGAAACGGGCCGAAGGATGCAAGCTGGTTAATATAGCCCAGATAGTGCAGAGGTCCGCGTTGATGCTTGTTACTAAGGCCTCAAGCGGCATAAAGACCCCGCAGGATATGAACGGCAAAAAGGTGGGCCTATGGGAAGAGATCTTTCAGATCCAGCCTCGCGCATTTTTTAAAAAATACGATCTTAACGTAGAAGTAGTCCCGCAGTCATATTCTGTGAATCTATTCCTGCGCGACGGGGTGGATGTTGCATCCGCTATGTGGTATAACGAGTATCACACTATATTGAATTCCGGGCTGGACTCCGATGAGCTTACACCATTCTTCTTTTACAAGCATGGACTGAATTTTCCCGAAGACGGTATCTATGCACTTGAGGAGACCTTTACGAGAGACCCCCAGCTCTGCCGCGCATTTGTAAAGGCCTCTGCAGAGGGTTGGCGTTATGCGTTTGAACATAGAGAAGAGGCCCTGGATATTGTTATGAGATATATGGAGAAGGCGCATGTCCCGGCGACCAGGGTACACCAGAAATGGATGCTTGACAAGATAGCCGACCTGATCATGCCCACGGATGTTGATGTACCCATGGGGAAGCTTTCTCGCGAAGACTATAACCGGACAGCGAAGGTATTAAAAAAAGACGGGTTTATAGACGATATACCGGCTTTCGACACCTTCCATAAGAGATGATATGTTTAGTTTAAAAAACAGAGGGATAACGTTTAAGCTTATACTGCTGATACTTACCAGCACCATATTTATATTTGTGGTTGTATTTGGCTACAATTATGTAATCTCCTTAAGGATACTTACCAAAAACATAGAGGAGAACGCCAAGAATCTGGCAGGCCTTAAGGTCCACAGCATCGATACGGTGCTTAATGCCACCGAAAAGGTCCCGGAAAACCTGGCGTATTTTCTGGAGGAGTCCCCCTATGGCAAAGAGGAGATAATAAATCTGCTTCGCGCAGTCATAGAAAATAATCCTGAGATTTACGGGGCTACGATCGCCTTTAAGCCATACGGTTTTGATGACAAGTCTCTGTACTTTGCGCCGTATTTTTATAAGAGCGATGGCGAGGTAAAATTTACCTATCTCGGCAGTGATACATACAGGTACTTCTACTGGGACTGGTACCAGATGCCAAGGGTTTTGAATCAACCCGCATGGAGTGAGCCTTATTATGATGAAGGCGGCGGCAATATTATCATGTCTACGTATTCAGTGCCTTTCTACAAGACTATCGATGGCAAGAGAGAATTTATGGGTGTGGTTACTGCGGATATCTCTTTATCATGGCTCCAGGATATCGTCTCTGCCATCAAGGTATATAAGACAGGCTATGGTTTCCTGATATCCAAGAACGGTACTATTGTGACCCATCCCAAGGAACAGCTTATAATGAACGATACTATATTCAGCGTTGCCGAGGCGCTGGGGGATACAAACCTGCGTGAGATCGGGAAGCAGATGATCAAGGGGAAATCGGGATATGCGCCTACAGATAGTGCGTTGACAGGAAAAAAATGCATGATGGTCTATGAGCCTGTTCCTTCAAGCGGCTGGTCGCTCGGTGTTCTTTTTCCTGAAGATGAGTTTATGGCGGATATTGTGAACTTAAGCCGCACCGTACTGGCTCTCGGCCTGATCGGCTGTCTGTTGCTTCTGCTCGCTATAGTATATATCGCAAACTCCATAACACGTCCTTTAAGAAAACTTGCCGCGGCAACGGAACGTATAGGAGGAGGAGATCTCAATATAGAGCTTGCCCCTGTGCATTCCAGGGATGAGGTCGGTAAGCTTACGGATTCTTTTAACTACATGAAGCGCTCGCTCAAGGATTATATAAGGCAATTGACAGAGACCACAAAGGCCAAGGAGAGGATAGAGAGTGAGCTCAAGATCGCCCATGATATCCAGATGGGCATTCTCCCCAAGAAGTTTCCCGCATTCCCTGACAGGCCCGAGTTTGATATATATGCGACGCTTAAGCCTGCAAGGGAGGTGGGCGGCGACTTCTATGATTTCTTCCTGACAGAAGATAAGTATTTATACTTTGCCATAGGTGATGTATCAGGCAAGGGCGTGCCGGCAGCTCTTTTTATGGCAGTGACAGATACGCTGATAAAGATGAGAGCCAAGACCTCTATCAAGCCGGGTGAGATCCTGACCGATGTGAACAAGGAGCTCTGCAATGAGAATGAATCCTGCATGTTCGTAACCATCTTTTGCGGTGTTTTGAATATAGAGACAGGGGAGCTTGTTTATTCAAACGGAGGCCATACACTGCCCCTGGTCGTGCGCAAGGATAAGGATGTGGATTTTTTAGAGGGGACAGACAGCAGCCTTCTGGGAGTTATGGAAGATGCTGATTTTAAGACAAAAAAGCTGATCCTGCGGCCAGGTGATTATATATTGTGTTATACTGATGGCGTAACGGAGGCCATAAATAAGAATAAGGAGTTCTTTTCAGATGAGAGGCTAAAGAAGGATGCCGAGGCCTTAGGCGATAAGTCTATACAGGATGCAGCCGAGTTTATAAGCGATAAGGTGGATACTTTTTCAAAAGATGTGCCTCAGACAGATGATATAACTTTGTTGGCAGTAAAATATATCGGTTCATAGCATGTTTAGAAATGGAGGTTGAATATGGTTAAAAAAAGTGACATAGAGAGAAGGAAATACGTAAGGCTTGACCTTAAGACAAAGGTAAAATTTCAGGTCCTTAAAGGGCATCGTGGCAGCAAGCCTCTTTTGACCAAGACCCCCGGCATAAGCAGGAATACCAGTGTAGAGGGCATCTGCTTTGCGTCGGTGAAAAAGCTTGTACCAAAAACTAAGCTTAATCTGGAGGTATTTCTTCCACATAATCCAAAGCCCCTGCACCTGAAGGGCGAGGTAAAGTGGTCGCAGGCTATAGTGCGCCAACGAAAGGGTAAGCAGACATTTGATACAGGGGTCAAGCTTTTTAGCATCGATAAGAGAGATGAGAATATGTTTATAGTGTTTGTCTGCGCAAAGATGTCGGAACGGTTAAGCCGTTTTCTTTATTATTGACGTAAGGAGGAAAAACAATTGGGTAAAGGTGCCGCGTATATATATGGCAAGAATTCGCTCCTTGAGCGCCTGAAGGCAAATCCGGAGAGCATAAGAAAGATATTTCTGCAGGAGAATTTTAAGGATCCTTCCGTGTTGGATGCGATAAGGAAAAGCGGCGTGGCTGTAAAGCATGTCTCTGAAAGAGAGCTTGGCAGGATAAAGCGTGCTGAGCGCCTTCAGGGGATTGCCGCGGAAGTGGATAGATTTGAGTATGCGCCGTTTGAGGAACTGCTGGATGTTTCAGCGGGCAGCAGTAAGTCGCTTATATTTCTCGATAATATAAACGACCCCCATAATCTGGGTTCTATGTTAAGGGTTGCGGCATGCTTCGGCGGTTTTGCCATTGTCCTGCCAAGGCATAGTTCCTGCGACGTCAACGATACCGTTATGCACGTCGCATCCGGCGGGGAAAATTTTGTTTCCGTCGCTGTGGTAGGCAATATATCGAATGCCCTGAGAAAGGCCAAGGACTGTGGCTATTGGATAGTAGGCACGGTAGTAGAAGGCGGGCAGGATCTTGACAGCGTTACCCTGCCTTTTCCTCTTTGCCTTGTCCTGGGATCCGAGGGCAAAGGCATCAGGCATGGGATAGATAAGCAGCTCGATTGTAAGGTGACCCTTCCGATGAGAGGCGCGGAGCTCTCTTTTAATGTTGCTATGGCCTGCGCTATCTTTTGCCATGAGATATCCAGGCAGAGGAAGGGATGATGAAAAAGATGAGCAAAGACACTAAATTGTTGCAATTTGTCTCTGAGGCAGGTATACTGAAGCGCATCAGTCGTTCCGGCTGGTGGGTCCTTGGCATAAAGGATGCGGAGACGGTCGCTGAACATAGCTTCAGGTGTGCTGTTATAGGTTATATAATAGCGCGCATGGAAGGCGTCCCGCCTTATGAGGTGTTGTTGATGTGCCTCTTCAATGATATACATGAGGCACGCATAAACGATCTTCACAAGATGGCACAGCGTTATATCAGGTATGAGAAGGCGGAGGATGAGGCCTTTAAGGAACAGATATCTTCCCTTCCTGGTGTTGTGAAGACGGAGCTCTCCGCTACGCGCAGTGAGTATAAAAAGCAGAGGACAAGGTCTAGCATTATAGCAAGGGATGCCGATATTCTCGAATGCCTGATACAGGCAAAGGAGTATCATGAGTACGGTTTTAAAGAGGCGTCTAAATTTACTAAGAAGGCGCCCGGTTTCCTAAAAACAAAGACCGCCAAGAGGCTCTGGTCTCGTGCAAAGACCACCAGCCTCAATGAGTGGTGGGAAGAATTGAGCGAGTTTAAACGCTGATACAATAAAGAGAGGAGGAGATAGTTATGCCGTATGATCGCAGCATGGATGAGTCATTATTTGCAAAGTCCATTGATACTGAAAATGGCCGCTTGACCGTAAGCATATATTCTTACAACAAAGGGCCAAAGAAACTTCAGATCACCAGAGAGAATAAGGATATGAATGGCGAATTACGCTTTGCCAAGATGGGTAGACTGGCAAAGGATGAGATAGAGTCGCTGCTTCCTTTAATCCAAGAAGCCGTAACCAATATGTAACCACAGCAGCTTAGTATAAAAAAAGGGTAACCTTTAAAAGGTTACCCTTTTTTTATTGAACCCGTAGTTGTCTTTCGGCATCGATTATGCCGTGGTTTATAAGAGAGAGAGCCTTCTTAAGTCTGATTTTTAGTTTTGCTGAGACAGGGGCATCCAGGATTTCACGCAGCAGCTGGGTGCTCATCCTGAAGTAGCGTATTACCTCGCCCTCATCAGTATCGGTGTAGTTTAAAATATTTTCAAAACTCACACCCCGCATCCAGGCCTCAAGGCAAGGTGTAAGATCAAAGAAGCATTGTTTGCTGAGGGGCCTGATCCTGAACCTTTTTTCCATCCTTTGTATGTCCGCTATTACAGAATCGGTAGTCCTGGCCAGGGTTTTTGTCTTTTTGTCCAGCCTGGGGCTTGTAATCCCTTTCTTTGGTTCAAAGACAAACCCGAGGCACAAGATGCCAAGCTCTGTTTCAGAGAGATGCTCAAGCATACCTTTTGAATAGAGCTCAGAGAGGCCGAGTTCATAGCCATATATCCTGCTTGCAAAGGCGCCTTTCTCTGTGATGCGGTTTTTCCTTATGCACCCCAGCTGCTTTAATATCGCGACCCTTGAGCGCAGGAGATCGAGGGCTCTTTTCTGGTGCTGCTTCTTCTCTTGGAAACAGTGGAAGGAGAGGGGGTATATATTATAGAGCTTTTCACCGTACTTTTCATAGAGGTTGAGCACTGTTGCATATGAAGCATTAAATTTACTGCGCACCTCTTCGGGCCTGCCGTATATTATATTGTGCAGCTGCTGGTATGATATGCGATGGGGGTTTATGCGGCTTATGACAAAGCCCTCGGTGTCTATCCCACGCCTCCCCGATCTGCCCGCCATCTGGTAAAAGTCGCGCGTCTTTAGTATTTCAAAGCCGCGGCCGTAAAATTTCTTTAGTTCATCAAATATTACTGTGCGCGCCGGCATATTTATGCCCAGGGCAAATGTCTCGGTCGTAAAGATGACTTTTATCAGCCTGCTTGTGAAGAGCCTTTCGACGACCTCTTTCAGGGTAGGCAGCATGCCTGCATGATGATACGCTATGCCCCTTTCGATAAGGGGGGCGATCATTGCAGTGCTCTTTTCGCTCGCGAGTTCAAACCTGTTACAGAGTTCGCCGTAGAGTTCTTTTATGCGGCGTTTCTCATCCGGGTTTAAGAGATCAAAGCCGTGCATCTCCTGAGCAAGGTACTCACAACGCCTTCTGCCGAATGAGAAATAGATGCAGGGAAGTTGATTGTTATCGTAAAGATATCTTACTAAGGATGTCGGCCGGTTTGGTTTTAGATGGTCGTATTTGTGATAGCTCCTGTCGTGGTAGGAGTGCGAGAGGTTGTTCTTATAGCCTATTCTTTTCAGATCGTTTAGGCTGTCGGCGATCTGGCCCTGGCACTGGTAGAAGAAATGCAGCGGCACGGGCCGCTCTTTCTCCTTTACTACCTTAAGCGGCATCTTGTGGATCGTGCTGAGCCATTTTGCAAACTCGTCTATGTTGGGTATGGTAGCGGAGAGCGCAAGCATCTTCATATGGCTCGGTAGGAATATCAGCGATTCCTCCCAAACGGTCCCGCGTTCGTAGTCGTCAAGATAGTGTATCTCGTCGAATATGATCCAGGAGTAGTCTTTTAAGCTTTCCTTTTCCTCAAGCAGTTTGTTGCGGAATATCTCGGTTGTCATTATGAGTATCGGCGCGGATGGATTTATGCTTACGTCGCCGGTAAGTATGCCTATCTTTTTCTCATAGGAGCCCTGAAAATCGCGGAACTTCTGATTTGAAAGTGCCTTTATGGGGGCGGTGTAGACACACCTGGTTCCTTTGGCGAGACAGTCTTCTATGACATACTCGGCTATTACGGTCTTCCCCGCGCCTGTAGGCGCAGAGACTATGACCGAATGCCCGTCCCTGATATGCCCAATCGCCTTCTCCTGAAATCTATCGTATATCATCTCTTTAATCCCTCTGGGGTCTGACCCCAAGCCTATTCTACTATAAATGGGAAGGAAGTCACTATTTTTCTTGCTTTCCCCGCCCTATTATGTTATTTCTTATATCATGATGAGTAGATTCAATATGACAAATAGGATACCTGCGAAGTACCTGGAGGAGTTTCTGGATAAGCAGAGCTCACTCATAAAGTCGAGGGTGGCCCTTTTTTGCATCCTGACCATCGGGCTCTATTCGCTGGTGAGTATCCTGGGTCTTCTGATGCAGCCTGAAACAATAAAGCCGCAGGAGCTGCCGCTCTGGGCATTTCTTGTTATCGGCGCTGTCATGATCCTTGTTTTAAACAAACGGGCAAAGAGGATAGGCGCTGCCAAGCTCAATGCCTATCTTTTCTGCGCCTTTCTTTTATTTATCCTGACAAAGGTAAACGTCCTCTATTATGAATATGCCACTTATGCCTCCTCGATATACCTCTTTACGCTTTTTCTGGTGGCGTTTACAATACCATGGCTTCCGACAGAGGTAATAGCCGTTACGATTATGCACCTTTTAGCGTATACGTCCTATTACTTTTATATCCAGAGGTATATGCCGGAGGCGGCAGGAGCAAACTTCGGTATCCAGTCATATATCGATGGGGTCACTTTTTTGGCGCTGGCTTTTATACTCTGCATCGTTGTGCGACGGAAAGAGACGGCCCGTGATATAGAAAACTTCGTGCTCTATAAAGAGGTTGAAGAAAAGAACGCCCAGACAGAGAGGGAGCTTGAGCTCGCAACGCGGGTACACAGGACGCTCATACCAAAGTCTGTAAGTTCAGACCTGGTGGATATAGCCGTTATGTATCTGCCGGTCTATTGCATAGGCGGGGATTACGCGAAGTTTCATTTTATTGGCAAGGACAAACTTATATTTATAATCTGCGATGTGACCGGCCATGGTGTCTCCGCCGCCCTCCTGGTCAACAGGTTCCACACGGAGTTTGAGCGCTCGGCCAGAGAAGGTAAGGAGCCGGGCGACCTGCTCGAGGAGCTCAATGATTTTATCGTGAAGGATTTTGAAGGGACGAATATGTTTCTTAGCGCCTTCTGCGGGCTTTTGGATTTCAAGAAGAAGGAACTCCTGTATTCAAATCACGGCCACCCGGCGCAGTACATATACCAGGTGAGGCGCTCGGATATCCAGTGCATGGATTCGCAGGCAGGGCTCTTGGGGATCTTCCCGGAAGAGAAGCAGAGCTACCAGAAGCGGGTAGATTTTGAAAAGGGTGACAAGATACTGCTCTTTACAGACGGTGTCACTGAGACGATGGATGATAAGCAGCAGCTCTACGGAAAGGAAAGGCTGGAGGCCTTTATAAGGAAGAACCACAAGATGCAGGTGGAATTATTTAGTCAGACATTACTGGATGAGTTGAATAGTTTTAAGGGCGGAGATTTTAACGATGATATATTTATGCTCAATATAGCGATAAAGTAACCCTATGCCTCGTCCCCTTCCAGCTCTTTTTTCTGTATGGCATCAAAGTATTTATCAGCTTCTTCTACGCTCGCAAAGATATCATGCGACGGCAAGGCCTTGACTACATCAAAGACTTTTCTTACCTGCGGCTGGAGGTTTGTTAACGCGAAGGTGCCGTTATTCGCATCGATGGTTTTTTTGGTTTTAAATACCACACTGAGCCCGGCACTGCTTATATAGTCAACGCCGCTCATATTCAGGATGATGCCTTTTGGGCCTTGCGCGAGGATAGGCTCCAGTTCTTTTTCCAGTTCGGTGTATGTATCAGAATCTATGCGGCCTTGCGGCTTGATGAGAAATACGCCCTCTTGTTTTTTCTCCACAATAACATTTAACTGGTCAGACATTGTAACCTCCTTTTTATTACGCAGCTCATTCTATCACTTTTCGCCGGCAGTTCAAAGAAAAATATGTTATAATAGCAAAATCGGAGGCAAGGCATATATGGCAGAAAAGGAGTTTTCAGCAGGCGGTGTAATCATAAGAGGCAGTAGAAATGAGCCTATGGTCCTGCTTATAAAGGACTCGTATGGCCATTGGACATGGCCAAAAGGAAAGCTAAAGAGCGGTGAGAGCCCTAAGGATGCGGCCATAAGAGAGATATGGGAGGAGACCGGCCTTAAGGATATAGAACTCATTGAGAGCCTGGGCAAGACGGAGTATTCTTGCCGCCGCCAGGGAAGGCAGATATTTAAGACGGTCCATCTTTACCTTTTCTGGCAAAGGAGTGGCGAAGAGCTGAAGATACAGCATGATGAGATACAGGAGGGTGCCTGGTTTACGCCGGATGAGGCACTTGATAAGATCGAATATGATGGTGCAGTAGAGCTTTTAAAAAAAGCCATAGCTATATTTTTACATTTTGTTTGATTTTCCCCCCAAAATATGATAGAATTTCACCCCATGTTTGGCTGTTTAAGGAATTGGCGTTCTTAGTTATATTTAGAGTTTTAAACTTATACTATAAGGAGCTAAAAATATGGTAGCCATAAAGAGGGCATTGATAAGCGTGTCGAACAAGGATGGCCTTGAGTCACTTGCAAAAGTCTTAATCAGTATAGGTGTGGAGATAATATCGACAGGCGGAACAGCGCGTTTCATATCTTCTCTGGGCATAAAGGTCAGGCCGATAGGCGAGGTAACCGGGTTTCCTGAGATGCTTGACGGCAGGGTAAAGACACTCCACCCCAAGATACACGGAGGGCTCCTTTACCTTAGGTCAAAGCCGGAACATATCGAGCAGGCGAGGCAGCACGGTATAGCACCCATAGATATGGTGGTGGTAAATCTATACCCTTTCCAAAAGACGGTTTCAAGAGAAGGCGTAAAATTAGAGGAGGCCGTTGAGAATATAGATATCGGCGGGCCGTCTATAGTCCGTTCTGCTGCCAAAAATTACGCCTCTGTTGCCGTATTGACAAACCCTTCTCAGTACGCGGAGGTCATGAAGGAGCTCCAGGCCAGCAGCGCCTCTCTTTCTATTGAGACGCTCAAGAGACTTGCCGTGGAGGCCTTTAAGTTGACATCCGAATACGACAGCTCCATATACGGTTATTTAAAAAATACACTTTCTCCCCAGCAGGAACAAAGAGCAGAATCGAGTTTTGCGCCGGAGATAGCCCTTGCCTTTGAGAAGGCCCAGGACCTTCGCTATGGTGAGAATCCTCACCAGAGGGCGGCATTCTACAGGTCTGCAAACAGGCGCGAGAGTTCTGTAGCAAGCGCAAAGCAGCTTCATGGCAAAGAGTTTTCCTATAACAACATAATGGACATGGATGCCGCGCTGGAAGCGGTAAAAGAGTTTTCTACTCCGGCAGCGTGCATCATAAAGCACTCAACACCCTGCGGAGTGGCAACGGCAGATACGCTTGCAAGGGCGTACGCGGATGCTCTGGAATGCGACAAACTCTCGGCCTTTGGCGGTATAATCGGGTTTAACATGAAGGTGGATATCAATACCGCAGAGGCTATTCTTTCGTCGGGTTTCATAGAGTGCATAATCGCCGCGGGGTATGAGCAGAATGCCCTTCAACGGCTCATGACAAGAGAGAATTTGAGACTGGTTTCTATCGAGCCTTTCAAGCCTTTTAAAGACAAGGACGAACTCCATATCCGCAAGGTAGCTGGCGGCGCGCTTGTCCAGGAGAGGGACCTGCAGGACCTGGATCGTTCACAGCTGAAGATCGTGACTCAGCAGAAACCGACGGCAGAAGAGGTGGATGCGCTCCTGTTTGCCTGGAAGGTAGTCAAGCACGTAAAATCCAATGCGATAGTACTGACCCAGGGAACAAAGACCGTAGGCATAGGAGCCGGCCAGATGAGCAGGGTAGACTCTGTATATATGGCTCTGCACAAGGCAGGCGACAGGTCGAAGGGGGCAGTGCTTGCATCCGATGCATTCTTCCCGAAAGAGGATGCCGTCGAACTTGCCGTGAAGGCAGGGGTGACCTCGATCATACAGCCCGGCGGTTCAAAGGCAGACGAGAAGATAGTAGCCCTTGCAAACCACAAGAACATCTCGATGGTCTTCACCGGAATACGCCACTTCCGGCATTAGGATTTTTCTTGATAGCATAGGAACTTATACACGTTTGACTTATGCTATCAAAAGGGGGTATTTTAAAGGGGGAAATGCTTTCCCCCTTTATCGGCGCAGTAAGCTTCCCTGCGGAAGGAATAGGAATATTAAGGGAAAACCATCAGGGTTTTCCCTTAAAAGAAAATATCCAAAGCGAAGCGAGGATTTTTCTTGATATGTATTTAGAGCGTCTCATAGATTACGAAAAGCTCACCCACTATAATTATAAGTCAGCCTATAGCCTGGAGAGGGTGGAGGAGCTTCTGGAGCTCCTCGGCAATCCTCATAAGAGATTTCCTTCTGTAGTCATATCGGGAACAAAAGGAAAGGGTTCAACAGCTGCTATACTTGCTTCGATATTGACAGCCGCGGGCCGCAAGACAGGCCTCTTTACCTCGCCCCATCTTGTCTCACTCAGGGAAAGGATAAAGATAGGTACAAGCCCCATATCCGCAGGCCAGTTTAAAAAGAATCTCTCTCTCATAAAGAACGCAGTAGAAGCCTCCGGGCTGAAAGGCCTTACCTTTTTTGAAGTCTTGACAGGAGCTGCCTTTTTATATTTTGCTGACAGGAAAATAGACGTCGCTGTCCTGGAGGTAGGCCTGGGCGGCAGGCTGGATGCGGTCAATGTTGTTGATCAGATCCTCTCTGTCATGACTCCGATAAGCTATGACCATACACAACTCCTCGGAAAGTCTATAAGAGCGATCGCAAAGGAAAAATGCGGTATTGTCAAAAGAGCCGTACCCCTTGTAAGCGCGCCGCAGACAGAAGAGGCAGAGCAGGTAATAAGAAGCGCCGCTGTGCGTAAAGGATCAGAGCTATTTTTTACAGGCGAAGATATAGATTATAAGAATCTGAAGATTTCAGCCTCCGGCACATCATTTGATGCGCGCATAGGCCGCCGGCGTTATAAGGATCTTCACATGCCGCTTATCGGCAGGCATCAGGCCGAAAACGCGCTTGCCGCAATTACAGCAGCCGGTATAGCAGGGGAGCGGTCAGGCCTTAAGATCAGGGAGTCGGATGTAAGGAACGGCTTGTCGCGGGTCAAGCTCGCCGGCAGGTTTCAGATCTTTTCAAAAGGCCCGTATCTGATATTGGACGGTGCGCATAATAGGGCTTCGGCTCAAGCCTTAAGCGATACATTCAAAAGGCTTTTTGGCAAGGTTTCAGTTCTTGTGTTCGGGATATCCTCTGACAAGGATATCGAAGGTGTCGCAAGGATTCTATGCCCATTGGCAGATTCGGTTATATTTACAAATGCAGACAGTCAGCGTGCCGAGCCAGGCGCGGCATTAGCCCGGAGACTTAAGGGTTTCTGCAGGGATTGTTATACAGCCCCTGATATCAAAGATGCCCTAACATTTGCAAAGGCAATATCCGGCATGAAAGATGTGATACTGGTTACAGGTTCGTTTTTTTTAGTGGGCGAGGCACTTAAACACTTAGGAGCAAAGACAGGGAAGCTATGAGAGTAAGAGACATTGCAGGTTCAAATGATACGATAGTTGCGCTATCCACGCCGCCCGGCGAAAACGGCATAGGGATTGTGCGCCTCAGCGGCCCGTCTACCCTCGAGATAGTGGATAAGGTCTTTCTCCCGCGAAACGGTGCCAGGCTGTCCGAGTTTAAGAGCCACACCATACATTACGGACATATTGCTGATAACGGCAGGGTGATAGATGAGGTCCTGCTTATGGTCATGCGCGCGCCAAAGACATACACGAGAGAGGATATAGTCGAGGTGAACTGCCATGGCGGTGTCGTGGCTGTAAAGGAGATACTCGATCTCTTTGTCTGTGCAGGGGCACGCATAGCAGAACCGGGCGAGTTTACCAAAAGGGCATTTATGAGCGGGCGTATAGACCTTGCTCAGGCAGAGGCGGTGCTCGATATAATAACCTCGCGCACAAGCGACGGTTTGAAGATGGCACAGCGGCAGCTAAACGGTGAGACTTCACGCATGTTAAAGAAGATCAGGTCCGGGCTCCTTGATATAATCGCGGAGATCGAGGCATTTATAAATTTTCCGGATGAAGACCTGGACATAGACAAGACATCGTCCTTCGAGGCGGCGCTGGAAGGCATAAAGAGAGATCTTTCCGGGATCATAGATTCTTCTGACAAGGGATTGATACTCAGGGAAGGCATAACCACAGTTATATGCGGCAAACCGAATGTCGGCAAGTCCAGCCTCATGAACAGTTTCTTAAGGCAAAAAAGGGCGATAGTGACTCCTGTGCCAGGCACTACGCGGGATACGATCGAAGAGGTGATAAACGTAGACGGTATACCGCTTAAGATAGTGGATACTGCCGGTATTATGCACGCAGAGGATGAACTTACCAGAGAGAGCGTTGATAGAAGCAGGCATTATATGCAGGGCGCAGACCTTATACTGCTGGTCCTCGATTCCAGCGACAAATTGAACCAGCAGGATTTAGATATTATAGATATGGTAAAGGACAAGAAGACCCTGGTGGTGATCAATAAGACCGACCTGCCGGAGGTATTGCAGATAGATAAGATAAAGAGCCACCTCCATGACAGGAAGATCATCAGGGTCTCGGCCAAAGAGGGCATGGGCCTGGATGATCTAAAAAAGGCTATATATGATATCTTCTGGAGCGGGGAGGTCACCGCAGAAAATATACTACTTTCAAATTCAAGGCACATAGAGGCTGCAAGAAGGGCATTTGAATTTGTTGAGAAGGCCCGGAGGGCTGCTGCAGAGAGAACGCCCTGGGAGATACTGGCCGTCGATATAAAAGATGGGGCCCAGGCCCTGGGGACCATTACCGGTGAGGTCTTTGACGAGGACCTGCTCGATACGATATTCAGCAGATTCTGCATAGGCAAATAGAGGAGACGTGATGGACAAGAAAAAGATTCGAAAGGCAGTAAAGGATATTATGGCAGCCATAGGTGAAGACCCTAGCAGGGAAGACCTTCGCGCAACCCCGGAGCGGGTCGCCGATATGTATGAGGAGATCTTCAGCGGAATAAAAGAAGACCCCAGGAAAGAGCTGGAGGTGATTCTAGGCGAAAAACACAGCGAGATAGTGCTGCTTAAAGGCATACCGCTCTATTCTGTCTGCGAGCACCATCTATTGCCTTTTGTCGGCAAGGCCCATGTCGCCTACATCCCAAAAGGCGGAAGGGTAACAGGCTTGAGCAAACTGGCAAGGGTGGTAGAGATCTTGTCAAAGAGGCTGCAGGTGCAGGAGCGCCTCACAACCCAGGTGGCGGATATCATAATGGCAAAGCTGAAGCCTCTGGGGGTGCTTGTGATAATTGAGGCAGAGCATCTTTGTTATGATAACAAAACAGAACTTTTAACGGAAGGCGGATGGAAATTTTTCAAAGATTTAACCAAAAAAGATAAAGTGGGGCAGGTTGATATATTGACTCGGGAACTATCTTTTACGAAGCCAAAACATATTATATCGTATAAGTATAAAGGAAAAATGATACACGCAAAGAGCCTGTCGGTGGACTTAATGATTACGCCAGACCATAGATTCTGTTATCTTTCTGAATGGGCTTTTTATCATAAAAAAAGTGAAGATTGGCAAATCGGCCCTGCGGCGACTCTAATCGATAAATACATTGTAATCCCAAGAGCATGTGTTTGGAAAGGAAAAAAACATAAGAATATAAAAATCGGCAAACATAGATTTACTTTTGATGTTTTTGTGAAACTGTTTGGCATCTGGGTTAGCGAAGGTTGTACTACGAGTGCGGGACGGAGAAAATTTTTTGTTGTTTCACAATCCCCCCATTCTGCGCATTATGATAGCATCAAAAAGTTATTTGATGCTTTAAAAATTAAATATATTATAGCCAGAAGTGGCAGAACAGTTCAATTTCGTATTGAAGGAAATGATTTTTATCGATATTTTAGTCAGTTCGGCAAGTCTAAGGATAAATACATTCCAAGTATTATAAAAAATGCTTCACTAGACAGTTTAAAATTATTTTTAGATTGGTATGTAAAAGGGGATGGACATATTAAGAAAAATAAAGCTTTTCATTTTGTCTCTAAGTCAGAAAGATTGATAGATGACCTGCAAGAGATATGCGTTAAGTTAGGAATAGGTTGCACAAAGCAGAATAACAAAACTTACTTTAGGATGGAGACTCATAGGACAAAAGATGGACAAGACAAATGGTACTCTAAGCTGATGCCGCGTAACTTTTCGGTTAAAAATTATACGGGACAAGTCTATTGCGTTTCTGTGCCCAAGGGCTTACTTTTGGTCAGGAGAAATGGAAGACTGGCGGTATGCGGGAACTGCATGTCCATGCGCGGGGTAAAGAAGCCCGGAACGGTCACCGTCACAAGCGCTGTAAGGGGCGTCTTTAAGGAGAACGCCAAGACAAGGCAGGAGGCCCTCTCTCTTATAGGCGGCCACTTTTAAGAGCACCTTTTGGGCTATGAAAAAGGGTTGACATTCTTATACTTATTGTATATGATAGTTTAAATTATATAAAGGAGTAAGATATGGAAAGAAGGCTTTTTGAAAGGGTTTCCGTACCTATAAAACTGCAGTATGAGGTAAAGAACCGCCCCAAGCTTACAGAGGAATCGACGAGCAGGAATATAAGCGGTGGTGGTATATGCCTGGCCCTGAGCGAAAAATTGCTGCCCAAGACAGAACTCATCATGAAGATAGATATAGGCAAGGACAAGAATACTATCAGTATAGACGGCAGGGTGTCTTGGAACAGAAGAGTAGAGATAGCAGGGGATTCAGGACCAGTGGTCTATTATGATACAGGCATAGAGTTCAACAATACCGATCCTATCAATATAAACAAGATAATCACCCACTTTTACGGCAAGTCCTTCTAGGAGCACTCAGAAAACCTGATGGATTTCTTTTTAGAATTAGGAAAAAACAGGATATTTATTGTCACTGCTACTACCTGGATAATCGCCCAGTTTATCAAGGTATTGATAGGCGTTTTGGTGGAGAGGAAGTTTGATTTCAGATGGCTGGTCGGCACAGGCGGCATGCCCAGTTCTCATTGCGCCGGGGCAGCGGCGTTTGCAACATCATTGGGGTTAGGATGCGGGTTTGATTCCCCATTTTTTGCTATAGGGGTGGTATTTGCCATAGTCACGATGTTTGATGCACAGGGAGCGAGAAGGGCTATCGGCAAACAGGCCGAGTCGCTCAACATGATGTTTGAAGATATATATTTTAAGAAACCGATAAAAGAGGATAGATTGATAGAACTCATCGGTCATACACCGGTCCAGGTCTTGACCGGTGCTGCACTGGGCATAGTGCTCGGGTATTTTCTCTATATCTATATCTAACGGAGGCCAAGTGAACAGGAACATAATAAGGATAGCTATCGTCGCGGGTATTGTTCTGGTAGCTGCTATAGCGGTTAGATTATTGGTTACATCATCCAAGTCCCCTCTGGGCATACAGAAGGCAGCGGTTGCAGGATCATCCAGGGCACGCCTTAAGAACGCCGAGGGCCTTTTAAAGGAAGGCAGGCGCGCGGAGGCGGTAAAGGTATTGGAGGAGACGACTGGCCAGGATAAGGAAGGCGCCCCTACGCAGGAAGGTTACAAGGCCCTTCTTGCACTCGGTGAGATATATGAGTCTGACAATAATCTCTTAAAATCCAGGCAGGCCTACCGCAGCATAATAGAGCGGTATCCGTCCTATTGTGATTTTCCGGCCCTCCAGAAGAAGATGGCTGAACTGAATACCAGGATCCTCTTTTCGAAGATCGCAACGCCGGATAGCGAGGTCTACACAGTTCAGCCCGGCGATACGCTTTCGAAGATAGCAAAGCGCTATTCCACGACCGTTGAGCTTATAAAGAGGGCAAACGGTCTTGACTCGAACCTGATAAGGCCGGGCAAAAAACTCAAGGTTCAGACGCAGTCATTCTCTATTATCGTGGATAAATCACAGTCCACCCTTACGCTTATTTCAGGCGGCGAAGTGACGAAGACCTACATTGTTTCTACCGGCAAGAACAATTCAACGCCGGTAGGCACCTTCAAGATAAGCAACAAGCTCATAGATCCTGTCTGGTATTCCAAGATAGTCGGCAACGCGATTGTTCCCCCTGACAGCCCGGATAATGTTCTCGGTACGCGCTGGATGGGGATCACCGCTTCTGAGCCGGGCTATGGCATACACGGCACAAATGACCCCAAGACCATAGGTTATCAATGCACCCAGGGGTGCGTAAGGCTGCGTAACCCTGATGTTGAGGAACTCTTCGGCATCGTCCCGGTAGGCACAGAAGTAACCATAATGGATTGATGAGGCCATATGAACCCCGACAGACTCCAGATTATATGGCACCGAAAGGAGTCTTTACGGGGTAAACCCTGACAGACTCCAGATTATATGGCACCGAAAGGAGTCTTTACGGGGTAAACCCTGACAGACTCCAGATTATATGGCACCGA
>JABMQS010000033.1 GCA_013202525.1 Candidatus Omnitrophota bacterium
AAATAAACCCCTGGCCGTATTTTTTAGCCAGGGGTTAGTTTTTGAATTGAGAGTATTATACTATATTATGCCAGCTTAGTCAAGATTTTTTACTAAAGGGTGCAGTCGAGGTGCTTATTGAAGTCCTCATCAAATTGGGCGGTGTTTTTGTGGTAGACCTCTACCAGGGCCTCCTGCCAGTTCTTGCCCTGTTTTAAGGTTTCAAGCAGCCTCTTTATCTTGTATTTCCTATACTTGTCAATGAGGTAGGCCACGAATAGTTTCGATTCTAAATAGGCGGCCCTTGTACTTTCGATATCCTTCTTCTGCTTTAGCATCTCCTCCAGAGACTCCAGGGAAAAGGCCCCGTGCTTTTTCAGGTAATTGCGCAGGAAATTATTATCGGATGTGCTCGAAAGCTGCTCAGGTTCATTGAATTGGGCAAAACCTTCATGCAGCCACATCGGTATATTGGGGCCATAGGTAAGGAATAGGACCGCGTGCCCATACTCGTGATAAAGAGTCCTCCTAAGCGCATCGTCGCCACGGGCGATGTCATGCTCGTTTAACCTTATCTTGCCGTCGTAGAGGCCAAGTGTCCAGTGAGAGGTAACGGTCGCCTCTTTGAACTGTCTTCCTGTATATACCACAACAGGTATAATCTCTTCAGAATAGAGATTAAATTCGCTCCTCAGCGTCCTGCGGCCATCCTCCAATATATCAGAGACCGTCCATATGTATTCAGAGTCTGCCCCCCTCTCAAAGCGTATCTTAAAATGCAGCCTCTTCTTTGTCTTAAAATCCCCCTCTATATCCTTCTCCCGCCTGAGCTTCACTATCATCTTTTTGAGCTGTTCGTTTTGGGGATCTAATTCAAGGGCCTTGGCCCAAAAGCTTAAGGCATCTTCAAATTCATCCTGTTGATAATAAAGGTTGCCTGCAAACAAATAGGCATTGGCATTCTCAGGCAGAAGCGATATGGCATCCTGGGCAAGAAGCGAGGCCTTGTATTCATTATTGTTCTTTAAGGAATCCTCCGCTTCCTGAAGAATAACATTGTAGAGGTTTGTCCTTATGGTCTCAGACCCCGGGTCATATCGCAGGGCCGCATTCAGGTTGTCCTTGGCCAGGCCATATCTCTTGCGCTCAATATATTCCAGGGCGTAGTTATTGTAGAATATGCCCAACTGTTTCTTGAAATTATCACTATCCGGCGTATGCCTTAGGGCCTGCTTCTCATTCTGAATAGCGTCATACCAGTCTCTTCTGTCGGCACGCTTTACGGAAAGGCTGTGATAGGCTGTGCTGAGGTTACTGCGTATGGTCGCATTTTCAGGATCGGACTGGTGAGCATATTCAAAATAGATTATGGCCTCGCGGTACTTGCCCTGATTCAGGCGCTCTATACCTTTGCGATTCTGGTCAGAGGCTATACTGCATATGCCTGATGAGGCACAGAGTGCCAATATCAAGAAAATTGCCGGGACTTTTAAAAATTTCACGTTCAATCTCCAATAAAAATGGGGCACAGTCTTCTGTGCCCCATTTTAACACTACATAGTGGGATATTCCACTTATTTCTCAGCGGTATTAATACATTCCACCGCCCATTCCGCCCATTCCGCCTCCTGGTGGCATAGGTGGCATCCCCATCCCCGGCTTATCCTTTTCGGGGAGGTCGCTTATCAACGCCTCTGTGGTAAGAAGAAGCGCGGCTATGCTCGATGCGTTCTGAAGAGCGGTCCTTGTGACCTTTGTCGGGTCTATGATACCAGCCTCTATCATATCCACATACTCTACCTTGCTGGCGTCAAAACCGACATTCTGCTTTTCACTCTTTACTCTCTGGGTTACTACAGAGCCTTCTTCACCGGCATTCTCAACGATCTGCCTTATAGGTTCCTCAAGGGCCCTTCTTACAATATTCACACCAACCTTCTCGTCGCCTTTGAGCTTTAGATCATCCAGCTTTACGATCGAGCGCAAGAGCGCAACTCCGCCGCCTGCTACTATGCCTTCCTCTACAGCGGCCCTGGTTGCGTGTAAGGCATCCTCGACGCGTGCCTTCTTCTCCTTCATCTCGGTCTCGGTAGCAGCGCCTACGTTTATGACAGCAACGCCGCCCGCGAGTTTTGCAAGCCGCTCCTGCAGTTTCTCTCTATCGTAGTCAGAGTCAGAATCCTCTATCTGCTTCTTTATCTGGTTTATTCTTCCGCTTAGGTCTGACTGCTTGCCTGAGCCTTCTACTATAGTCGTGTTATCCTTGTCTATGGTGACCCTCTTTGCCTTTCCTAAGTCATCGAGGGTTATGCTCTCAAGCTTGATACCTAGATCTTCCGTGATAGCCTTTCCTTTTGTAAGAATGGCTATATCATCAAGCATGGCCTTTCTTCTGTCGCCATAACCAGGTGCCTTTACAGCAGCGCATGCAAGGGTTCCGCGCAGCTTGTTCACTACCAGTGTCGCAAGCGCCTCTCCCTCTATATCCTCTGCTATGATAAGAAGGGGCTTTCCGGTCCCTGCGATCTTCTCAAGCATGGGAAGCATATCCTTCATGGCCGCGATCTTCTTCTCATGTATAAGGATATACGGTTCCTCTAATACGGTCTCCATCCTCTCTGCATCTGTGACAAAGTAGGGTGAAAGATAGCCCTGGTCAAACTGCATACCCTCTACAACATCAAGGGATGTGGCCATCGACTTTGCCTCTTCAACAGTAATAACGCCATCTTTGCCGACCTTCTCCATGGCCTCTGCTATCAGGCTACCTATTGTCGCATCACCATTTGAAGCTATTGAAGCTACCTGTGAGATCTCGGTCTTGCCCTTTACAGGCTTTGATATGGACTTGAGGTTCTCGACAACGGCCTCAACAGCCTTCTCTATACCGCGCTTCAGGCTCATAGGGTTTGCGCCGGCCGTTACATTCTTCAGGCCTTCGCGATAGATCGCCTGGGCAAGTATAGTAGCTGTCGTTGTACCGTCACCGGCAGTATCCGATGTCTTTGATGCTACCTCTTTTACAAGCTCTGCGCCCATATTCTCATACGGATCTTCAAGCTCTATCTCTTTAGCTACCGTCACGCCATCCTTTGTGATGGTAGGTGAACCAAACTTCTTATCAAGTACAACGTTGCGCCCCTTGGGGCCCAGCGTGACCTTTACTGCATTGGCGAGCTTGTCAAGGCCATCCTGGATCTTGCGCCTTGCCTCATCGCTATATGATATCTGCTTTGCCATTTCTATTCCTCCATTGTTCTAATGTTTACACAAAAAAACCATAATCTACTTGATTATGGCCAGTATATCCTCTTCTCTTGTTATAAGATAATCGTCACCGTCTATCTTGATCTCGGTTCCGGAGTATTTTCCGTATAGAACCTTGTCCCCAACCTTTACTTCTAAGGCTTGAATCTTTCCACTTTCTGTTGTCTTGCCCTTACCTACTGCCGCTACTTCGCCTTCCTGCGGTTTCTCCTTTGCAGTATCAGGTAATATAATACCGCCTTTGGTCTTCTCCTGAGCCTCCAATGGCTTTAAGAGAACCCTGTCTCCTAATGGCTGTACCTTTGCCATGTCTCCACCTCCTCTTGTTTTTGTGGTTTTTCCAATAATTGTTAGCACTCTCCTTTGATGAGTGCTAAATATTTGCGTAAACACATAGAATTGTATAAAAAACGGGTTTTTGTTCCGGAAGTGACTATTCTACCAAATCTTTAAAGGATGTCAAGCAAAATTTTAAGAAATTTTGTAAGACAGTCTTCCAGCGCGGAGCTTCGTGCTCAAAGACTGTCTTTAAGCAGGTTTATGCCGGTGAGGGTAAGATGGGGATCGACATGATCGATATTCCTGCAGTATGAGGCAAAGAATGGCGCCAGGCCGCCGGTGGCGACCACTACTGTCTTGCCTGGATACTTCTTCTTTATCTTGCTGATGAGTCCGTCGCACATTGCCGAGAGGCCATAAAGCACGCCGCTCCTCATGCTCTCTTCTGTGTCTTTGCCTATGAGCCTCTTTGGCTTTTTGAGCTCTATTCTTGGCAGCATCTCTGCTCTCTTCGCCAGGGCATCAAGTGAGATCTCAACGCCTGGAGTGATCAGGCCGCCTGCGTAATCACCTGCTTTGGTCAGGTAGTCGAAGGTTGTGGCAGTGCCAAAGTCTATAATAATGGCTGGTTTGCCATACTGCTTAAGGCATGCATAGGCGTTTACCAATCTATCCTGTCCGACCTGGCCAGGCCTCTTGTAGAGATTTTTTATGGGCACTCCTATATCCTTGCCCAATAATAATGGCTTTACAGCGAAGTCCTTTTCTACGGCCTTGGCAACCACCTTCGATGCAGGAGGCACAACACTGCATATTATGGCTTCCGTAACCCTGCCCTTGCAGGGCGCAAGCACCTTCTTTAACTCCTTGCATAGAAGCGCTGGCTTCCTATATAAGGCTGTGGACAGAGAAACCTTCTTTATGAGCTTCTTTCTTTTAAAGGCGCCGATTGCTATATTGGAGTTTCCTATGTCTATGGCTAAAAACATCTGATCACCTCAGTAGTGTAAGATCGCCGGCGAGAATCCTCTCGCGGAAACCATTGTCGAGCCTCACTATTAATGCGCCGTCTGAATCTATATCCATGGCCTCGCCCTCAATCTTTTTATGCATGCAGGTGGCCCTGACCCGTTTCCCTAATGTAGTTGAGAGGTTGCGCCATTCGGTTATCATAGGTGAGAAACCCTCTTTTGTAAAGAGCTTATAATTCTGCTCAAGTTTCTCTAAAATCGTTCTGGTCAACCCTACTCTCGATACTGCTTCACCGCCTGCCGCAAGAAGCGAGCCCGCGCCCTTTGGCAGTTCTGATAACTTGGTGTTACAATTTATGCCAATGCCTAATACCAAAAACTTTACAGAGTCGCATTCTGCCTCCATCTCTGTAAGTATGCCGCTCACCTTCTTTGCATCGACAAATATATCATTGGGCCATTTGATTACCGCGGGTATCCCGGTCTCATCTCTAATGGCTGTGGCAACACTTACAGCAGATGTCAGGGTGATCTTCGATGCCTGAAACGGTGCTATCTCAGGGCGTAATATGACAGACATGTATATGCCTTTGTGTTTCGGGGAGACCCATTCGCGCGACAGCCTGCCCCTGCCCTTGTTCTGCGCCTCTGCTATGACTACCGTGCCTTCCTTTGCGCCTTTTTGGGCCAGGT
The DNA here is from genome assembly GCA_013202525.1 of Candidatus Omnitrophota bacterium. GTDB lineage: Bacteria > Omnitrophota > Gorgyraeia > JABMRG01 > JABMRG01 > JABMQS01. The sequence continues at coordinate 5,190 of JABMQS010000033.1, forward strand.
CATATGCTATATTGTTGGTCGAACCTACCCTGTCATAATAGACTACCTCTTTGCCAAACCGGTCTGTCTTGAGGCCGTGGCTTATCTCATAGGCGTAGAGCTTATCCGGCACCTTGCTCAATCTATATCCCAGATGAGGTACTGCATCAAACTCATAGCCCAGGTTGCGCAGCTTCTCGATATGTTTCCATAGCGCAGAACGTGATATATCGAGCTTTGAGCTTATATCTTCACCCGAGAGATGCGTATCCGGATCTCTCTTAAACAGCCTTAGAATCTTCTCTTCCATGCTTTTGTCATTCCCGCGAAAGCGGGAATCCACATTTCTTCTCTAACTTCTTGATCTGGTCTCTGAAGTACGCAGCCTTTTCAAACTGCAGGTTCCTTGCAGCGGTCTCCATCTCATGCTGGAGTTCGGAGATCACAAGGCGCACCTCATATTCTGCCTCTGTCTCGCCAGTAACCTCAACCGCCACCTCCTCTGACTCTTTCACGTTCTCGATACCTTCTTTGATGGCCTTCTGTATGGTGCGCGGCGTTATATTATTCTTCTTATTAAATGCGAGCTGCCTCTCTCTCCTGCGTGAGGTCTCATCGAGCGCTCTTTGCATGGAGCCGGTTATGGTATCTGCATACATCACCACCTGGCTGTTTACATTGCGCGCCGCGCGGCCGGCAACCTGTATAAGTGAGGTAGCGCTTCTTAAAAAACCTTCTTTGTCCGCGTCTAGTATACAAACGAGTGAGACCTCGGGAAGGTCTAAGCCCTCCCTTAAAAGATTGATGCCGATAAGACAGTCAAACTCACGCTTCCTTAAGCTCTGAAGTATCTCCACCCTTTCTATAGCGCCTATCTCAGAGTGCAGATATTTTACATTCAATCCCACCTCAACCAAGTGGGCGCAGAGATCTTCAGACATGCGTTTGGTCAGGGTCGTTACGAGCACCCTCTCTTCTTTCTTGGCGCGTTCTGAGATCAGCTTTATAAGATCGTCGATCTGGCCCTTTGAGGGCTTTATGATAATCTCTGGATCTAAAAGTCCTGTAGGCCTTATGAGCTGCTCAACCACATCTTTGGATTTTTTGATCTCATATTCAGCAGGCGTGGCAGAGACAAATACCGCTTGCTTTACGATCGACTCAAACTCATTAAACTTCAAGGGCCTGTTGTCGAGGCAGGAGGGCAGCCTGAACCCATGCTTTACAAGGGTCTTCTTTCTCGAGTGGTCACCTTCATACATGCCCCTTATCTGAGGCACTGTCACGTGTGACTCGTCTATCACAATGACAAAATCCTCTGGGAAATAGTCTATAAGCGTAAACGGCCGCGAGCCCGAGGGCCTGCCTGAGAGATGGCGCGAATAGTTTTCAACACCATGGCAATAGCCTATCTCTTTTAGCATCTCCATATCATATTTTGTGCGGGACTCAAGCCTTTGGGCCTCAAGGAGCTTGTTGTCTTTTCTTAAATCCTTTAGTGTCTCATCAAGCTCTTTGCCTATGTCAGCTAATGCGCCGTCTATTCTTTCTTGCGTTGTAACAAAGTGCTTGGCCGGATATATGGCTATCTTTTCAAGGTCCTGCTTTATATCACCTGTCAAAGGATCTATCAGGCTTATCCTTTCGATGGTATCGCCAAATATCTCGACTCTGATCGCGTCCTGCTCATAGGCAGGAAATATCTCTATCACATCGCCCCTTACCCTGAACTTACCTCTGGAGAAATCTACGTCGTTTCTCTCGTAATGTATATTGATGAGGTTCTCTAATATAGCCTCGCGCGAAGACTCACTTGCCTTCTCTATAAAAAGCAAAAGCTCCTTGTATTCCGACGGGGAGCCGAGGTTATATATGCACGAAACACTTGAGACTATTATAACATCGTTGCGTGACATAAGGGATGTGGTGGCTGACAATCTCAAGCGGTCGAGCTCATCATTTATGGAGGCGTCCTTTTCAATATAGGTATCTGTCTGCGGTATGTATGCCTCGGGCTGATAATAGTCATAGTAGCTTACAAAGTACTCAACGGCATTCTGTGGAAAGAATGCCTTAAATTCACCATACAGCTGTGCGGCAAGGGTCTTGTTGTGGGATATCACCAGAGTGGGCCTGTTAATATCAGCTATGACATTGGCCATGGTAAAGGTCTTACCGCTTCCGGTTACCCCGAGAAGGGTCTGATACTTCTCACCGTCGACGAGACATTTACTTAGCTTTTTGATGGCCTGCGGCTGATCGCCGCAAGGCTTAAAATCACTCTTCAGGCTGAATCTTTGAGACATCTTGTCCCCTATTGCACATCTAGTGAGATATCTACTGCCGGGGCAGAATGCGTAAGCGCGCCTACGGATATCATGTCAACGCCGCACTCTGCTATCTCCCTGACACTATTAAGGCCTACATTACCCGATACCTCAAGCATGACCTTAAAACCAACATCGCCTACCTTAACGCGGTACGCATCCCTTATCTTTACAGCCTCTCTTATCTTATCTACACCCATATTATCGAGCATTATTATATCAGGATTATGTTCCAGGGCGATCTTTAACATATCCAGGCTGTCGATCTCGACCTCTATCCTCTTGCCCTTTGGCGCATTGGTCTTTGCGCTCTTTATCGCAGAAATGAGGGCATCCTTCTGATTCTTTATCATGGCAGGCTCCAGGGTAAGGCTCAAGAGGTGATTATCCTTAACAAGGATCTGATCATAGAGGCCCATCCTGTGGTTCGATCCTCCGCCCATCCGGACCGCGTGTTTCTCCAGCTTCCTGTAGCCGGGGGTGGTCTTTCTTGTATCAAATATCTTTGCGCGGGTATCCTTTACAGCCTCGACATATTTACTCGTCAAGGTCGAGATACCTGAAAGCCAGCTTAGGAAATTGAGCGCCGTCCTTTCGGCAGGTAGTATACTCCAGCACGGGCCTTCCACATATGCTATGGCCTTCCCGTCAAGGACCTGCATACCGTCGTTGACCACGGGCTTAAAGCGCACAACGGCATCAACTATCTCAAATACTGCCTCTGCTATATCAAGGCCGCAGACCACGCAGTCCTCCATGGCTGTCAGGATAAACTTGCCCTTCTTTGACTTGAGCAAGACCGATGTCGTGGTAATATCCTTTGCGCCGATATCCTCCTTCAACGCCTGCTGTATCATCTTCCGTAAGTTCGTATCTATTATCATAATAGCCCTACCTTTTTGCGTAAATAATTGATCTCTTTTTCTGTCAGGCTGCGAAAGCCGCCTTCCTTCATATCTATCTTAAGGCCTGCGTAATCTATCCTCTTCAGGTCTTTGACGCTATAGCCCAAGGCCTCAAAGACCCTCCTGATCTGCCTCTTTTTGCCTTCGTGTATCTCAAGAATGACAACGGTCCTGCCCTTTAGACTGTTTACCTTTATGATCTTGCTGACTGCAGGAGTCTTCTCTCCTATATCTATGCCCTTTTCTAATTTGGCTATATCGCTCGTCTTGAGTAAGCCGGACACAACAGCCTCATAGGTCTTTCTGATTTCGTAGCTCGGATGCATCAGCCTGTGCGCGAGTTCACCGTCATCGGTGATTATTATAAGGCCTGTTGTATCCTTATCGAGCCTTCCCACAGGAAAGAGCCCCTTGCTGCTTGGAAGAAGGTCCAGGATGGTCCTTCTTGCATGTGTATCCTCTACGGTGCAGATATGGCCCTTTGGTTTATTTACAAGATAATAGAGCCTCTTTTTCTGAGTGAGGTCCAGCGTCTTTCCAGAGACCTCGATCTTATCCTTTGCCGTATCTACGAGAGCCCCGGGCGCTGTAAGGACCTTGCCGTTTAAAGATACCTTACCCTTAGCTATCAGATCGTCTGCCTTGCGCCGGGAAGCTACACCAAGCTGGGATAATAGTTTGTTGATGCGTACATGGGAAGTCATAATTTAGGAGAGGTTTTTGATGTTCTCTTGTATCTTTTTGAGTTTCTCTCTCAATACTTTCTCTTTTGCCTTTTCCTGGTCCACGATATCCTTCGGTGCTTTATTCAGAAAATCCTTATTCTTTAATTTCTTAGAAAGAGCCATCAAAAGGCCTTCAAATTCCTTTGCCTTCTTCTCCACCCGCTGCTTCTCCTGCTTAATATCTATAACCCCTTCAAGCGGGATGAAGATCTCGCAAAAATCCAAAATAGCGGACGCCGACATCTCCGGCCTCTTTGCCTTCTTCTCTATTGTAAGCGACTTTACATCTGCCAGCCTTGTAGAATAAATGCTGAGCTCATCCTTAAGTTTTACCACATCGGCCCTTGAGGTGGATATGACGACATCTACCTGCTGCTTCTTCTCAATATTCATCTCGGCGCGGATGTTTCGAATAGCAACGACTATCTCTATGATACGTTCCATTGCCTCTTCAGAAGCCTGATCGATCATCTGATCCTGGAGGTGCGGCCACGGGGAGACCATAATCGGCTCCTTGGCCTTAAGCTTCTGCCAGATCTCTTCTGTGACAAATGGCATAAACGGGTGGAGCATTCTTAAGGACTTCTCAAGGACCTTAAAGAGTATGAACTGTGTCTTGTATTCACCGATGCTCGACTTTGCGATCTCGACATACCAGTCACAATACTTGTGCCATATAAACTCATAGAGAAGGTTTGCCGCCTCATTAAGCCTGTAAGACTCTAAGGACTTTGTTACTGCATCCAATGTGCGGTAGAAGGAACTCAATATCCATCTATCGGCAAGGGTAAGCTTCTCCTTCGCATAGAATGCGCACAGGTCAGCGCTTATCTCCTCCTTCATATTCATTATCAGAAATCTTGAGACATTCCAGATCTTGTTGGCAAAGTTCCTTCCCATCTCAAACTTCTGCTTCGACAAGTAGACATCCTGCCCCACGGCGGTTATGGATATTATGCTAAAGCGCAGGGCATCGGCGCCGAACTCATCAATGATCTCAAGAGGGTCTATGATGTTTCCGAGCGACTTTGACATCTTTGTGCCGGTATCATCGCGGACAGTGCCGTGTATATAGACATCCTTGAATGGTATGTCGCCGCAGAACTCAAGGCCTGCCATGATCATCCTCGCCACCCAGAAGAATATTATCTCCTGCGCCGTAACGAGGCAGGATGTGGGGTAGAAATACTCGAGGTCCTTCTTCTGCTTATCTTGTGATCCGGATTCAAACGGCCAACCGAATGTCGAAAAAGGCCACAGCCATGAGGAGAACCATGTATCGAGCACATCCTCATCCTGAACGAGCGTGCCTGAACCACAGTCAGGACACTTGTCGGGCTTTGCTCTTGCGACAACGAGACCCTTTTCACCGTCACTGGCCTCCTGGCACTTTGGACAATAATATACCGGTATCCTGTGCCCCCACCAGATCTGGCGGCTTATGCACCAGTCGCGGATGTTGTTCATCCATTCAAGATAGACCTTTGTCCACCTCTCTGGATAAAACTTGATCTTGCCCTTTTTGACCGCAGCTATCGCAGGCTCTGCCAGGGGCTTCATCTTGACAAACCACTGCTTTGAAAGATAGGGCTCTACTATTGTGTGGCAGCGATAACAGTGGCCCACAGAATAATCATGAGGCGTGACCTTGAGCAGAAGGCCTCTCTCCTTTAACTCCTCAAGCAGGGCCTCCCTTGCCTCAAACCTATCCATGCCATCATAATTTCCGGCGTTACTATTGAGCGTTGCGTCCGGGTTCATGATATTGACAGACTCAAGGCCGTGTCTCTGGCCCATCTGGAAGTCATTTGGGTCGTGAGCAGGCGTGACCTTTACAATACCTGTTCCGAACTTCGGGTCTATCAGGTCATCGGTTATCACCTTAAGCTCGCGGTTTACGACGGGTAGGATAATGGTCTTGCCGATGAGCTCTTTGAATCTTTTATCCTTTGGGTTCACCGCAACCGCGGTATCCCCGAGCATGGTCTCAGGACGCGTAGTTGCTACGGTAATATATTCCTTTGAGTCCTTTATGGGATATTTTATATAATAGAGGTGGCCGTTAAGCTCCTTGTGCTGAGCCTCCTCGTCAGAGAGCGCTGTCTGACACCTCGGGCACCAGTTTATTATGTAGTTTCCACGATATATAAGGCCTTTCTTATGCAACCTTATAAAGACCTCGACGACCGCGTTGGAGAGGCCTTCATCCATGGTAAATCTCTCACGCCGCCAATCGCATGATGACCCGAGGCGTCTGAGCTGCTTTATAATAGTGCCTCCATACTCCTTCTGCCATCTCCATACTTCATCTACAAACTTCTCCCTTCCAAGGTCGTGGCGCTTCTTACCATCCTTGGCGAGTTTCCTCTCGACAACATTCTGAGTGGCAATGCCCGCATGGTCTGTACCGGGAAGCCATAGCGCCTCATCACCCTGCATGCGCTTAAACCTGATGAGTATATCCTGGATGGCGTTGTTCAGGGCATGGCCCATGTGGAGTATGCCTGTAATGTTAGGCGGAGGGATGACTATGCAGTATGGTTTCTTCTTGGCATCCGGCTCTGCATTGAGCAGGCCCTTGCCTTCCCAAAGCTCATATATTCTGCCCTCAACCTCTTTAGAATTATACGCCTTTTCCATATACCCTTTTAACCTTTTAGAAGTTTATATTCGACGCTGTCGGCCAATGCCTGCCAGCTTGCCTCTATAACATTCTCTGAAACACCGATAGTCCACCAGGACTTCTCCTTATCCTGTGACTGGATAAGGACGCGCACCTTTGCAGCGGTCCCGGCCTTCTCATCGAGGACCCTTACCTTAAAGTCAGACAGGTGCATCTCCTCAAGCTTCGGGTAGAATCCCAGCAGGGCCTTTCTCAGGGCATTGTCCAGGGCATTGATAGGCCCGTCTCCTTCACTTGCTGTATGCTTTACCTTGCCCTTTACATTGACCTTGATCGTCGCCTCTGAATGCAGTCTGCCATCCTCGGCCTTCTCAATAATAACTGTAAAACCCTTTAGTGTAAAATGCTTGCTGTGACGCTTCAAGGCACGCTTGACCAGAAGCTCAAAAGAGCCCTCTGCTGCCTCAAAGTGGTAGCCTTGATGTTCTAAGTCCTGCAAGAGATTCAGGATCTTCCTGGTCTGTGGGTTCTCCTTGCTCAAGTCAGCCTCAAGCTCCTTGGCCTTAATCAGTAATGTGCTCTTTCCTGAAAGCTCAGAAACGAGGATACGCCTCTTATTGCCGACAAGCTGCGGCAGAGTGTGCTCATAGGACTCAGGATTCTTGAGAACAGCGTTTACATGGACCCCGCCTTTATGGGCAAATGCGCTCTGACCAACAAATGGCTGGTTGTCATTCTGTTTCATGTTGCAGATCTCTGCGACATAGCGCGAGATCTCGGTAAGCTCTTTGAGCTTGGCATTTGTCACGCAGTCGATGCCGAGCTTTAATTTAAGACAGGGAATGATAGAACACAGGTTGGCATTGCCGCATCTTTCTCCGTAACCATTGATAGTACCCTGGACATGGTCACAGCCTGCCTGGACAGCAGCAACGGAATTTGCCACAGCCATCTCGCTGTCATTGTGGCAGTGGATGCCTAAGGAGACCTTGACCTTTGGCCTGATCTCCATCACTATCCTCTCAAGGTCATTTGTCATCATGCCGCCGTTTGTATCACAGAGGATAACAGCATCGCAACCCGCCTCCTGGGCAGCCAGCACCGTTGAAATGGCATACTCCGGGTTGTGGCGGTAGCCGTCAAAAAAGTGCTCTGCGTCATAAAAGACCTTCAGCTTCTTCGACTTTAGGTAACGGACGCTGTCAAAGATCATCCTTAAGTTCTCTTCCATGGAGACCTTTAGGACCTCTTTTACATGCAGGTCCCAGCTCTTACCAAAGATGGTGATGACTTTACACCCTGACCTTAACAAGGCCTTGATATTGGCATCCTTGCTGGCAGGGATGTTGGCCCGCCTGGTGGAACCAAAGGCTGCGATCTTGGAGCGCCTCAGCTTTAGCTTCTTTGCCTTCTTAAAGAACTCCATATCCTTCGGATTTGAGCCTGGCCAGCCTCCTTCGATGTAGTCGACCCCCAGCTCACCGAGCTTTTCCGCGATCCTCAGCTTGTCATTTACAGACAGGGAGATCCCCTCTGCCTGAGAACCGTCCCTCAATGTGGTATCATATAATTTTACCTTCTGCATTTACCTCACCTCTTTCAAAGACAGTCTTTGAGCACGAAGCTCTGTGCTGCAAGACTGTCTTAGCGGGTTCTTCCAAGGCCGAACTCTTTGTGGATGGCCCTGACGGCCTTGGTGGCCTGTTTTCTGTTGATAACGCAGGATATCTTTATCTCACTGGTCGAGATCATGTCTATATTGATCTTGTTTCGCGCAAGACTTGAAAACATCTTTGCGGCAATACCTGAGTGGCTACGCATTCCTATGCCCACCACAGAGATCTTTGCGATATTATCATTAAAGGTAACAATGCCTGCGCCTATCTTATCGGCGACCTTCTTTGCCACCTTCATGGTCTTGCTCAGATCCCTCTGAAGCACGGTAAAGGATATATCCGTATATCCTGTCCTGCTGACGTTCTGGATGATCATATCTATGTTGATATTGTTCTGTGCTATCATCTTGAAGATCTTTGCCGCTATGCCCGGCTTGTCAGGGACATCGCATAATGTGATCTTTGCCTCATTCCTGTTTACCGTAACGCCGCTTACAACTATGTCTTCCATGGTCTTGACCTCCTTGGATATTACCGTGCCCTCTTCATCTGAAAAGGTCGATCTTACGTGAATGGGAACATTAAACTTCTTGGCCACCTCTATCGAGCGGGGCTGCAATACCTGCGCACCTGCCGATGCAAGCTCAAGCATCTCTTCATAGCTTATGCGCGAGAGCTTGCGCACATTTGGCACTACTCTCGGGTCAGCAGTAAAGACCCCGGGCACATCTGTATTCATCTCACAATACATAGCCCCGAGCGCCTTTGCCAGGGCCACGGCAGTGAGATTTGAGCCGCCACGCCCAAGAGTGGTTATGTCCTGGGTCATGGTAATGCCCTGAAAACCCGCTACAATGACTATCTTGCCCTTTTTGAGCTCCTGCTCTATTCTCCTGGTGTTTATCTTAAGTATCCTGGCCATGGTGTGGGAGGTATCGGTAATAATACCGACCTGGGCACCTGTAAATGATATGGCCTCATAACCGAGCTTATGTATCGCCATCGCCAAAAGCGCAACAGAGACCTGCTCCCCTGTAGACATCAGCATATCCATCTCTCTCTCGGAAGGAGAATCGGTAATCTCCCTGGATAGTTCTATGAGCTTATCGGTGGTATCGCCAAGCGCCGAGACGACCACGACCATCCTGCAGCCCTTTTTACGATGCCGCACCACCCGCTTTGCCACTCCCTTTATTCTGTCGGTATCGGCAACGCTTGAGCCTCCATACTTTTGGACTATCAGTCTATTCATATCTTATTCTCCTGACCTTTACTGACTACTGATGATTGATCAAATGGTGTCTTCTCTTGTAGTTCCTTATCCCCACAAATACTGCTTCATACAATACAACAAATGCCAAAAATAAAAGAACCGCTGCGATAGATAGGCGCTGCGCCTGCAATTGATGAGAAATGGTGCCCGAAGAGTATGGACCAGTGTTTTGCAGGGACAAAGTCTACGCCGTCTGCTTCTGTGTGGGCAGGTGTCTTTCTGTGCCTGTCGGGCTGAAGGATCCTCACTACCTTTTCTGAATAGACTGCGTAGCCCAGCCAGAACAGAAGGCCCGCACCAGCTATGACAGCCAATGAATTCATTTAGCTAAAAACATCCCCATGATCTTATACCCCTGATCAAGGAACAGGCTGCTCTTCTTGGCAGCGGACTCGTTATAGGCCGTGATCTTATCCTTCTCTATACCCTTTCCAAACATGGCAAAAGGTATGGGGTCACGCGCATGGGTCCTGATAGAAATGGGCGTGGCATGATCCGGCAGAACCAGGATCCTGAAATCCTCATTGCTCTTTTTCATGGCATTCAATATGGTGCCTACGACCATCCTGTCAAAGTTCTCAATAGCAGTCAGCTTTGCCCTTATGTCGCCGTTGTGGCCGGCTTCATCCGGTGCTTCGACATGCACAAACACAAAGTCCTTTTTCTCTAATGAAGCCAGGGCATACTTTGCCTTGGCGCGATAGTCTGTATCGTAGTAACCCGTTGCACCGGGCACATCTATGGGGTCCAGGCCTATGATCTTGCCCATACCCTTTATAAGATCCACGGCTGAGATTATGGAACCCTTCACCTTAAAGATCTCATAAAAGGACGGCATCTTGGGCTTTAAACCCTGGCCCCAGAGCCATATCATATTGCCCGGGTTCTCGCAGAGATCGATCCTGACCTTGTTGATATCATTGGAGCTTAAGATATCCTTTGACTTGAGCATCAGGTCTGTCAAAAAACCGCTTCCAGCGCCGCGCGGCAGATACCTCGCAACCGGCTTATCGAGTATATCGTGGGGCGCGGTACAGAGCGTCTTTATGAGATCGTCTTTCTTCAGGTTTGTCTTGGCTGCATTTACAACGGCCAGATGCCTGTAACTTACCCCCGGATAAAACCTTAGTGCATCGGAACCAAGTTTCTTATCGATAAAATTGATCAGGATGTGGGCCTCTTTGTTCGATATATGGCCCGCGGAATAGTCTGCCATCTTATCGTCTGAGACTGTGACAAGGTTGCACCTGAAGGCTATATCATTTTTGCCCAGCTCAACACCCATATTCGCGGCCTCAAGGGGCCCTCTGCCTGTATAGTATTTCGCGGGATCATATCCCAACACCGCCATATTGGCAACGTCACTTGCAGGGGTAAGGTTCTGCGGTATGGTAGTGGCATTGCCCACTGTGCCTTCTTTGGCAATAAGATTCATATTGCGTATGCGCGCGGACTCAAGCGGCGTCCTGCCGTCAAGCTCCTTGAGCGGCCTGTCACTCATCCCGTCTCCAACCAAAACTATATATTTCATCTTAACTCCTTTTGAGGGTCAGGCCCTGAGCACGGACCTTCGTGCTTAAAGAACGTCTTTGACTAAAGTCCGATCTGTTTTACTACGGCGTCCAGATTTGCAGGGATAACACCGGGTTCCTTCACAGTCTTTATCGCCCTGTCAGGATCTTTTAAACCATGGCCGGTCAGTACGCAGACAATGCGCCCGCCCTGCTGATTCTTGAAATATCCCTGTTTATGCAGTTTAAGCAGGCCTGCTATCGATGCGCATGATGCCGGTTCAGCAAATACGCCTTCTTCTCCTGCCAAAAGTTTATATGCATCAATGATCTCATCATCGCTTACCATATCTATAAGGCCGCCCGATTCATCCCGTGCTGCCTCAGCCCGTTTCCAACTTGCTGGATTGCCTATTCTTATGGCAGTCGCTATGGTCTCGGGTTTCTCTATGGGATGGCCCTTGACTATCGGGGCAGAGCCTTCTGCCTGAAAACCACACATCTTCGGCAGTTTAGCGGACTTGCCTTTTTCCTTGTACTCCTTATACCCCTTCCAGTATGCGGTTATATTGCCAGCGTTTCCAACGGGCATACACTGAAAATCAGGTGCCTCGCCCAAGCAATCGCAAACTTCAAAAGAGGCGGTCTTTTGTCCTTCTATCCGGTAGGGGTTTACAGAATTTACCAGGGTGATCGGATACTTATCGGTCAACTCCTTCACCAGATTAAATGCATCATCAAAATTCCCATCGATTGCCACAACCTTGGCATTATGTATAAGGGCCTGCGCAAGCTTGCCAAGCGCAATAGCGCCCTTAGGAATAAGCACGATGCACTTGATATCAGAGCGGGCTGCATAGGCAGCTGCCGATGCTGAGGTATTGCCAGTCGAGGCGCACGCCACCGCCTTTGAGCCTTCTTCAATAGCCTTTGACACAGCCATGGTCATACCGCGGTCCTTGAAAGAACCGGTCGGATTCAAGCCTTCATATTTCAGATATACCTCAAACCCTTTACCGAGCAGATTGCTCAGGTACGGTGCAGGCACAAGCGGGGTATTGCCCTCGAGCAGAGTAACGACCGGGGTCTTATCAGAAACCGGCAGATATTCCCTGTACCTTTCTATAACGCCTCCATATCTCATTCTAAATCCTTCTCCGATCTTATCACCACGGACTTTCGCCTGATTATATCCAGGCCGTCTATCTTCTTAAGCGCATTTGAAAGTGCGCTCTCCTTTGCATCATGAGTCATCATTATAATCGGTACTATCCTCTCCCGCCTTCTGACCTTCTGGCTTACGCTGGCAATGCTTATCTTGTGCTGTGCCAGTATCTTTGAGATCTTGGAAAGAACGCCCGGCTTATCGATGGCCGAGAAGCGAATATAGTAGCTGGTGTAAAAATCCTTCTGCCTCTTTATCCTGTCGGCCTGCTTATCATATACGATACTCGGCATCTTGGTCTCGGCGTTGTTTATGATATTCCTGGCCACATCCACAATATCACTTACAACCGCGCTTGCAGATGGTGCAGAGCCTGAACCCTGGCCATAAAATAGCGCCTCACCAAGCATGTCGCTGTCTAAGAAGACGGCGTTGAAATTGCTCCCTACAGAAGCGAGCGGATGGTTTCTATTGACAAGGGTCGGGTGCACCCTGAGTTCAAGCACCCTGCCTATCCTCTTGGCTATGGCAAGCAGTTTCACTACATAGCCGAAACCGCGCGCATACCTTATGTCGTCATCAGAAATATTGCTTATGCCTTCTACGTATATGTCCTTTGGCCTTACGTCGATGCCGTACGCCATAGACGCCATTATAGCAAGCTTGTGCGCAGAGTCATGCCCTTCGATATCGAGCGCAGGATTCCTCTCGGCATAACCCTTCTTCTTTGCCTGTTCAAGCGCAGCGTTAAAACCTATTCTCTTCTGGGTCATCTCGCTGAGTATATAGTTACAGGTACCGTTTATGATCGCATAGATCGACATAATGCGGTTTGCAACAAGGCCCTCTCTCAAGGCCTTTATGATCGGTATGCCGCCTCCGACACTCGCCTCGAAGCGAAGCTCAACCCCATTTGCCTGCGCTGCCTTAAAGAGCCTGCGCTTTTCCTCTGAGAGCAATGCCTTGTTGGCGGTAATAACGTGTTTCTTATTCTTTATGGCCTGCAGGATGAACTCGCGCGCAGGGCTTATGCCGCCAATAAGCTCAACTACTATATCAATCTCTGGGTTGTTGATTACTTCAGCGGGCCTCTTTGTAAGCAGACGCCTGTCGATACGAAAAGGACGCCTGCTCTTCAGGTCCTTATCGCAGACCTTTACAAGGTTTATGGATGCGCCTAAGCGCCTACTGAGATATGCACGTTTCTCCTTTAGAGCGCGCGCAACCCCGCATCCAACGGTTCCGTAACCTATTATCCCAACATTTATATTACGCATCACATCCTCCTAGAAAATACACAGCTGTCAACTGTGAACTAATTATTGGTCGGGGCGGCCGGACTCGAACCGGCGACCCCTTGAACATCGTTCGCTTCGCTCGCTCTTTAGGGAACAACCCTGATGGTTTTTCCCTAACGCTTCGCTGTTCCTTTTCCTTCCGCATAGTAGCTTACTGCGCCGATAGGGGGAAACGGTCTTTCCCCCTAAAACCCCCTTTTGTTCAAGGGGAATACTGGTCGGGGCGGCCGGACTCGAACCGGCGACCCCTTGAACCCCATTCAAGTGCGCTAGCCAAACTGCGCTACGCCCCGA
>JABMQS010000034.1 GCA_013202525.1 Candidatus Omnitrophota bacterium
GAAGGGGAGTGGAATATTGCCCCATTGCTCAATCAGGATCTCGAAGATTCTATATCCAACCATGAAATCTATATAAAGGAATTTGCCATTATAGACGGTTGGATCGATTATTCGGATTGCCACAATAACAACAACACACTTGAGAGAAGATTTGAGAATGTGCGGCTTTCCGTAAAGCACAAATCCGGCAAAAAATACAAGATAGTTCTTTCCGGTGGCAGCGCAGACAGATCGGATGAGGCAATAGAGCTTTCCATGACGTATGATTTTAAAAAGGGTCAAGCAAAAGGCCGCGCAAAGTTAAATAGCACTCACGTCACAGAGTACTGGGATTATTATTTGGACGATATATTGAAGCCATGGCATCTTAAGGCAGTTGATGTCACAGTAAAAACAAACTTTTCATATAGAGACGGTGTATTGTTGCTGGATGGAGAGTATTCTGTTGATGACGGCATCTTTAGCTATGGAGATTTGAACATAAAGTGTGACATGGTCGTTGAGCATCATATAAAACTCGCAAAGAGCGGTATGCAGCAAAAAGATATAGTAAAAATCAAAGCTCATATTAAAGATGTCAGGCTGGCCGCGGGCAAGAACCTATTTTTTAAAGACGGAGTTTGCAGTGCCGCGATAACAAAAGACCTTATTTTGATAGAGGATCTGACCGGCTTTGTGGGTAAGGCGCCGGTTTCAATGAGCGGTGTATTTTCATTGGAAAAGAGCCAGCTGGATATGCACGGTAAGATATCCTCTGTCGACAATAAGATCTATATGAAGATATTCCCTGATAACAAGGCGAAGATGCTATGGAAAGGTAAATTTTTCGATTCGTTCTTTGAATTTAACGCAAATGTATATGATTTAAAAGATCTGGCATTTAAGATGTACGCAAAGTGCAATATGGATTTCAAGGATATAAGCCGCCTGTTGAAAAATGTTGATAAAGATTTTGCCACAGGAAAGCTCAGTTTTTCAGGAAACCTGCAAGGCGAAGCAGACGAATTTGATTCTTATAAAGGCAGAGGAAAGTTGAGCGTAAAGGAACTTTCAGTGACAGGCACGGATCCCCTGTCCTTTGATTTTAACACAGTTATTAAAGAAGGCGTGTTAAATGGAAATATACCAAGAGTCAAATTTTACAAAGGCGGCCTTGACGGCAATGTTAAGTTATCCGTTCAGAGATGGGGCGCGGAGTTACATTTAGAAGAGGCGGACCTGAAAGAATTTTCAAAGGTAGAGCTTCAGACGGAGCATATGAAAGGAGTTTTATCCACCGGCATTACAGCTGTCGGAGACTGGGGGGATCTGGATTCTGTTAAGGGGGGAGGTTACATACTTTTAAAGGATTGTGATATTAGAAAAGAACCTATACTTGAGACTGCGCAGGAAGGCATTGCGGGCGCAGTCAAGGATTTTGAAATGCCGGGATTCACAGAGGTTACAGGCAATTTTGATATAGCAGATAGGCGCTTTATGTCAAAGGGCATATTGTGTGATTCGCCCGGAATGGTAATAAGCATAAGCGGTAAATATTCATTTGATCAAGAAGTAGACCTGACAGTAGGCGTAAAGTTTTTAGGCGGCGGATTTATGAAGTTTGCAAGGAGCATTTTTATCATACCGACAGACTTGCTCACCAGCATTATCAGGGTAAAAATAACAGGTAGATTGCCCGATAAGATTGAACAGCACACAGAAGTCCACCCATTTCATATATTAGCTGATATTTTTCCAACACGCAAAGATGCCGCACCTGAAAAATATTCCCTAGATAAATTTTGGGAGCAGACAGGTTAAACTAAATTTTTGCTACAATGCATACAGGTAAATAACAAATGTAATCTCACCCTGCCAAAAACCCTTGCACACCGACGATTATTATGTTATAAGATGTAAGATATGAACAGATCAACTAATTTTATAAGAGAGATAATAGACAAAGATCTTGAGCAGGGCAAAAATGACGGCAGGGTCCATACCCGTTTTCCGCCCGAACCAAACGGCTATCTCCACATAGGACACGCCAAGTCGATATGCTTAAACTTCGGCATTGCCCGCGATTATAAAGGCCTCTGCAACCTCAGGATGGATGATACAAATCCCACCAAGGAAGAAGAGGAGTATGTTGCTTCTATCAAAGAGGATGTTGCGTGGCTGGGGCTTGATTGGGGTGACCGCCTTTATTATGCCTCTGACTATTTTGAAAAACTCTACCAGCATGCCATAGCGCTTATAGAGAAAGGCGCGGCCTATATCTGCGAGCTCGATGCAGACGAGATAAGAAAGTACCGTGGCACACTGACTACGCCTGGAAAGAACAGCCCGCATCGCAATCGCCCGAAGGAAGAAAGCCTGGATCTTTTTAAGCGTATGCGCGCCGGGGAGTTTGAAGACGGTTCCCGCGTCCTACGCGCAAAGATAGATATGGCACACCCCAATATGCTTATGCGTGATCCTGTGCTCTACCGCATACTCAAGGTGAGCCACCACAGGACAGCTGACAAGTGGTGCATATATCCCATGTATGACTTTGCGCACTGCCTATCAGACTCAATAGAGGGCATTACCCATTCGATATGCACACTGGAGTTTGAGAATAATCGCCCTTCCTAAAACCTCAACACGAACTCTAGGTTTCTGATCTGTTCCTTCTGAAGTTCCGTTTTTGCACTTCCCATCAGGCTCTGAAAGGCTCTGTTCTTTCC
>JABMQS010000035.1 GCA_013202525.1 Candidatus Omnitrophota bacterium
CTTCTGGCCAGGGAAGAAGTGTTGTATGCGATAGCGATTCAGGAGTTGAAGTCTGCAGAGTTTGCTGCCGCACAAGAGAAACAGGGCGAGCCGCGCAAAGAACTTGAGAAGAGCTTATCCCCCGAAGGAGAAGAGCTAAAACCCCAGTTGGATAGGCGGGGTTTTCAAACCCCGCAACCTGAAGAACCCAAGTCCGAGAAATCCGCGAAAACGGAATCTGCTTTCGAGAGCGCTATAGAGGAGCCGGCCGATTCTGTAGATGAGGCTCCAGCTGCTGAAGAACCCGCCACTGCAGGGCCAGCTACTGAACTGCCAGCTAATTTTATTGATGAAGCGGCCCCAGAAGAATCTGCGGGCACAGAGGTTACAGCGTCTGCTATTAAATCGGAAGCAGGGCCGGGAATCCCTACTCCGGACCCAGAGGAACCGGCAGATGAAGACCCATCCGAAGAAGAGCCCCCGGCCTCAGCGGAACCCCTTGCTACTCCGCCAAGCGGTGTGCCTGTTCCGCCCACTATTACGCGCGAGGAGACAGTGAGGAAATATCTTGCGCTTAAGCGAAGGGCAGCTGCGTGTTTAGCATTGATGCCCTATATGTTTGATGCCAACAGACAAGCAAGCCTGATGGCTGAGTATGACACTATTGCGACTGAGTTTTTCGCCATGATCAGAGACCTGCCGGATGAGGTAATGCTTGATGTGCTAAAACACTGCAGGGAAGTCCTTGCGACTACATTCCCGAAAAGTAAATACCCTGATCTCTCTTTTGGCGAAAGAGACGATATGCTTCTGGCTGATTTTAATAATATCTGCGCTGAGTTTGCCAACCCCCATACCGATAGGTCGCAAGATCTTTCAGGCAAACTCTACGGGGTGCTCTATGATGGATTCGGCACATACCTGATTAGAAATGATTTGTTGACAGAAATAGAGTTCGATCTACACGGCTTTTTAGAGGAGCACTACCCTGTTGATGAAGAGACCTTATATAAGCTGTTACGTTTGTTAAAAGAGATCAGGGATACGCATTCTGTGGATCAGCTTAGAGATCCGCGCCCAGGGGTAAAAGTAAAGCCTCTGACGCAAGCTCTTCTACGAATCGGCTGGAGAAAAAGGAGAGAGCTTATGGCGCTAATCAATAGGATAAAGCCGGAACAGCTCAGAAGGCAGATATTCGCTGAGGTGCACAGGGTAGCAATTGCTACAAAGTCGCACCCACAAATGGATGAAAGAGGGTTGAAAAGACTGACAGGTGTGTTAAATAGGCCATTTCACGGAGCGAGAAAAGCTGACGGCGAAAGGGCGAGTAAAACAATTGCTTGGGGCGAGTATGTCTGGGAGGGGATCATAGCATATCTATTCAGTTTTGGCTGTGCAACTCAAGATGAGATGAAGCGCGGTGTAATTATAGAGAAGAGGGGAATGGCCAAAGTAGGTGATACGGCATTAGGTTCTTTGCCTGATGAGCCGGAGAAGGCGCCTGTAGCTGAAGCAGGCAAGCCCGATCCCGCAGGCCCTGGTAAAGAAGATAAGCCAGCACCAGAGGCCGCTGCTTCAGCATCAGATAAAGCAGTCGCAGAGGCCCTGGCAGCTGCCGCCAATATTAAAGTACCTGCCGCAGCTGGTTCTCCAAAAACCTCTGTATTAGCAGAGCTTGCAGAGACAGCATCGTTATTACGGACAAGCACCTCAGCCAGCCCTCCTTCCAGGGGAAAAAAGATCGAATCCATTGCTAAGCCACAAACTACAGAGGAAAGATCAAGGATTTTTTGTGAAGAGGACTACGCAGGCATAGCAAGAAATATGAGAGACTCCCTTAGGATAGCATTAAGGGATCCAGAGGTTACCATTATACATTTATTTAAAGTAGGTATAAATGAAGACCAGAGAGACCAGGAGTGTCCCGGGCTTATGGCACATAGGCTTATGCTCGACTGGGGCATTGAGCCTATGGTTAGTCAGGAAGAAACTGCGCAAATCTTTGAAAGCGCGGTAGAAAATATCGGGATCAGAGCCGGTGTAAATCCGGATAAGACGCCCTGGGCACTCGAAGTAGATGTATCCGAAGAAGCTGCCAGGGGAGCTGCGGGCGTAAAGCTTACCCAGGAAGACAGAAAAACATTCTTTATCTTAATCAGAAGAGAAGGAGCAGGAAGAGATGCCTGGGCCATGTCCGATTTCTTAAGTGAGGATGAGCTCAGGCAATACCTCCCTGGTAGCAATAGAGACATTAATGTTGCAGCAAAGGATTTAGCCGTCCTCATACAAGAAGGCAGGGCCTTGGTATGCGGCATGGATTATGTTCTTCCGCACAAGAGGGCAGCAGAACACCTGGCAAGGATAATCGCTGATAACCCAAGTGAGGCAGATAAGATTGCAAGGAGGCTCGGAAAGAATCTTAGGAGTCCAACCATAGAGGAGCTTCTCGAGAGGTCATGGCGCCAGAGAAGTATTATAGATATTGTAACAGATAGATTCAGTAGTTGCAGTGGGCCTGTCTCTGTTGAATTTGTATGTGGTATGCATACAGACAAACCGGTCCCTATCGATCTTGACATATTCGAGAAGATGGGTTTTGAGTCAAAGGTACCACTTGAAACACTGGGGGCCTTGCTGGTTGATGATATTATAGAGGGGGTAAGGATCCTCCAAGAGACAGAGGTTATGCCAGCTGTTTTGGAGGTCATGTTAATGCCTGGTCATGAGATGAGGGAGATGTCGCTTCCTGCAGATGCGCCTGAAAGTGCAAAGCGCCTTTTTAGCTTTTTTATATGGGACGCAGCTACAGGAGATGCTATAAGGGGTGAAACTGCCGCTGACCAGTATATGCAGTTTATTGATAGTAGTACAGGTGCACTTGCGAGAGATGCAAATGGAAGGCCGTTAATCCTTCAGGGCGTGGAGGATGGCAGGGTAAAGGTTGCGGTTCCATACCACCTTACTGATAAAGAGGAGTTCTTAAAGGCAGCGTCCTTATTGCTTGCCACAGAAAGAAGGAGAGAAGAGATCAGGAAGAGCATGGATGAGTTTCTTGAGGTCCTGCCGCCTTATACTGCTTCGCAATTGGTGCCAGGCATGAAGGGGCCACAGGTTCGTTTTGAGATCGATACTGTATCATGGGAGGAGATAGAGGAAGGGATGAGGCTTGCTGCCAATGGCATCCTGCCGCCAAAAGGAGGACTTTACATAGTCCAGGAGCCGTACAAGTTCTTCTGGATCCAGAGAGGCGAGAGGCCCCCAGAGCATAGAGAGGTGGAATTTCCCGTAAGGATTTTAGATAGAAGGGCCTCTGTTGTTATGGATGAGTCTGTGGATGGTATGCGCTTGTGTAATATCTCACTTCATGTAAGGCCTTTACTCAGTGAATTTCACAACCTTCTTCTATCTATGTATAAAGTATTACATGTCGCGGAATTAGGTTTTAAGGATGTGGCTCACGAGTCAGAAGGGCCCGGAAGTATTGCTAAGGGCTTGCTTGCGCGTTACTTTGATGGAGACATTCTAAAGCAGAAAGAGGCTGCTCTGGCAAAGATACTGGAGCGGCACGAGAAGGTTTATCGGGCATATCTCAAGGCCTGCAACGCTATCGGGATGTCCCTATTATTCAGAAGGGTAGCGACACTTGATGAGAATGTAGTCAGGGAAAGGATAAAGGAGATCGATAAGTGGCTTAAGGGGTTCCTTGAAAAGGATATTTCAGATGCCAGACAGAGGATCTATGAACATGATGATGCCCTGTATTCTGCTTATCGAGAATTTAAAAAGGCCCTGGAGAGTGTAGGACCTATTAAAAGGGTGGAGGATAGGTTTTACGAAGCCTTTCAAGAAGCATCAAAGCGGACCTTTGCTGGGTTTGCCATGAAAACCTACGAGACTCTCTTTGGGGATGGATGGAAAGGGCCCGATGGCGAGCTTGCAGAAGAGTCCAAAGAATATATGGATGCGCTTAGTAGTTTTGACAAAGGTATCATTATAAGAATAGGGCAGCAGGCATGCGCTGATCTGCTCAAACATATTGATGAGCTTTTTGACGCTGAATCCTGTAGGGCAGAATATGATGCATACAGGCAAAAGATGACCGGTGTTGATCTTGATATGCTTGAAAATTTGCATGCCCAAAGAGCTGTTATAGCGGCGCATAGCGCACTTTTGGCCATGGATCTTGAATCCCTGGCTCATGAGAGGGAGTGCCATGACCTTGAAAGTGACACAGAGGCAGTAGCAGTCGCCTTGAGAGCAATAGAAGGGCATGATGAGCCATTTAACAGCAGGCTTGAAGAGCTTGCATCTGATTATGAATCCGGGTATACCGAAGGCAATTATGAGCTTACGGAGCAGGTCAAGCAGCTATGTGATGAAAGGATAGGGCAGATAGATTCATATATAGAGGAGAGATATGCCCTAGCTTTTGTTGCTAATGGCATATCTTCTATACGTGTAAGGCAGATATTGACTATAATCAGCGCAAGGAGGATAATTGGGGAGGAAGACAGGAGGATCTTATCGATCATAGAAAAATCCGAAACAGAACCGGTTAGTAGCGATGATCTCGAATCCTTAATTGTATATAAGAACCGTCTGATCACATGGATTATGATAGCCTGCTATGCCAAGGCAGAGGAGTATATCAACACCCGTGCGATAGAGAGATTTGACATAGTCGATCCTGCCCTCCCGATGGTAGAATATGAAGTTTCACGGGAAGGGGAGACGTTTACCCTTCCAAAGGCATTCAATGACAATGGATTTTTGCTAAAGTCAGCAGGGATATTGCGTGGGCTCGGACACGCTTCAATTGAGGGGTCTACCGGTAAACTGAAGGCTGCCGAAGACCCACGTTTTGCAGAAAGGTTCCTTGAGGCCGAGATCACCGGTGAGGTAAACATAAAGGATTCACAATGGCCTGATCTTGCATGCGTATATTCGCATGGCGCTCAAGCCCCGCTTTCAACAGATATTAAGTATCTCTCCAATGGAAGCACTCTAATGATACTCAGCAGGGATGTTGAGACGCCCGATCTTATGCGCGCAAGATTTTATAGGAGGCACCCGCTTGTGAGTACTGCTAAGCTTCACGAGGTAAATAAGGTTGTCATGAGAAGATTTAATTCTGTTATTGACGGCTCTGACGAGAGGTTGAAGGCGTTTACAGAGCAGCGCATGAAATATATGAGGACAGCCGGAAATGGCCAGCATGGTGCAAAGGCCAGACAGACCGTTAGATCTATGGCAAGGGATTACAGCCTTCAGCTTGCCAACTATATAAAAGCAGAGCAGGACCTGGCATCATCAGATATTGACCTTGAGGCTGATCTGTGTAATGCAGTGGAAAGGTATGCTAATGAGGTTTTTCTTGATGGTAAGGAGAATGGGAATCTTGTATTCAATGTGGGCCTCTTTGATATCTTTAACGCCAGGATCTATATGAGCCTTATGGCTGCCCTGACCAATATCTATCTTATCGATAAGGGCTATATACTAGAGTTGAAAGATGTGGCTCTTGTGGATGAGCAAGGCAGGCCTATTGATATAAACAGCATTCCTGTGACTGAAGAGGCAAAGAAAAGGATCACTCTTGCGAGAGTGGCTTCAGATCGACTGGATATATGTGAGGCTTCGGGCACAGCAGGACAAAGGTTGGATACATTGCTTGAAGAGGGTGTTATAACAGAGATTAGCCATCTTGAGACATTATTGCCTACCCTGCCAATTCTTCTGGACGAAGATCTAATGCCTGATGCAGAATTGAGATTATTTAACAGCGCTTTCCTGCAGCATAGCGAAGGAAGAGAGAGGGTCATAGCAGATTCCGGAAATTACGGAAGATTTCTCGATGCTGGGGATCCACGCGCTAAAGCCGCATTTGACAGCAGCCTTAACCTTGCCCTGCTATCAGCCATTAGCAAAGGCGGCAAAACAGAAACAGTCAAAGCGCTGCAGGATATAGCAAGCAAAGTGTCAGAGCGGGGAGGCATATCAGGGCAGATAAATATCACTTCAAGCCATGACCTTAAGCCATTGGTAGCAGCAGCGTATCAGATCGATACTATTAAGTCAGCATCTTCCGGTGCGGCCAGGGATACAAATTTTCTTAACCTTTATGATTCGCTGGCTAAGGCAAGAGAATCGATGAGCACACAGCTTCCCCGGCTGGAGGCGATCGTTGAATCAGACGCTAATATATCGCTTGAGATCAATCAAAGGGTGGATATGGCCAGAAGCAGGGTCAAGGCACGCAAACAGAAACAGGCAGCCGAGGCTCGCATAAGGAGCTCGCAGACACTTGAAAGCGTCAGGCAAGAGATAGAAGCCAGGATTGCACAGATCACTGAGCAGATGCCTATGCTCGACTCAGTATTGGCCAATGTTGCAGGGTTGAGAGGTAAGGTAGTGCGCGCACGAAGTGCTGATAACTGGCAGCTGAGAAGACTTGAGGCGGTTCGGGCATGTGAGGTAAATGCCCAGCAATGCCCACAGCTTTTGCCATACAGCGAGGCGGTTGCACTGCTTTTTGACGCTGATAGAGCTTTGCCTGATGGTGAGAAGATGGCAGAAGATAAACTCAGACAATATCTCGGTGTATTGAATCTGGCTGCCCAGACTGTGGCAATTTGGGCAGGCGAAGTGGAAAAGATTGAAGATCTTGAAGGCATACAGGCGTTTAGGAAGAAGGCTGAATCAAACATGGAAGAGCGTTTAAGGCCCTTAGGGGATGATGGAATCACCACAGATGAAATGAGAGGTGTTTTCTTAAGCGATATAGAGAGGCCCCTTAAGGAAAAAGAGGCAAAGCTACAGCAAGCAAAAGAAGCGGCTGAAGAGCTCGATAGGGTGCAGGAGCTGGGTATTTTGAGCAGACTTGAAGAGATAAGAGGGCTTATAGAGGCAGAAGATTTTGGCATTGCACAAACCAGGATAGATGAGGCGCTCACTGAATACCCGGATGAGAAACGGTTTAAGAAGCAGCAGGGTACACTCGATAAAGCGAAGCAGCAAGCAAAAGCCGCAGAGCAGGCCAAGAAAGACGATATAGGTCTGAAGCTTTCACAAATAAGAGAGGCGATAGGGGCAGGTAAATATCAAGAGGTAGAAGAACTCATATCTGCAGCGAGAACTGTTTATGATGATGAGCAGTGCTTTGTAGAAGCAGAAGAAACGCTAAAATTAAAAAGAGAGCAGGCCTACATGAAAAAGGCCTTACAGCTTATAAATAGGTGTATTGAGCTTGGACGGCTTGCCCGGGCAGAGTCTCTTACACGTAATTTTCTTATGCGATACCCATCTGAAGAAGAAGTGCTAAGCGCAAAGTTGGCAGAGATACAGGAAGCACAGGAGACGGTGCAGGAGCGGGAAGCAACTATATTAGATAGCCTGGGGCAGATCCAAACTGCGATAAGGACAGAAAGTTTTGATTCTGCCATAACAATGTTGACTACTGCAAAGAGGGTCTATGGCGGAGATGAAAGGTTTAATGCGCTTGATGAACCTTTGGCTGCTGCGCTTGAGCAGTTACGTATATTATTTGTCATGGAAGAGGCAGATCGACATTTAGAATCAGCAGAATTGAAAGAGGCAAGAGCGCTTGTAGAGGGCGAGCTTGCTCGAGACGATCCAGCGGTTGAAGCAGAAGCAGAGGCGTTACTCAAAGGAAAGCTCAGTAAAATAACCGATGCTGAGGCAGCAGCACAGGAAAGAGAAGACAACATTACTGATAGGCTCAGGACAATAAGATCGCATATCGATGCAAAGGATTTTGAAGATGCCAGGCTTGCGATCGTCTCTGCTAAGGATGAGTATCCAAAAGAGACACGGTTTGCCGAGATCGAAGAAAGCTTAAAAAAGGCTGAGCAGGCCGCCAGCGCAGCGAAGAATGCGCTTTTGGTCGATTCCTATCTTACTTTGGCCAGGAAGCATCTGGATGAAGCAGATGATAAAAAGAAGGACGATGGAGAAATATCTAAGGCAGAAGACGCACTTAAAGAAGCAAGAGCACTCGATTCTTCGCACCCAGGCCTGGCAGAGCTAGATAAGAGACTCAAAGTATTAAAGGATTATATTGCGAAGCTGGCCCTGGCGCATGAGCTTTTTTCAAAAGGGGATCTGAATGAAGCAGGGGTCATAGTGGAAGTGCTGCTTTTATCCAGCCGGAAAGACCCTGTGCTTACCGCCCTCAAAACTAGCATAGAAACCGAGCAGAAGATAATAGCCCACCTTAGAAGTGCGGAGGAATTTGCTAAAGAGGAAATGTTTGAAGATGCTATAGAGGAGATTGACAAGGCCCTTGCGATAGACAGCGCACACACCGCTGCTTTGGATCTGCGATCGACCATAGCATCAGAAGCTATTAGAGAGCTTCTGATTGAGGCTGATTGTTATTTGTCGCGAGGTGAATACACTGATGCGTGTGCAGTGGCTGAAAAGGCAAGACGTTTTAACCCCAGCGACAAGCGCATCAGTGCCTTTGAACTTAAGGCGCACCAAGATGATGCTATTCAGGCGGCCAAGGTAGACCAGTTATTAAAAAGGGCAGCAAGTCTTGCACATTCAGGCAAACCTGTTGAAGCCTTGACAAGATTAGATGAGGCCAAAGAGGTTGACCCGGAAAATGTAGAGATACAAAGCCAAAAGGCAATGGTCCTTTTAGATATCGCCGAATCTCATGCCCAAGAGGCCGATATGGAGAGTGCGGCAGTTAAAGTTGATGAGGCTATTGCAGTTGAAGCCAGTGGCTTGCCCGATGGGCGCAAGCAGAAGCATATGGTACACCTTGAAGGCTTTGCCTTAAGCGTAGTCGAGGCAGAGATAAGGGAGGTTGATCTAGGGGTCCGGAGAGATGTCAACCTTCTTAATTCAATAGTAACAACAGACTATAATGCCCTACCGGCAGTGGTAAATATACGCAGGAGAGTAAGCGAATTAGAAAGATTCACCTGGGCAAGGAGCCTAAACGTGCAGGATGCCATAGATGGGTTTAATGATAGCATTACATCTATTGTCCAAAGGCAGCAGAATGCTATTGAAGCTATAAAGCGTTTAAGAGGTTTTAAGAGGGCTTATGCGGGATTTACAGAACCTGAGGATCAACATGCTGCCATAGATCAGGCAGAGAGAGACCTCAGTCTGTTAGAAAAAGAGATGCCGTTTGATAATGCCTTAAGAAGGCAAAATTATAACCTTAGGCGTGACATCCGCGGTTTTATCGATGAGTTGCACCGCCGCAAAAGAGAGAAAAAGGATGAGGAGCTCCGCCTGAAAAGAGAAAAAGAGGCTGAGGAACGTCGCCAAAGAGAGAAAAAAGAAGCAGCAGATAGAGCATTGAGCGGCAGGGCAAGGCTTGCCGCTCTTGTAAAAGAACTTGTAGCAGGAATCGATGAAATCAGTAGCATGGGGGAACTCGACCAGAGAAGGCAGGAGATATTCTTTCAGATGGACTCCTTGGGCGAGCTGCTTGCGCCTCCTGAGATAGAATCGTACACTGATGAGATAGGCGAAACATGCGCGCCAAAACAGGCTGAATTTGAAGCTGAGCAGCTCAGGCTTAAAGCAGAGGCAGAAGCCAAACAGCGTGCGCTTGCAGCCGAAGCAGCTGCTAAGCAACGTGAGCTCGCAGCTCAGACAGATGCTCAGCAGCATAAAGCCACAGCTGAAGCGTTTGCAAGTGCCCTAGGAACGCGTATAGGACAACCAGCGCAAGATACTCCTGAAGCACCCGTGCCGCAAAAGAGAGCTGGAGGCCCGAAGAAAAAAACCAAAAAGAAAACAAAGGCTCCAAAAAGAGATCCTAAGGAGCCGGCCATATCTGCTCAAGAACCCAATGGCAGCGGGGGGTCTGGTAAGCAAGACGCCCAGTCCGCAAAGAACGCTATGAAAGGTATATTATCAGATATCGAAGCGGCTACCGAAACGCTCAGGAAGGAAACTGGGCCCAAAAAGGTTCAAGTTACAACATTTGATGCTATATCACACCTCACATCAAATATGGCGACCGCTGAAGAAGTAGCTGCAGCCAAAGAGAGGTTTGGACTTTTAGCACCCCTGATGATGAAAGCCGGTTTAGTTACACCCACTGAGCGAACCACATTACAGTCATGGATCAGAGCGCTCCTTGCACGCGAAAAACAGATTAAAGCACAAGGACCAGATGCAACAAAGACATCATCTGTCGGCGTAGGTTGCAGCCCTGCTCAGAGA
>JABMQS010000036.1 GCA_013202525.1 Candidatus Omnitrophota bacterium
TCTTCAAGAACTACTTTGGGGCGGGTGATTGAGTTGCTGCAGGTTTTCTTCTATTCTCTTATAACCTATTATGATATTTTTACCTATCGATTTTTTTATTTCGAAGATTAGATAGTCATTTTCCCTAAACGGGCAGGACAAGGCTTTATACTTTATTCCTGATTCCTGCGTTGGCCATCTATGCTTATAAAGAAAAGATATTTCAGGATCTTTCCATTTCCCGTTTAAGATTTCTAAATTGTTATAAGTAACTTTGTATACGTAGTTATAATAGTCACCGTCTAGTATTTTCTCAAGTTCTAACCGTTCTCTAAATTTACCTTTTAATGTTATATCACCCTTAGTTTTATTGGGCGGCCAGATTAGTTTATTATCTTGCAAATAAGCATTAACGGTTCTTTCGTGCTTAAAAATGCCGCAACCGCTACATCCCAATATAAGAGCGCACCCTAAAATTAACACGGCAATTATTCTTCTATCCATCGCTTCTCCTACCTAAACTGCTCCTTTTACTTCTTCTCTACCACTTCTATGGTAATGGTGTTGGAGGTGAGGGTGCCTGAAAAAACACCGTCCATCTCTGCAATGCCTCCGTTCTTTTTCATATACCAATTTTCTCCTTTGTAGTTTGCTTTTATCTTATACATTCCTTTCGCAAATTTCCAAGTAGTTATAATATCTGCATCATAACTTATTGTTTGACCAGAATGAAGCGTAGCGTAGTCACTTTCCCGCAGCATGACGCTTGCCTGCGGTCTAATACGCTCAAGATTACCATCTTTAGTCTCTATTGCCCAGAAAGGAAAATAATTATTATGCACATCTGGAATAAGGTAAACAAAATCATACTGGCTTATGTTATTTAGTGAGGCAGTTAAAACTATCTCCTCCCCCACCTCATACACATCCTTATCTGATTTTATGGTAAGCTGGAAGGGTTGGGGTTTTGCCAAGGTAGACCTCCAAATAGGAATTCCTTTCTTTAGGCCCTCAGGGTCTTGTTCTCCTTTAATAAGGACAACCGATGCTCCTGTAATTTTGTTTAGAGCATCTGCTAAGGTATATTGAAATCTCTCGTGGGCAGTGGCGCTTTCACCACCTGGCTCCCGAATTGCAAACCGTTCTGCAACAATAAGCATAAAAGGGACAGGTCTTTTATCTCTTAAACTACCTAATGCTTTGGCACATTTAATTTGGACATCATCAGCTGGGTGGCACAACCCACTTGTAAGACACCAAATCGCATTGGCTTCAGAAAGCTCTTTAACGCCTTCAAACCACTCTCTATTTCTTTTTTTTGCATTAAGTTTTTCGTAAGATAACTTCAAGGTAGGGTTGCTTGACAATTCCTTTGCTAGGCCTATCTTTACTTCATCTGTGAGGGGTGGGCATTCTGGATATGAGATTATCCACATAGGACGAGTAATAACGGCATCAATTAGTTCCTGTGTTTCCTTAGAAACAACTGGTTCTGCTTGCTTTGTTTGCCCATACCCAACACTCACCGTTAACAGCAATATTGTCATTGTAAGTAATATCTTTTTCACTTAAATAGCTCCTTTAGCCAGCCTTGCTGACGTTCTTCAAGAACTACTTTGGGGCGGGTGAATTGAGTTGTTATCTTTTATTCTATTCCTTTTCGATAAATTTCTTTTAGTTTCTTTTTTGAATCAAAGATTATGGACCAGGCATAGAATTGGTTTTTACTAGTATCACATTTGATATATAACCACCTTTGTTTACTATCATACATGTAAATATTTAGTGGTTTTCCAAGAAGTCGTCTAGCTTCTTCTGTTGACATGCCTTTCTTGAGGCAATTATCTTTTAGCCATATAAAATCTTCCACATTTTTTTCTTTTTTCCATCTTTCTGATATTTCGTCAACCTTTGCAGAGACACAACCTGATAGAATTGTCGAGGCAATAATTAGGAGTATTATTATCCTTTTCATTCTAAAATAACTCCTCTCAATTAGCAATTAGAGACTAGCTATATTTACCCCTATTCTACGCCTATAGAGGGGGTGTTTTCAAGCTTTTTTTGTTTCTGTAAGAACTGACCACCTATATAAAAACCCAAGCGGCTAAGGCTTGGGTCGTGTGGCTGTTTCTCTTTTTATGTTTAGTCTTCACATCTGGTTAAAATATTCCTTTGCCTTATTTATAGGGGCCATTACAGGTCCCTATAAATGCTAAGAGAGCATTCTAACAATGTAACTTTTCCTTTGGCTTCTTGCTTGTCTTGTGTCACATCTTGAGTCGATACATATGCGCATAAATCTTTTTTTCTGGCCCAGATACTCACCACATCATAAACACCTCTACCTCGGTAGCATCTATGCTTGGAGACTTCCTTAATATTCCATCCGTTATTAACCAATTCTTGTTTATAAAAATCAGCAACCTCCTCAAAGTCGGCATTTACATTAAAACACGATTCAAACCTTGGGCCTTGACCGCTTCCGCTAAAGGGGTTTATACTTGTTGAAAGCTTCTCAGCGCTGGGATACATAGGGATTTCTCGTCTTGCAGTCAAACGAAGATGTCTTTCTATTAATAAAGTTGGTCCTCGGAAAGCTATTGGCCAGCTAATTAACGCAACAACTACAATGCTCCACCAAGGCAGTGCAGGAATCATTCTTTTTTTTGCTAATAATATAAATATGCCAACGGATACTAAAATTGGCAGAAGAACAGGATATATAAGTATTACCACCATGGGGGTTTGGTCTATAATAAGTAAAACATCTAATAAAATCCCGACTGCTATACCTATCACTATACCCAATACGATTCTTCTCTTCTTCATAACTACCTCCTATTCACTCCAATTTTACGCCTATAGAGGGGGTGTTTTCAAGGATATTTTGTGTTTTGGGAAAACTCTTTCAGAACTGACCTTAGTTCCTTTCGGAACTGACCACCTTTTATGGAAGACAATATCTAGACAGATACAGGTAGTTTATGGGACCCAAGAGGCCTTTTGAAAAGGGGGACGGCTTGGTGTCCATATAGTGTCCATCACGCACATACATAGCCATACATACACATACGTTGCCATACATTGAAATTTGACGTAAGTCTAAAGGAAGGAATGTATTTGTAGCAATTGTAAGGAGTTATGAAAATTGCCTTAGTCAGTTCCGGAAACTGGTGCTCCCCGCGGCGCTTAACTATCCTCCGCCGTAGGCGGATCCGCCTTTTGCGCCTGGGGCGCATCTGCCTTTGGCTGAGGCGGAAACTGAGCTACAGGCGCTCCAGGAGTTCCTTGCGCTAATCTAGCCCATCAGGAGGCAACTCGACACTTGTCACCGTCCAATCATCACCAAAATTCTTCTTATTAAGGTGGACTGTTATGGTCTGGTAGTCGTCAACGACTTCGACGATTGCGCCGCTTTTTCCTTCGACAACATGCGCGGTGGTAAGATCGTCAACATCACAGTCATAATTATCAGCGACATATTGCTTTGCTATCATCTCCACAGTATACATGGACGGATTACGCTCTGAGAGGTCATACTCCTCGGCAGAGTAGCCAATAGCCGGAGAAAAAACAAAGACTGCTATAATAAGCCACGCTATATTTCTCATTTTCGTCCTCCTGTCTAATTTTTTATATTATACTATAGCCGCTTATGGAACAGCAAGGGATTAATCGCGGCCTGGTGAACTTTTAATCAACCCCAGATTATGGCGGGGATTTGTATAAGCGCTATCCAATGCTATCGCCTTTTCGAATGCTGCGATAGCCTCTTTGCGCATGCCAAGATGATAATATATATAGCCTAGCGTGTTGTAGGCCTCTGCGGAATTCGGATCTGCCTCGATCGCCGTCAGGCACAGCCCCAGGGCCTCCTGGCCTTTCCCGATCCTTGTGCTGAGTATGGCCAGGCCAAGATAGGAGTTGATATATCCCGGGTTTAATGATATCGCCTTCTTAAATGTCTCTAAGGCTGGCCTTATTTCGCCACGGGAGCTGTATTCGCTGGCAAGCTTCTCGCATATTATGTAATTATCAGGCTCATGCTTCAGTATGTTTCTGTAAAATGTCACCGGGTCTCTCCATATCCTGTTCTGCCTGATCGTAGAACAGGAATAAGATATCAAAATAGCTGCTATGAGGGCTGTTGCCAAAATCCTTCTTGGCCATCTCCTGTACAGAAAAATAAGGAACCTTGACAGGAGTATGAAGAATGCCACTGACGGCACATATAGATAATGCTCAGCCATATAAAAGGGCAGCGGATGAAAGATACCTGAAACAGGCAAAAGCGTTAAAAAGAACCAGAAGATACAGAAAGACAATATCTTGTCGTCTCTTCTCTTCTTCAGTGCGTAGAATAATAATAAAGAAAGTATTAAAGCGCCCAGGACGGCCTTGAAACCAACAGGATACATCGAGGCCTTTCCATACCACATATGAAGATCAAACGGGAGAAGCAGGAGCCTCAAATAATTGGTCAGGGCAACACAAAACCTTGGCACTGCTTCAAGCGAAAAGGCGATCTGCCCGGTATGAGCAAAGATATTCTTCAGGATAAATACCCTTAAGAAGATGTAGATGCAGGCCAGGCCAAAGAGTGACAGAAAGGCCTTGCGCCTTAACCTGACCCTGTAAACATAGTGATAAAGCAGTAAAAGCGGTAAAAGGATCAGGCTGTTCTCCTTTGAGGCCAGGGCCAGCGCATAGGCCGGCAACAGGATAAGATAGTTCTTCAGATTAGCCTGTTTTATGTAGAAGATAAAGGCCAGCAGCATAAAAAGCAGGGCCAGCGAATCTGCCCTGCCTGATACATAATCTACAGCCTCTGTGTGTATGGGGTGTATAACAAAGAATAGAGCTGCCAAAAGAGCAAGCAGTCTATCTTTTGAAAGAAGCCCAACAAACCAGTAGAGGCCTAATGCGACAAGGATGTGCAGCAGGATATTCGTAAGATGATAAGTGAAGGGTTTGAGCCCGCTGATATAATAATTCAGCATATAGGTCGATGTCTGAAGCGGGCGATAAAAGGCCCATGCCTGGCCAGGATATGATCTCCTATAACCTGCGCCTATACACTCGGTAAAGGCCTTCGGCAAGCTGGATACGTCTCTTATATAGGCGTTGTCTACTACCAGGGAGTAATCATCCCACACAAAACCATTGTTAAGGGAATTTGCATAGACCACCAGGCCGATAAGTATGATAAGGATTATATGTAGAGGTAAGATCTTTTCCTGGGGCATAGGTTTGTGTGAATGAGGTTCTGGTTAAGAGAATCTACCCATAACTACACTGACAGTAAATATGCAGGCTGTGTCGACCTTTAAGACAAGGGGGCCTAAGCTGACGGGGTCACAAT
Source organism: Candidatus Omnitrophota bacterium (assembly GCA_013202525.1). Lineage (GTDB taxonomy): Bacteria > Omnitrophota > Gorgyraeia > JABMRG01 > JABMRG01 > JABMQS01. The sequence continues at coordinate 5,345 of JABMQS010000036.1, forward strand.
TATTATCCCTGGCAAGCCCTGTCTCCTGCCTGGTAAAATCACCTTCAGGTCCGATGAATATAGCCACGTCCTTTTTACTCCCTGAAAGCGCCTTGTCCAGAGACCTGGTTCCCTCACAAAGGCAGGGCATGATCTTCCTTGCATAACCCAGTTCGCCGGCGATATTAAGGGCATCCTTAAAATTCATAGGCTCATATATCTTCGGCAGTGTATCTCTGCCGCACTGCTTAGACGCCTCGACCGCGATCTTATCCCATCGCCTCTGCTTGGAGGCCCTGCTCTTTTTATCTACCTTCACTATTGTGCGCTCTGTTATCATGGGTACGATCTCAGAGACACCTAACTCTGTGGCCTTCTCAACAATATAGTCTATCTTGCTCTTTTTGGGCAGTGCGCATGCCAGAAGCACCTTTGGCACATCTATGCATTTTGATGAGACCTTCTCTATCTCTGCCTCGACCTTATCGGTCAGGCTCCTGATGCGCAGCGTATATACCTTGCCGGCGCCATCGAGACCCAGGAACCTATCACCAACTTTAAGCCTTATGACATCCTTTATGTGATGCGCCTCCTGGCCGTCTATGATTATACGGTTATCTCTGATTGTCTTATTGTCCAAGAAAAATCTTCTCATAATGTCCTTAAGTATTCTACCGCGGTCTTGATTATAATGTGCCCGCCCAAAACGACCAGTACAACTCCACATATCTTCTGAAATATGGCAAGGTTCTTCTCATCCTGCAGCAGCTTAAGCCTTGGTATGGCCCCTGCCAGCATGCCCATAAAGATAAGCGGCGAGATAATGGTCCCAAGCCCGAATGCAGCGCTCATAAGAAGGCCCTGAAAAAAATTGGTCGATATCATCGTTATATAAGAGAGCACACCGACAAGCGGGACACACGGAAAGATACCCACCAGCACACCAAGGGTTATGAGGCTTTTTGTATCATTTTGTATAAGGGAATCATTAAGAAGCCTGCATATCTTTAAATGGCTGTCTTTGCCGAAGAATATGAGCACTCCCAAAAACAGAATAAATATGCCCCCAAATAACCATATGATATAACCCGGCATCTCCCAGTAGTAGCTGCGAAAGAGCGCTGCCCCTGTAAAACCTGCGACAACCCCCAGCAAAACATAGACCACGAACCTGCTTATAGAAAAGACAAACCAGCTCCACAGGCCGCCCAGAGCCGATTTTTTGGTCCCTGCAATATAGCTTATGAGTACAGGCCCGCACGTAGCAAGGCATGGACCTGTGCCAAGGATAAGCCCTGTTAAAAATAGACTGATACATATACGTAACATAGCATATATACTACTATGCAATTGACCTTTTGTCAAAAAGATAGTAGAATTGCCCTTGAGGTAAAAAGATATGATATTGATAGCTGCATTATTGGTTGGAATAAACGCCATAGTGAGCCAGGCGGTGCTCATAAGAGAGCTTCTGGTAAACTTCTCAGGAAACGAACTCCTGCTGGGCATAATCTTTGCGACATGGCTTACAGGCGGGGTTATCGGCAGCCTCCTGATCGCAAAGAGATTTATAGATAGAGTCAAGAGGCCGCAAGCCATCTTTGCTGCTGCGCTCTCTTTTCTAAGTGTTATAACCCCATCGATACTCTTTCTCTCCCGGGCCGCAAGAATACTTTTTCATATCCCGATATACGAAATGATCGGGCCTCTGCAGGCGCTTCTTATCTGCGCCCTGCTGCTTATGCCTGTATCGTGTCTTATCAGTATATGTTTTCTGTTATGCTGCAAGATGCTAAAAGATAGGAACGCCACCGCCAATGCAGCAGGCACTGTCTATGTGCTGGAGGCACTCGGGGCAACCTTAGCTGGTGTGATATTCAGCTTCCTGCTGATAAGGCATTTCAGCCCATTTCAGATCGTATTCGGACTGATGTCTATAAACTTCCTGTATATCCTCTGGTTATCGGCAATCTCCAAAAGGGGCGTCTTTCCTGCCCTGCTCTTGCTTATCATATCTATCGCTGCCATTGCGCTTGGTGCTCCGCAGGCCCTTGATAGGAAAACTCAAGCCCTCCAGTGGTATCCGCAAGAGGTCGTGGCCTATGAGAACTCACCCTATGGGAACATAAGCGTAACGAAGATAGGTGAGGGTTTCAACTTTTATGAGAACGGGGCACTCTTCTTCACCACACACGATAAGGCATTTAATGAAGAGTTTGCCCATCTGATCATGCTGCAGCACCCGAGGCCTGAAAAGGTCCTACTGATAGGAAACGGCATAGGCGGCCTGCTGCAAGAGCTGCTGCAACATAACCCTCAAGATATCACATATCTTGAGCTCGATCCCATGGCGATAAAGATCGGTAAGGATTTTGTATCAGATAAAGACAGGGAGGCTCTCCTCGACCCCCGCATCCACATAATCAACGAGGACGGAAGGTTCTTCATAAAAAGGACGGAAGATGTATTCGATATCATAATAGTAAACCTGCCTGATCCCACGACGCTGCAATTGAACCGCTTCTACACAGAGGAGTTCTACTCCGAAGCAAAAAAGCGTCTGGACAGAAACGGCATCCTGGCTGCCAGTGTCTTCTCGAAAGAGGCAATAATAAGTAACGAACTGGCGCGCTATAATGCCTCTGTCTACAAGACATTGGAATCCGCCTTCTCCTACGTTGAGTTTATACCGGGCGAAAACCTTATATTTGTAGCTTCGGATAGCCCGGGCATAATGGACAACAGGCCCCAAGGCTTAATAGACAGGTTTAAACAAAGGGGACTTAAAACAGAGTTCCTGACAACGTATCATATAAAAGACGCCTACTACCCGCACGCGGTATCATATTTCAAAAAGAGGCTCACTCAACAAAAGAATATAGCCAAGATAAACAGAGACTTTCAGCCCATATGTTTCTATTATGATATTATACTCTGGGCTGTTATGTTTGGGCCTTCTGCGGTAGGATTCTTTAACCTTCTGGTAAATTGTAACCTTTATTTGCTCGCAGCTATTCTTATCTTATTATTTTCCGCCGGGCTCTCTGTGATAAGAATAAAAAAAGACCATTTAAGACTTATCATCCCACCTATAATAGCAGCGAGCGGAGCAGCCGGCATCACCCTTGAGATGATACTCATACTCTGCTTTCAGATCAGCTACGGCTATGTCTATGAGAAGGTGGGTCTGCTGATAGCATTATTTATGCTTGGGGCAGCGTCCGGGGCCTATGTGATAAACAGAAACCTCAAACACATAAGAGACCACCTGAAACTGCTCTGTTCTGTATGCATCGCCTTCTGCGTCTATATAGCAGCTGCGCCTTTTATAATAAGGATGAGCGCATCGATGCCTACAGAGGCCATGCAGCCGATATTCTACCTGATGATACTAGGAGCAGGCGGGGCCATAGGCAGCCAGTTTCCGCTCGCTGTGGCCATACTTCAGAAAAAAACCACAGCCGCAAATTCTGCAGCTGTGGTATGGGGCTCTGATCTCTTCGGTGCTACCTTAGGCACCCTTGTATCAAGTCTTGTGCTTATGCCTGTGCTCGGAATATTTCAAACCGCTGTTGGATACGCCCTGCTGGTCGGAGCAGGAGCTATTCTTCTGTTTCTTTCTCGCCAAAGACTTCAGCAGTAAATATATATATATCGCAGCCGCCTTTCTTCCAGCTGTCTGCGGGCAGGCCTGCCTTATGCAGACACAGCGAGTCCATAAACCTCTCCCTGGACCAACCGGTCTCAGTGCCTACCTGCGGAAGATAGACGCCGCTCCTGAACCCCTTCTGTACCATAACCCCGTGCTTTCCTATGACTATCTTCTCAGGGTCATCTATTATCTTCATGGGGGATAGTACAGATATCTCTATATCTATATCTTTGAGCTCATCCTTTCTGACCGGCGGAAACCTCGGATCCTGCGTGGAGGCAGATACCGCCATATCACGAATAGTAAGGTATAAAGGCCCTTTGCCGGTCATGTTTCCTATGCAGCCGCGCAGCTGGCCGTTCTTGTGCAGGGTAACAAAGGCGCCCAACTCCTCATTTAAGACAGGGTCTTCTTCTTTAAAGTCCGGGACCCTTCTTTCTTTTATGTACGCCTCAAGGGTTGCCCTGGCGATCACAAGCAACCTCCTCTTCTGTTTTGCATTCAACAGCTCTTCCATCTTAGGCTCCTTCTCTTTCATTTCAGTCTCTGTTTGCGGTGCGGCCTGCCTTGAGGACTTATAAATCACAAGGGAGGCATAGCCTACTACAGCACTCTTATCGATAGTAACGTCTCCCGACGTTGCATACTTCAACACATCTATCTTGTTTGCGCCGAGGTTGCGGGCAGCCATCATGGTGCCTATCAAGGCCGTTCTTCCGCACGGCGTATCCTTGTTTGACATGGTTGAAAACTTTAAGAATAGCAACTCAGGATCAAAAGCTGCTATATCGGTGAGGTTGTCTTTGTCTATAAGGCGCGCCTTGGAATCCGGGTAGTGATGCGAAAGGTCCGTACTTGCAACAATAATGATATCGTCTCTTCCTTTTACAACCGCTGTAAGCGCGTCCCGCAGCAGTGTGCAGGTATCATAAGAGGGCACTCCTGTTATTATCACAACGATCTTAAAATCCTCCAAAGACTCCTGCAGGAACGGGATCTCGACCTCTGCCGCATGCTCTGCTACAAAGGGCTGCGCATAAGAAACTATCCTATCATCGTACTCCAAAAACTGGGTTGTGAGTTCCTTATCTATCGGCACCTTACCCAGCGGCGTAAGATATGAATCCTTATACAAGACTGCCAGGCCCTCAAACCCATACTTATGGCTCGGCGCGACTACAATGGCCGTCTTGAAGGGCCTTCCCTTGATCGCCTTAAAGGCATAGCCGGCTACCCAACCTGAATAAGGATATCCCGCGTGCGGCGCCACCACTGCAATGATCTTTCCATCCACTTCCTTAGCATCGGCCTCATCTATATACTTATCGACCATCTTCTTTAAGGCCTTCTTATCCTTCGGATAGAAGAACCCCGCTGTCTGCGGCTGATGCACATCCTCTGCATATACCACACTCCCTGTCAGCAATATGATCGTCAGGATTACAGAGATCTTCATCTTTCCCATATACCCGCTATCCTCTCGTCACAGAACTTACACTTACCGTCTTTTATATTATACCCTACTATACTATAGCCCATCCTCTCAACCAATGGCTTGCCGCAACCGGGGCAGAACGTAGTCTCACCCTTGTGGCCCGGAATATTGCCTATGTATACATAACGCAGACCTGCCTCTACAGCGATCTTTCTCGCCTTCTCAAGCGTAGATACCGGTGTTGGGGAGAGATTTGCCAATTTGTACATGGGCCAGAAGCGCGCAAAATGCACGGGTGTATCAGAGCCGAGATGTTCCTTTATCCAGATACAGGTCTCTCTTATATAGCTCATGTCATCGGAGAGGGTCGGGATGATGAGGCATGTGATCTCAAGCCATACACCCTCTTCTCTAAGTATCTCAAGGCTGCGCAGGACATCTTCCCTTTTGCCCAGGCACATATCATCATAGAACTTGTCCGAACCTTTCAGGTCTATATTCGCGGCATCCAGGTATTTGCATAATTCCCGCAGCGGTTTCTCATTTATAAAACCTGCCGAATGCATTACATTCAGAATGCCTCTTTTTCGGGCAAGTTTTGCAGTATCAAGCATATATTCATAGAATATCGTGGGTTCTGTATATGTGTAGGCGATGCTCGCGGAGCCGCTTGAGGATGTAAGGGCAATGAGATCCTCTGGGCTCAATTCATCATAGGGGACCTCTTCGGGGGAGGCCTGAGATATCTGCCAGTTCTGGCAGAATTTGCAGGCAAGGTTACAACCTGCTGTTGCTATGGAGAATGACTTTGTGCCGGGCAGCACATGGAACAGGGGTTTTTTCTCAATAGGGTCTACGTGGACAGCACAGGGTTTTCCGTATACGAGTGAATATAGTACGCCGTCTCTGTTCTCCCTTGACCTGCAGAATCCCCTCTTTTTGTCTGCAATAACACACCTGCGGGGACATAATACACAGCGCACCTTCTTGCCATCCATCTTCTCATAATACATCGCCTCTTTGGTATCAAGGGATTGGAGCTTTTCGGCCAGGGCAACAGAGGCATAATGGGAAAAGGCTTGAGTAGATACAATTATACCTATAAGGATTAAGACAGAAAACAGCACTCTCTTCATAATGTTTCTTATTATACTGCAAGCGGGCGGGATTTAAAAGAAAAAATTACCGGGCAGGCAGATCACAAAGGATCTGCCTGTTGCTTTTCCCCTGGCAAGGGCCCGGTAATATTATGCCTGGCTTAAAATATGTCCATCGATGCGCCTGGTGCTTCCTGCTAAAGGTACTGCGCCTCCGCTGGATGAGAACTTAACAGGCTCTGTCAGCTCACGATTGTCCTTCTGTTCTTCCTGCCTGACAAGAAAGAGCTTGCAGATCTTCAGGTTCATCTCAACAGGCGCGAATATATTCACCTTTGCTACTTCTTTTCCTTTGGTAGCGGCAGCTATATCATCACATACGTATATATAGGCGCTATAACCCTTTTCCCTTCTTACTACTACAAAGTGGACCTTCGCATCCTGCTTAAGCGTAAAATACCACCTGTTTTCTACTCCGTGTATCCTGTCAGGCCCAAATAGTTCCCAATCCGCGTTCTCAGATATGAGGCCATACTCACCCTCTAGGAGCTTGGCGGCATTATGTGCCAGGTGCTTAAAAATCCCATCCTCCACTGCAAACTCCCTAAAAGATTTTTCCGGCTTTACACCTTCTGTCTCCGGTTGGGGATACTTTTCTTTGTATCTTCTGCTACAGTCTCCCCATATATTATCATTAAGAATAGTAAGGGCCCCTGATAAGGGAGGGTGTATAATATCAAACCACTTGTTAAACCCTTTCTCCGTGCCTTTTCCTTTATATGTATTGTAATATTTCTTCCAGATGAAGCCTAATGCATAGTCAGGAGGCAGCTTCCATACGCCGCTGCGCTCAAACTTCTCCCTATACACATAGAATGATATAAAGCAGGCAAAGTCCCTGTCTGTTACGCAGAGGCCTCTTAGCTGTTCTCGGTTCATCTTCCAGACCTTATCCCACGTCACCCTGCCTCCGGTAAGCAGTTTTAGCAGCCTCTTAAATCTCTTGATCTCTCTGTGGCGGCCCGTAGCTACGATCTTTCCTTTCTTATTAGCCACCGGCCAGGTCATATAATTATGGACTATGCCGTATGCTGTATGGCCTGTTATCTGATAGAATCCGTTTCCATTGTGTGACTTCTTATTGTACTTATCCAGGAAATTGGTCTCCCTGGCTACTGTCCCAAGCATAAGGAGCCTCCAGCGCCTCAGCTGTTCAGCATCCGCATCCGGAATAATTAGTTTAGCCATCTTTTCAACCCTGCTATATTCCTGCGCATAATTCTTGAATTGCCCGGCATTTAACCTCGCTGAAGCTACAACCGCGGCAGCATAGCTTATGATAGGCTCTTCCGGGGCCGGTGGAATTGGGTTCAGCTCTATTGGAAATTGCGGAGGCGGCAGTGATGCCAGCAAAGCGACCTGTGCAGGATCTGCCTGGGCTTTTCCTCCTGAAAGACCTAAGACCAGTGCCGCACTAAGGCCTGCCAAGACAATGCGCTTTCCAGCCGAGGACTGCTTCTCGGAAGATGACAAACTACTGGCCATAGGCCGTAAGGCATGACGGCTCGCAGAACCACCAAGGCCTGGGGTAGTAGCCATCATAACCATGGCTACGCAGATTATAAGAGATACTGGTCTTTTCAGCATGACTGTCCTTTTATTTAATTCTTTATTAAACTATATAATAAGTAGGGGAAGAAATAGCGGCTCTTAGAACCGCGTCTTATTAGTATAAATATGCCCTATAACCTCTATAAAGTCAAGGTCAAGGGGCTGATTTTTTGGATTTTTTAAAAGGCAGGTTTGATACCGTTTTATTCCTTCGTAGCCCTACCATGATATTAGATATTGCAGGGCGAAGAAGAATGGTGGAGATGGGGGGGTTCGAACCCCCGGCCTCCTGAGTGCGATTCAGGCGCGCTCCCAGCTGCGCTACATCCCCACGAAAAGTGAGTGAATTATATCATATGAAGGGGGTATTTTCAAGGTAAAAAACAGACTGCCGGGTTCCCATAGCAAACAAAAAACCCAAGCAGCTAAGGCTTGGGTCGTGTGGTTGTTTCTCTTTTTATGTCTGCTATGAGCTCGGGGCTCACTTAGTTTAAGCTCCTACAATTAATTCGACTTTGTCGTTACTCCATAACTTGAAACGAAAATGAGCACCATCTTTTTCATATGTAATTCTAGTAATCTGACTATAGAATATAAATTTTGCGTGCACAACTCGCTCAATGCTGCTTCTTCCGCTATCATTTGGGTCATTGTGGCGAAATATAAACAGCCCCCTATCATTAATAAAGCATATCTTTGTCAAAGAAGTATTTTCTGCATATAAAACAACATCTGGAAGCTTGCCAAATTTATCATAATACACTTTATTAAAGTCATTCCACAATTCTTTTCGCAAGTCATATTGATTTTTCGCATACGCAATACTCGCCACTAAAACCAACGCGATAATTATTATCAATACCTTCTTCATATTCTCCTTCCTAAACTGTTGCACTACTTTGGGGCGGGTGGGTTAAATGGGTAAACGGCTTTTATTCTTAATGTTCAAATCCGTGTTCCGCAATACGCGCTTTTTTATCGGAGTTTACATTTATCCATACCTCTTTACCAGTCGTTGAAGAAAAATGTAATTTCCAATCTCCTTCCGAAAAGGTCTTTGCAAGGAAGGCACCTATGCAATAAAAATTTGCATCTTCTTTCTTTTTTAGTTCTTCCTTTGCAATCTTCAGCGCTTCTTCTAATGCTACAGGTGGTTTTTCTGTCTTATTCCACGTGATTCTTCTAGCGTAAGATGTTCCCGTTGCCACCACAATTAAGAGAATTAGAATTAATAGTATTTTCCTCATATATTTCCTCCGGTTAACACAGCATCAGCAGCTCAGCCCTTCGTTAGGAGCTAGCCCTATTTACACCTATTCTACGCCTATGGAGGGGGTGTTTTCAAGGATATTTTGTGTTTTAGGAAAAACTGCGGGACTTAGGGGCATTGTAGGTTGCGAAGCACCTTAACAGCGTATGAATTATATCACGCCTCACATATACAATATAGCGAACATGACGAACCACGCCAATAGTAGCGCTACTGCTATGATTTTAGTGGTATGTTTTTTATACATTTCTACCAATCCTTATCAATACATCTTCCTCTGCCCCTGGATAGTATCCAGCGCCAGATTCATCTTATCGGCAAATGACTTCAGCTCATCGCCTGAACGTAATTTGACTCTTTGATCCAGATTCCCCTTTGCTATCTCATCCAAAGTCTTTTCTACATTATATAGCGGGCCTGCTATCTTGTTGGTGTAGACAAGAAAAGGCCTTAAGATCATAAAAAGCGCTACCGGTGTCAAGACAAGCAAGACGGCGTTTACCTTTCTTAAGGCTGGAAATAATATCTGGATGATGGCCTCGGGAACGAGCATCTCATTTAAAACATTGTAGTATACGATATAATATAATACGGCAGGGCATAGGATTATCAGAAGCCCTGCAAAGGCCAGCAGTTTAAGCTGGATGCTCTTATTGACCAGAAATTTCCGTCTTCTATTTTTCATCTTTAGCAACCTCCAGTTGTACCCCGGACTCTTTACCTATTGTTATATTATCGACCAGCGCCTCTGCCTCACTGCCGGTCAGGTTAGAATTACACATTATCGCGACGGCCCCGGCAGACCTTGAGGTCTTTTCGCCAAAGGCCTTCTCAAAATCCTCATATATGTTGCGTTCCTCCTGGACCCACTTGCCAGCCTCATCTCTGCCGCTTCTTACGACTATCTGCATTATATTCTTGGCAGAGGGGCTCTGCTGCATATGCCCCTCCGGGAGATGCTCTGACCATATATATTCAATAAATCTAAAAGACGGAAAAGTAAACCCAGGGTAGATAATATATACGCGGGCCGCGTAATCATCCACGGTCTCGCCGCCCTTAAAGTAGGCTTTTTTGGGAAACTTTAATATGCACCATCTCCATCTCAGTATCGGATATTGCTTTGGTTTGAAACCTATCTTATAGAATATGACAGAACAGGCCTTTTTGCTGTCGGCGTGGACAAACCCATTATCACCTTTCAGATCGATAAAATAGTCTACCTTGCCGTCCAGCACCATCTCGCTCCACTTCCCGAGATCGTCCCTGCTGTTAAAGGAAAAATGCTTCAGATACAGGGCATCGCCGAAAGAGACGGTGCATGCTATAAGTGCGATAGATACCAATAATGTATAAATTATTAATCTGGACATAATAAAGACCGTGTTTGCTCTTGGCGTTTTGAAAAAAAGGCGACCTCAGGATTCAACAAGAGATCGCCTTTTTTCAATTAATACAGATCAATTAGAACCTTACTGTGAGACCTGCTGTCAATGCGGTTTCATCGATAAACCTGCCTTCTAAGTTTATCGACGCAACATCCTGAAATACGTAATCACCGCCTACGAAGATACCTATCTTATCATTATTCTCAAAGTCGATCTTGTAGCTGTTGCCGTTTACCGTAGCCGTTGCATCGCCTGTTGCATCCGAGTACTTCACGCCTACATACGGTATGAAATTATCTATCTCATAGGTGACTTCAAATGCAACCTGCCACTCGTCAAATTCATACTTGGGCGCCTGGTTCGGATCGTCGACATCGAGATGGGCCTGCCTGTAGCGTCCGTCAAAACCCAACCTCATGATACCGTTCCATAGCTCCTTAAACTGCTTCTCGTATACCATAGCTGTACCGCCTACGGCCCATACGATATCATAATCCGAGGACCACTTTATATTGAGGTCCCCAAATTGAAACGTCTGTTGAGCCTGGCCTCCTCCCAGCACGCCATAGGCAATAAACCTGTCCAAAAAGAGCACGCCTAATTTGCCGCCGAAAAACATAAACTGAGTATCACTGGCCTGGTCCTTAAGATTGCGGTCAAAGGTGATGTCATTCTCTGACTCCGCAATAATACCATACTGACCCTGCTCATCCTTGATAATTAAACCCTTCTTTAACACTGCCGGTGTGGCAATATTGCCTACCGGAGCCGCATACGCCCAAGCTGTGCTTAGCACAAGCGCAAGGCATATAAGCAGGCTGATCGATCTTCTCATCTTTTCCTCCTTTTTTTTATTAGATATATATAAAACTCAGTATGGATAGAAAAACCTGAGCATGGAATGAGTATTAAGTGTTACTATTGTAGTATCATAACAGAAAAAAGTCAATAGAAAATCTAAAAGAAAAAACAGCGGAGAAATAACTGCCCCGGCCTGCTACGGCCCGGCCTTGTACAGAAGTTGATTTATCTTATCTACTATTGGCCTGAGTACATCCTTTTCGCGCAATTTGATCGGCCCGCTCTTTTTGCTGGAGATCCTCTCATCCAGATCCTTCTCCAGCCTCACGATAGGCCCCAGCAGCTTATGCGATAGCTCCAGTGCGAGCAACCATATGATAACCAGGGATATGGGCAGGGCCACTGCAATTATCAGGTTTACTTTTCGCGCAACGGGAATCAGATTATAAGCTACGGCCTCGGGGATCCCTATCTGCCAGGCCATCATGTTGAATATAAGGTAGTAAAGGCATAGCGTCACTATGCCGGCAGGCACCACGGCCGCAAAGAATATCAGGACCAGCAGTCTTGTCTGAGCAGGAGAACCTATCATCTTCCTGCTTCTCTTATTATTCTCCATCCTTATACCCCACTTTCACTTCATCGTAGTGCGCCTCTGCGGTACTCAGGCTGTTATCGGTATCTGTCATAATCGCAATCGCCCCGGCCTCGCCGGGATTTCTCCCGAAAGCCAGCTTGTAGTCCTCATACACGTTTCTCTCTTCAGAAACCCATTTCCCCAGGTTCTTCTTTCCTGATTCAATGACTATGATCTTTATGTTCTTAAAATACGGGCTTGTCATTACGGTGCCTTCCGGAATATCTTCATCCCAGACATATTCCAGGCTCTTCGTCAGGTTGAAGGCGAGCCGCGGGAAGATAACATAGAACCTGGCGGCATAATCATCCTTCTCAATCCAGTCGCTCTCAGACCTCATGCTCTTCTTCTCCGGGAACTTCACGACCTTCCACTTCCAGCTGACCATGGGTTCTTTCTTGGGGTCAAACTTGATCTTGTAAAAAATGCCCGAAGCCGACTCCTTGCTGTAGGCGCTCAGGTATCTGCCCAGCTTTCCGTCTTCAACCACATACAAAACCCTGCCTTTGAATATCTTCTCCTCCCACTCCGAGAGGGCCTTTTCTTCTTTAAAGGAAAATTGTTTCGGCAGGCGCTTGGCAAAGACAAGCGTATAGCTAAAGATGGCGCAAACTGCAACTATTGACAGCACTAATTTAGTACGCGTCTTGTTTATTTTATTCCTCGTTCAATCTTTTAGGATAAGGCCGTCTTCACTTCTTGGGCGGGGTGGCCTTTTTGGGGCCCGTCTTGGTTGAACGTTCTTTTACAATGTTCTTTTTGACAAAACTATCTATTGCGCGGGTCTCTTCTTCGCTGGTAGCTATAAACCGTATTGCTATAAAATAGACCGGCAGTACCGATGTATCTCCGCTGGATGAGGGCGACTCGACGCGGACTATCTCGCCGGTGCACCTGATAGGTTCTTTAAGCATGGGGAATTGCATACCCATGGTAATGGTCTCACCCAGCCTTATCTTTCTGTCATAGTTGAAGAGTGCGCCGCCGGCACTTATATTTCTGACAGAGACCATATCGTATTCGCCAAATATGGCTATCCTGGACTTTGAATGGAAACGAAGCCTCACCACAAACTGTTTCTTCAGGCGCCTATATTTGCGTTTTTCGGCCCCTTGGGAACGCTTGAACTTACGCCTTTCAGCTCCTTTATAAGGCTCCTTAGCCATGCCTATGCCTCCTTAATCGGTTTATCTGTACCATATCTCAATTTTAACTGTTTTTGATGAAATGTCAATACTATTTTCCGTAAGCTACTGATCTTCCTCATCATATCAAACCCCTCTGACCACACTGGAGATCCAATCCAGGTACTGTTTATCCCCCTGGCTTATGTCAATGCCTATTATCTCCGGCGTGGTATAACTGTGAAGCTTCCTTACCAGGGCCTTGAGCCTTTTAAAACCCGCCTGTGTGGTCTTTATGATCAGCAGGCTCTCCTGGGCCTTATCCTTTTTACCCTCCCAGATGAATATAGACTTTACCTTAGGGATTATATTGACGCATGCACAGGCCTTGGCATCTATGAGCCCGTCGGCTATCTTCTCAGCCTCCTTCTCCGATGAGGCTGTAACAAAGGCTATGATATACTTCATCTATATGACTCCTGTTAAAGACATTTATATAAGAGCGGGCACTTCTCGGTAGGAAAACACGGTCTCCGATAATGACGTGGTATTTGGGTGAGTATATGAATTTAAACGACTAGAGCGCATTGCGAAGCCTTATTTATCCTTGCTTGTCGGCCTTCTTATTATCTCTTAAAGAGATCTCGAAATCCCCCTTGCCTTCGACCAGGACATGGCCCTCTCTTGCAAGCCATCCCAGGCTCATAAGAACGATGTCCTGCTGCTTGCCGAGCCCCATAACAAGATCAGAGAGCTTGGCCTTGCCGTGATCATCCAGGTAATGCCAGATCTCCCCTGCAACGATGCCGATATTTATGATCATGGAGTTGCCTCCTTTCGCTTATTATAACTACTGCACTGCGGACACTTGGATATAACATCGTGCTGGCTGTCGACATAGGTATGGGTGCATATCTCGCATTGCCAGATCGACTTTTTTTCTGAAGTATAAAGCTTGGGCTTTGTATCCCTATCAAAGATAAGCCATAGGATTAGAAGACCTATTACCGTCAAAAACAAATATAACGCAACAGCGGTAGATATGTCAAGTTCAATCATCGTTTTGGGCCATTTTTTTATTTCGACTCGAATTTGAGAAGGAGTATGCCTTCCTGGTCATCCTGCGGCAGGTCGGGGTTGAGCTGCGAAAAATTCCATTTCTTGGCATACCTTATAGCGAAAAGATCTATATCCGGGTGGCCGCATGACTCTATCTTTTCTACAGCCTTTACCCTGCCGTCCGGGGCAATGGTAACCTTTACCTTTACATTAAAATGGTCCCCTGCGATGTCCTTATCCGCATTGGAGATCAGGTCCCTGAGATCCGGAAGGGCGGGCTTTAGAAGAACTGCCCTTTCCCGAGCCTCGCCTTCTATTTCAAAATGTCTGTCTTTCGGCTGTGAGAATGGCTCTTTCTCCTCTACGGAAGGCAACCTCCTATGTGTCTCTAATACCTCATCTATAGAGACTCTGTAGGGCTTTGCCTTCATCAGGTAGTCACTTTCTCCTCCGGCGCTTAAACGTTTTACAACGAGTTTTCCCCTGGCCGGCAGAAACAACCTTTTGCGCCTGGGCTGTATGCCCTCTATATCCGAATTCCGGCCCTTGAACTCACGGTGAAAGGAGTCTTCGCTGAGGATAGAACCTATAAAGTACACAGCAGAAAGCCTCTGCGGCAAGGCACCCACCGGCAGCACAACAATGGTAACTGCCAAAAAGCAGAACAGATGCCACAAAAAAGATATAATAAGCGCGCGGTTAAAGGTTATCTTGAATAACATGGGGCTTTAATCGGTCGTCTGGTTGGTGGCTATATTTACGCGGGAGATGCCTTCCTGCCGGCATATATCCCAGGCCTCGACTATGCGCCCCAGGGAAGCCTTCTTATCAGCCTTGATCAAAACAGGGCGGTGCGCGGAGGCTGCCTTCTTCAGCGCCAATGAAAGCTCCTTGGCAGTAACCAGCCTTCCGTTGTGATAGATAAGGTTTTCCGCTGTTACAGTTATAACGGTGTTCTCCTCACTCAGTATCTCTGAAGTCACAGCACGGGGGAGATTGACCCTGATGCCGGGCTGAAATATAAAATTAGAGGTCAGCATGAAAAAGATAAGAAGCAGGAAAACAACATCTATCAAAGGCGCTATATCTATGGTACGCAGAGTCCTTTCTAATTTTAGATGTCTTTTAAGCTGCATAATCTTTACCCCTCTGTGTAAGTATGTTTATAAGATCTGTTGCGCTCCTCTCCATATCGAGCACAAGATTATTTACCCTGCTCACCAAATAGTTATAAGCCACATAGACCGGGATCGCGACCGCAAGCCCCGCAACCGTGGTAACGAGAGCCTGCGATATACCTCCTGCCAGGTCTCCGGGTGAGACGGGATTGAAAGAAGTCGATTTCGCCTGTATGACCTGGAAACATCCCACCATGCCAACTACAGTGCCAAGAAGCCCGAGCAGCGGTGCGATATGAGCTATGGTGGCCAATGCCGTCAGGTTCTTCTCCATCCTCGGCACCTCGTAGAGCCCTGCCTCTTCTATAGACTCCTTTATCTCCTGCCTTGGCCGGTCATGTTTGAGAATGCCCGCCTTCAAAATATGGGCTATCGGGCCCGGCGTATTATCGCACATCTCTATGGCCTCGACGATCTTATTGCGCCGCAGGACATTGGCAATATCATCCATGAATTTACGTGTATCGATCCTTGCCCTGTAGAGGTGGTATACCCTCTCTATAACAATGGCCATTGCTATTATCGAGCACAGGAGTATCGGATACATTATCGGCCCGCCCTTAACAACCATTTCGAACATCGTTACCTCCTTTTTAGTTATAGCTTAAAGCTTATTCTAATTCATCCCTGTGTCTGTCCATCCAGCGAAGCCTTTCGCGCGCATACTTAGCCTCCTGGATATCCTCTTCTGCTATGTCCTCATATATCTTTCTGGCATCAGACCATCGCTCCTGCGCCTCCAGTATCTGCGCTGCCCTTAACCGGGCACGCGTGACCCAGTACCTGTTCTTCGGGTAGAGATATCCAACCTTGAGATAATCCGAAATCGCTTCGTCATACCGGGTCTGATCCTCCATGCATTCTGCGATCCTGAATTGTATCTCCGCGTTAAAGTCACTGTCTTCTGGGGTGAGGGCCTTCCCAAAATAATCTGTGGCCTCCTCGTAAAAACCCTTCTGCTGATATACAAGCGCGATCTTTTTGTTTATCAGTCTCTTAAACTGGCCGTCCTTGTATCTAGGCAAAAGCTCCTTAAGGATACGGATGGCCTCTTCAAACCTGCCGGACTCGGTCAATGTGTCGCCAAGTGCAATAGCGGCATTATAGGCAGAATCGCTGTTCGGGTAGTCCTCTATCACTTTCTTAAACTTCTCTACGGCCAAGTCTAATTTTCCTTCGCGATAGTAGATCCAGCCGAGAAGATAATTGGCATCATCAAGAAGCGCGCTGCTAGGGAAGCCCTCGATAACTCTGCTAAGACAATTTTGGGCCCTGCCAAAAAGGCCGTTGCTGTAATAGTGCTGCGCAAACCAGAATATAACATCAGCGGCGATATCACTGTCAGGGTAGAGCGTAAGATAATTATCGAATACCTTTATTGCGACCTTCTCCTTGCCCATCTGAAAATAACACCACCCGAGCTCATACCTCGCCAGCCTCTGCAGCTCCTCGTCCGGACTCTTTTTAATAAGACCCTTGAAGACCGACATCGCCTCTGCGTACTTTCCGGAATTATAAAGGCAGCTTCCTATCTGATATAAGGCCCTGTCCTTGAAGGGGCTGCTATAGAAACTCTCGACGATCCTCTGGTATTGCTCCTGGGCAAGGTCGTAATTGCCCTGTTTATAATAGATGCTACCCAGCTGAAACAGGACCTTGGCCCTGAGCCTGGACTCCGGGAAATTTCTGAGGAAGGTCTTGAAGGTTATCTCCGCGCTGTCAAACTCCTTCAATCTTATAAAGGTCTCCCCGAGTTGATACTGGGCATAGTCTGCATAATGGCTCTCCGGATAATCCTTGAGCACCATATCATAGTACTCCTGCGCCTTATTGTACTCGCCTATATCTGAATAGGCATCCGCGATCCTGCACATAGAACTTATCTTGAGATTATCATCGTCTGTAACTTCAGCAGCCTTCTTGAACTCCGCTATGGCCTCCTTTCGACTCTCAAGGCGTATAAGCGACCATGCCAGATTGTAACGGGCATCACCCGCGAGTTTAGTATCGGGCGCAGCCTTCAGCAGCTTCCTGTATGTGGACACAGCCTCTTTATACCTGCCGAGGGAATAGAGCGACTCTGCCTTCCAGAAATAGGCATCATCCAGGTATCCGCTCTTTGGAAACTTGTTTATCAGGCGGGCGTAGACCTCTATGGACTTGTCATATTCGCCTTCTATAGCATTGGAGCGGCCCAGGCCGAATAAGAGGCTGTCTTCGTACTCATTCTGGGACGGGTCTTCCATGATAGCTTCAAACTCGGCTATAGCCTCATCATATCTACCCAGTTTAAAATATAGCCATCCTATACTCAAGCGGGCGTAAGGGATCCATTTTCTCTCGCCGGAGAGCGCGAGGGAATCCTTGTAAGCAGTCAGGGCCTCCTGGTACTCTTTAAGCCGATAGAGTATCTCTCCTTTCAGAAAAAGTATATCCTTGGTCTCGTTGCCAAGGGGAAATTTCACAAGGTAAGATTCGACCCTCTCCCTGGCGTCACCGAGCCTGCCAAGGTCATAAAGGCACTCTGCTGATTTATATATAGCCGACGGCACGATCCTTGAACCGGGATACTCTTCTGTTATCTTCTCAAAATCTGCCAGGCCCACTTCCATATTATTTACATCGTTCTTCTTATAATAGGCCCATCCGTGGGAATAGTATGCGTAGGGGACATAGATAGACAGGGGATGCTCGTTTATGAGTTTATTGTAAAATACGATGGCGCGGTCATAATCGCCTGCCTTAAAATTGACTTCGCCGGCCCAGTATAGTGCCTCGTCTGTCAGTTTCGATTCCGGGGAGGACTTAAGCACTATCTCAAACTGGTTCAATGCCTGTGGATACTTGTCGCTGTAGAAGTATGATTTTCCAAGCAGAATATGTGCCTCTTCCAGGCGGGCACTTTCAGGATAGGCATCAATAAATTCATCTGCCTGCTGTATGGCGATATCATAGAAGGTGTCGTTTACAGCCTTCTTTATGACCAAAAGCTGCTGGGATTCTGCCTCAGTCTCAGCGTAAGAAGGCAGAATATGGCCTGCAAACAAAAGCAAACTAATAATGATAATGGGCTTGAATAGGGATCTCATGTTAGGATAAGTATATCATTAAGTGGTAATAAATTCAATCAAATTCTAGGGTCAAATTTGAGGATCAGGGCCTCAGGGCCTTCTTCAGATAGGCGGCTGTGTAGGAAGATTTCCTTTTAATTATCTCTTCGGGCGATCCGCAGGCTACTACCCTGCCACCCTTGTCACCGCCTTCGGGCCCTAGGTCTATTATGTAATCGGCTGATTTTATCACATCGAGGTTGTGCTCGATAATCAAGGCGGTATTGCCCTGATCGACGAGCCTGTTCAGCACAGACAAAAGTTTGCTCACATCCGCAAAGTGCAGGCCTGTAGTAGGTTCATCCAGTATATAGAGGGTCTTACCGGTGGCCCTCTTCGAAAGCTCTGAGGAGAGCTTTACCCTTTGCGCCTCGCCGCCTGAAAGCGTAGTAGCCGATTGCCCAAGCTCTACGTAACCTAAACCTACGTCCTGGACCATCCTGAGCTTATCTCTTACAGCAGGTATGTTGCTGAATAGGGCGACTGCATCATCCACTGGCATCTCGAGAACATCTGATATGGACTTTCCCTTGTATCTGACCTCGAGCGTCTGCTGATTAAACCTCTTGCCCTTGCATACCTGGCATCTTATATATATATCCGGCAGAAAATGCATCTCTATCTTCTTGACACCGTCCCCTTCACACGCCTGGCACCTTCCGCCTTTGACATTAAAACTGAACCTGCCCGGTTTATAACCCCTTACCCTCGCCTCGGGAAGCTTACTGAAGAGAGTCCTTATATGAGAAAACACGCCTGTATAGGTGGCCGGGTTGGAGCGCGGAGTTCTGCCTATGGGGGACTGGTCTATGACAACGACCTTATCTATATGCTCTGAACCTACTATGCTTTCATGTCTTCCGGGCCGCTGCACAGACCTGTAAAATTTCCGAGCCAGGGCCCTGTATAATATCTCATCTATAAGAGTCGATTTCCCCGAACCCGATACCCCCGTAACGCAGGTAAACGTTCCGAGCGGGATATGGACATCTACATCTTTTAGATTATGTTCGCGGGCGCCTTTGATTATAAGCTCTTTTCTGCCTTTATAGGGCCTTCTCTTTCCGGGGCCCGTAACGAGAAGCTTGCCATTTAAATATTTTGCGGTCAGTGAACCCTTTGCCTTCAACAGGCCTTTTGCAGTACCACTATATATGACCTTGCCGCCGTGGGTTCCCGCACCGGGGCCTAAGTCCACGACAAAGTCCGCACTCCTTATTGTTGCCTCATCGTGCTCTACTACAAGTATGGTATTGCCAAGGTCGCGCAGGGCCTTCAGGGTGGATAAGAGCTTGGAATTATCGCGTTGGTGCAGGCCGATGCTCGGTTCATCCAGGACATAGGTCACGCCGACCAAGCCTGCGCCGATCTGCGTGGCAAGCCTGATGCGCTGGGCCTCTCCGCCCGATAAGGTAGAACTTACGCGATCCAGCGTAAGGTAGCCGAGGCCGACATTCTTCATAAACCTAAATCTGTTCTGGAGTTCTTTTAGTATCTGCCTTGCTATCATGGCCTTTTCGGCATCGAGTTTAAGATCTTTGAAAAACTCCGATGCCTGCATGACAGAGAAGCTGCAAAGCTCTGCTATATCCTTGCCGCCGATCTTCACGGCAAGAGACTCTTTCTTTAATCTTGCGCCTTTGCACTGAGGGCAGGGCTGGATAGACATATAACGGTGAATATGCCTGCGCATATATTCGCTCTCTGTTTCCCGGAAGCGCCTCTCAAGATTCGGTATCACCCCTTCAAAATACTTTTCGCCTTCTGCGGCCTCAACGCTGCCATACAGGATGACCTTCTGTATGCGCCTGCTTAAATCCTTAAAAGGCGCATCAAGCCCGAAGCCATAATCATATGCAAGACCGTGAAGAAAGCGGCTGTAATACAAAAGAAGCGACTTTCCACCCTTGCGCCATGGTTCTATAACGCCTTCCTTGAGCGACTTTGACTTATCGGGTATTACAAGGTCCGGGTCTATCTCCATCTTATTGCCCAGACCGTCGCACTTCGGGCAGGCGCCGTAAGGTGAATTGAAAGAGAACGCACGCGGTTCAAGCTCACCGTAGCTTATACCGCAATCCACGCAGGCGTTTTGTGTGCTATATAATTTATCGTATTTCGTCCCTTGGCTTGGTTCGACTTTGCTCACCACAAGTCGCTCGGGACGAATCCTGAGCTTTGTCGAAAGATCCGTATCGGGTTGTTGCGATACTATTATAAGGCCGTTGCCCACCTTAAGGGCTGTCTCCACTGAATCACTGAGCCGCCTGCCTATGCCTTCCTTTATTGATATCCTGTCTACCACGACATCTATGCTGTGCTTTCTCTTCTTGTCCAGGCTGATCTTTTCGTTTATATCAAGGATGCCCCCATCGACTCTACATCTCACAAACCCTTCTTTCTTTATCCTTGCAAAGATCTCCCGGTGCTCCCCTTTTCTTCCGCGTATAATCGGGGCGAGTATAAGCAGTGCGCTGCCTATGGGCGTCTTCAATATGGCCTCTATTATCTGCTGGGAGGTCTGCATGCTTATCGGCTTGCCGCACTTATAGCAATAGACCTTGCCGGCCCTGGCATATAATAACCTCAGGTAATCATGTATCTCTGTAATAGTCCCCACGGTCGAGCGGGGGTTGCCGCCGGCAATCCTCTGCTGAATAGCAATGGTCGGGGAGAGCCCTTCTATATAGTCTATATCGGGTTTCTGCATCTGCTCTAAAAACTGGCGGGCGTATGCGGAGAGGCTCTCTACAAATTTGCGCTGGCCTTCGGCATATATGGTATCAAAGGCGAGCGACGACTTGCCTGATCCGGAGAGCCCTGTTATCACGGTGAGTTTGTTCCGGGGCAGCCGCAGGTCAACAGACTGCAGATTATGTTCCCGCGCCCCTTTTACTACAATATAACCTTTTTCCATCTTCCCTGTCTTCCTTAAGGATCTCCAAATGCAAGAAGCCCCTTTTTAGATAAGGGGCTTCTTGGCTAAGCATTGATAAATATTGAGAATTTACTTCTTCTTTTTCTTCTTTGCTACGACCTTCTTCTTCTTTGCTACGACCTTCTTTTTCTTCTTTGCTGCTTTCTTCTTCTTTACCATCACTACCCCCTTTGTTTTGTGTCACAATCAAAAGCGGTTTAATGCTATCTCTTCTTCTTTTTCTTTACGACCTTCTTTTTCTTCTTTGCTACCTTCTTCTTTGCTACGACCTTCTTTTTCTTCTTTGCTACGACCTTCTTTTTCTTCTTCTTACCGCCTCTTGCCATCTTGGCCATCGAAACATCGCCCTGCTTATCAATGAAATATAAATATCCAGCCTGTCTCTTTATGCCGGCCTTTACGACAACCTTGGGCGATCCGCCTTTCTTCTTACCGCGTGCCATCTTCGCCTTTGCAACATTACCTTTCTTATCTAAGTAATAGAGGTAACCTTTCTCTCTCTTTACCTTGCATTTCAAAACTTTAGTCGCCATTTGTCTTTTTCACCTCCCTTCACACTTGTTTTTATCTTTTTTATTTTACTCTTTTTTGCCGACGAGCGCAAGATTTTTTTTAAAATAAAAGAAAAAAAGAGACGGGCCCATTTTTTCCTTTAATTGGACCTGTCCCTATTTTTTACGTGCCTATCCTCAGGTTCTCCTCGAGGATCTGCTTCAATGTAGCGGCCGCTGAAAGCGCTGCAAGAAAACTTGTCTTGGGATTTTCCGGAAAGGGCATATTCTCCGTGCGCGTAACGAGTCTTCCAAAGTCCCCTTCTATCTCTATCTCGTGCATGTTGACCATATATTCAGGCGATGTAATGATCCTCACGCCGGTCTTATTGGCACCTATGCCTGCAAGGCTGAGGATTGCCGAGACATTTACATTCTTTGGAAAACCCTTCACCGCCTCCCGGGCCGTGCCCTCAAAGATGACCTTCTCACCGGTTATCGAGTCGAGGTCTATTCCTTTCTCTAATATAAAAGGCGCGCCTCTTAAACCCTTAGGGGGCTTGCGTGTCGTCAGAGTCACCTTCTTTACCTTGCACATGCTGGCGGATTTGAGTCCGTCGAGGCCGCATATGGCTCCGCTGGGTAGAATGATTCGCGCCTTCTTCTCTCTGGCAAGCCTGAAGAGCCGGTTCTTGCCGAGGAGCCCGCCGGTGCTCATGATCATGACATCCTTGCCCTTTTCGATCGAGCTCTTGCATATCTTGGCGCTTATGCTGCCGGAGGCTGCCTCTATGATAAGGTCGGAGGCCTTGATCAACTTATCGAGCTCAAGGACAGGGGGCCTCTTAGAAAGTTTACCCGCAAGGAGCGCTGCCTTCTTCCTGTCTATGTCACAGAGCCCGGCGATCCTGGCGGTCTTACGAAATTCCTTATCTATCCTCTTTGCGAGAAACCCGCCTATTGCGCCGCAGCCTACGATCCCTATTCTTTTCATAGTCATAGCCTTCTGTTATGTTCCGGATATGGAGACCCACTTCTTCTCGCCCGATACGGCAAGCATCCTGTTTACAGAACTATGGGCGCGCTTTCTTATCTCCTCCGGGACCTCAACCTTGTATTGCATAAACTCAAGGGAATGCGCGATCCAGCCCAGGGTCGTAAGCTTCATATTTGCGCAGAGAAGGCCCTCTGTCGGCAGATAGAACTTCTTGTCCGGGTTGTCCTGCCGCAGCCTGTAAAGCATCCCCATCTCTGTTCCGATTATAAATTCTTTCTTGTCGGACTTTTTCACATATTCGATCATGCCTCCGGTCGATGTTATACAATCGGCAAGTTCAAGGACGTCGGGGTTACATTCGGGGTGTGCCACAAACTCCGCGCCTGGATAAAGCTTCTTTGCCGAGTTTACCTGATCAGGATGCACACATATGTGGGTTGGGCAAAAACCCTCCCATAGTATTATCTCTTTGTCGGGAACCTGTGTCTGCACATAACGGCCCAGGTTCTTATCGGGGACAAAGATGACTCTCTTCTCCTCAAGGGAACGGACTATATCAACGGCATTCCTCGATGTGCAGCAGATATCGCTCTCTGCCTTTATTGCAGCTGCTGTATTTACATAACAGACCACAACGGCATCGGGGTGCTTCTTCTTCGCATCCTTAAGAGACTCCGGCGTAATCATGTCCGCCATGGGACATCCTGCCTCTTTTACGGGCAGAAGGACCGTCTTCTCGGGGTTTAAGATATAGGCGGTCTCGGCCATAAAATGCACGCCGCAGAATACGATGACATCGGAATCTATCTTTACCGCGGCCTTGCTTAGGCCCAGGGAGTCGCCGGTGATATCGGCTATATCCTGCACCTCATCCCTCTGATAATTATGAACGATGATTACGGCATTGCGCTCCTTCTTCAACTCTATTATACGCTTCTTCAGATTATCAATATAACGCTTGTCATCTTCTTTTGTGTAATGTTTCATATCTATTCCTTTTTGATCTTGTTGGAATCATCCAAAACCAAAATCTTTGGATTAAATGTGGACGCCTCTTTCGATTCGACGAGGCAGTAAGATATAATGATCACCTTGTCACCCTTCTGTGCCCAACGTGCGGCGGCGCCGTTCATGCATATGGTGCCGCCTCCGGCATCCCCCTCTATTACATAGGTCTCAATCCTTGTCCCGTTGTTCAGGTTTACGATCTGAACCTTTTCACCGGGAAAGATATCCGCAGCCTTAAGCAGCTCAGAGTCTATGGTTATGCTGCCTGTGTAATTAAGGTTGGCGTCGGTCACTATTGCGCGATGGATCTTCGACTTATAGATTGTTCTTAACATGGTCACTCCCTGTTCTCGTGTTTTAGTGAATCGCTGTTAGCGAATCGTGAATCGTAAAAAACTATTCACAATCCACTAATACGTTATCGATCAAACGTGTTCTGCCTATCCGGGCCGCAAGCGCTATCAAGGACTTTGCGCCCAGCCTATTCTGAGACCTCAATGTCTCCGGATCGGCTATGGTTATATAATCGATATGAATACCGGGTTTCTTTGATATCATGCGCCGCATCGCCGCCTTTATCCCGGCGCTTTCCCTGCATCCTGACCTTATCAGCTTCTTTGCCTCTTTCAGTGACTCATACAGGGCCGCGGCGTCTCTTCTCTGTTGAGGCGAGAGATATTCGTTACGTGAACTCATGGCGAGCCCGCCCCGTTCCCGCACTATGGGCATTGTCTTTATCTTAAGGCCCATGTTAAGATCTTTTACCATCCTGGTGATTACCACTGCCTGCTGATAATCCTTCTGCCCGAAATAAGCAATGTCCGGCCTTACAATATTAAAGAGCTTTGCGCATACAGTGGTAACGCCTTCAAAGTGGCCGGGCCTTGATGCGCCGCACATATAGGAAGTCAGGCCTGAGACCTTGACCCTGGTCGCGTACCCTTTAGGATAGATCTGTTTGGCATCGGGGCAAAAGATGATATCGCAGCCTTTGTCCCTTGCGATCTTTCTATCCTGTCTTAAGTTCCGAGGATACTTTTTGTAATCCTCGTTTGGGCCAAACTGTATTGGATTTACAAATATGCTTACAACTACCAGATCGTTATCTCTGCGTGCCCTTCTTATAAGCGAGATATGACCTTCATGAAGATAGCCCATAGTCGGAACAAAACCTATGGTCTTTCCGCTTTCCTTGATCCTGGATGAGATGCGAAGCATCTCCTTAGAGTTCTTGACTACCTTCATCTGCCTGGGTAGGCTCATTATCCTGGTTGGCTTCAACCTCTTGAGCAGCCTCTTGCGGCGGGATATCTTCAGTTTCTGAGCAGCAAGGTTCATCTGTGCCAATATTCGCGCTGGGCGTCTCTAGATCCTGAAGCAGTTCCTTTATAGACTTTTTTAAGACGGGGTGGATAAGATCCGGGCCTATCTCTGAAAGCGGCCTTAATGCAAATAACCGTTCATGGAGACGCGGGTGCGGTATGATAAGGTTATTTCCCTTCATGATAATATCGTCATAAAACATGACATCGAGGTCTATGCTGCGCGAGCCTTTTACCTCAGGCCCTGGATCCTGCTTGTCTGTATCCTGAGAAATGCCCTTCTCAAAATCCTTAAAATCAATGCTCCCTTCCTGCAGCATCTTAAGCTGTTCTTCACGGCTTACGCGCGGCGCGGAAGAGTCCTTTCTTCTGCCCATCTCCCCCTCGATCGACTTCAGGCAGTCGAGGAGCTCATCAGGATAGAGGCTCGTCTGTAACCTGCAGGCTGCATTCAGAAACTTACCGCCTTCTACTGCCTGCTCAGACTCTGTCTCTATAACAGGGGAGACCTTTTCTACCTCAATGTTCCTTCTCTGTTTTAATTTTTCAATGGCTGTATCTATATTCTTCTGCCGGTCGCCAAGATTGGAACCTATTCCTATATATGCAACGCTCATTTATGCAGCCTCTCGATCCTGCCCACCGCCTCTGCGAGCCTCTCTTCTGAAACGGTCAGGGCCATCCTTATATAGCCTTCCCCGTTTGGGCCGAATCCGACCCCGGGGGTGGTAACTATATCTGCCTTCTCCAATAATAACTTTGTAAGTTCGTTTGAGGTATATCCCGGGGGAACAGGGATCCAGGCATAGAATGTCGCCTTTGGCTTGGACACCTTCCACCCTATCCTGTTTAAACCATCCACGAGGGCGTCTCTCCTCGACTGATACATACTGTTTATCTCATCTACATGCGACTGATCGCCTTCCAGGGCAATGACCCCTGCAAACTGCACGGCCTGAAATATGCCTGAGTCTATATTGGACTTTACGGTTCTTAAGGCGGCGATCACCTCGGAATTGCCGCAGGCAAATCCTATTCTCCAGCCTGTCATATTATATGTCTTTGAAAGCGAGTGGAACTCAACCCCTACCTCCTTGGCGCCATCAAACTCCAGAAAACTTTGAGGTTTATATCCGTCAAAAGAGACCTCAGAGTAAGCGGCATCATGGCAGATTATAATATTGTTATCCCTGGCGAAATCGATCACCTTTCTGTAAAAGTCTTCTGTTGCGCATGCAGAGGTTGGGTTATTGGGATAATTTATAAACATGATCTTTGCGCGCCTTGCAACCTGGGGGTCAATAGCATCCAGGTCGGGCAAAAAATCATTCTCCTCCAAAAGCGGCATCAGATATGGCACGCCTCCTGCAAATATCGTACCCGACTTATAGGGCGGATAACAGGGGTCGGGTATAAGGACCTCGTCACCGTGGTTTATAAAAGCAAGCGGTATATGCGCGATGCCCTCTTTTGAACCTATGAGCGGGAGCACCTCGGTATCAACATCGAGTTCTACGTTGAAACGGCTCTTATACCAGCTTGTGATAGCCTCTCGCAGCTGCAGAAGCCCGGCGTCCATCGCATAACGGTGGTTCTGTGGATCACTGGCAGCCTTGTAGAGCTGCTCGATTATATGCATTGGTGTAGGTGTATCCGGATCACCCACACCCAGATCTATTATATCCCTGCCACTCTGTATTGCTGCCTTCTTTATGCGGTCTATCTCTGCAAAAAGGTATGGCGGTAATTTTTTGAGCCTATCTGCTGTCTCTATCTTTAGCATAATCTATATACCTCCTATCACATCCTGCATATCATATAAGCCCGGCGACTTGTCTGCCAGAAACCTTGCTGCCCGCAAGGCACCTTGCGCAAACACATCACGGGAATGGGCCCTATGCGTTATCTCTATCCTCTCGTTATCGCCTGCATACACCACCGTGTGGTCTCCTACTATATCACCTGCGCGGACAGAGTGGATGCCGAGCTGACCCTTTGGCCGCCTGCCCACATCACCTTCTCTGCCATATACGGCTATATCCTTAAGCCTCTTTCCCTTTGCCTCTGCTATGAGCTCTGCCAGCTTCTTTGCTGTGCCGCTCGGTGAATCTTTCTTTCTGCTGTGGTGCGCCTCTACAATCTCTATGTCGTAATCCTTGCCTAATGCATTGGCTATCTCCGGCGCAACACGAAACAGGAGATTCACACCCATCGACATATTGGATGAGAACAGAACCGGTATTGAACCGGATGCCTTCTTCACCGCCCTTAGATCCTCTTCTGTGAGGCCGGTTGTGCCGATCACAATGGGAAGGTTTAACTTCTGCGCTATGTCGAGATTTGAGAGGGTGGATGGAGCAGAGGTAAAATCTATTATCACGTCTGCACCCTTGGCTGCGCCGGCCAGATCATCGCTTATCTTTATATCGCTGCAGCACACCCCTACTATCTCTTCTAAGGGCCTGCCTATATCCGGGTGGCCCTTATCCTCTACGGCGCCGAGGATCCTGAAGGTCTCCTCCTGGAGCGCCAGGGATGCTATCCTCTTACCCATCCTGCCGCTTATACCTGTAATAACTATCTTTGTAATCATAATTATCTCCTCTTCATAAACCTCTTACCTGGAACCCCTGCCTACCGGCAGGCAGGTAACACCTAAATAAGGCCGTAGTCCTTTAGTGCGGACTCGAGCTTCTTTCTGTTTTCTTCAGTGATCGAGCACATGGGAAGCCTTAAGGCAGGCTCCAGCATGCCCATCATACCCATCGCTGTCTTTACAGGGATAGGATTTGTCTCGATAAACATCGCCTTTACCAGAGGCAGCATCTTATAGTGCAGCTCTCTTGCCTTTTCAATATCGCCGCCTAAGAATGCGCCTACCATGTCCGATACATCCTTTGGTACAATATTGGCAACAACCGATATGATACCGCAGCCGCCTATTGCAAGAAGCGGCATGGTCAATGAGTCGTCACCTGATATGAGATCAAAATCCTCGCCGCAGAGCAGCTTAGTCTCTGACATCTGGTTGAGGTTGCCGCTTGCCTCCTTTACACCGACGACGTTCTTTATCTTGGATATCCGCGCCATGGTCCTGGGTTCGATGTTTGTGCCGGTGCGCGAGGCGATGTTGTAAGCTACTATCGGGATATCCGCGGCCTCGGAGATCACCTTAAAATGCTGGTATATCCCCTCCTGTGTAGGCTTGTTATAATATGGCGTTATTATCAGGGCCCCGTCTGCACCTGCCTTCTTGGCATGCGTGGTAAGCTCAATGGCCTCCTGCGTATTATTGGAACCTGTCCCTGCTATAACCTTGGCCTTGCCCTTTGCCGCTCTTATCACCACATCTATGACCTCTTCGTGTTCCTCAATAGATAGTGTCGCAGACTCTCCCGTGGTGCCGCAAGGCACGATAGCAGAGGTACCGTTTTCAATCTGAAAACCTACCAGCTCCTGGAGCTTCTTGCTGTCTACACAGGCCCCGTTGTCCTTAAATGGTGTCACTATTGCTACCATAGATCCTGTAAACATCTTATACCTCCAATCCTGCCGTACCGGCAAAAACCTCTTTTGCCTCGCCTTCTAAAAGGACGTCTCTGAAAACACCTTTATTTTTCTTAAAATAGATATTCAATAACCCGCCTTTTGTATAGACCTTTACCGGGGAACCAAACCCATTTATAATGCCGGCTATAATTGCTGAGGCAACCGCGCCTGTGCCGCACGCAAGTGTCTCTGCCTCAACACCCCTCTCGTAGGTCCTCATCCATATAGAGCCTTTTGATTTGACCTTTATAAAATCGGCATTGGTGCCGTCAGGCCTGAAGGCCTTATGATATCTTATGGCGCTTCCGATCTTATCGACATCGAACATCTCAAGATTCCTTACGAAAAAGACGGCATGGGGCACGCCTGTGTTTATAAAATGGAGCTGATATGCGTCTCTGCCGATCTCAATATTAAGGCCCGGCTTTATGTCGGTCGGATCTGTCATCTTTATGCTGACAAGCGAACCCTTCACCTTTGCCTTAAGGAGTCCTGCCTTTGTCTCTATAGACATAGAGGACGAACGGACCACCCCTTTTTCCCTGGCAAAGAGGGCTATGCAGCGCGACCCATTGCCGCACATCTCAGGCTCTGACCCGTCTGGATTGAGGATGCGCATCTTGAAATCCGCCATCTTTGACTTCTCGACCAAAAGGAGCCCGTCTGCGCCTATTCCGAGTTTTCTGTCGCAGAGTCTTCTTGCAAGATCCGGGACACGCGAGAGGCGATTTAAGCGGTTGTCTATAACGACAAAGTCGTTTCCGGTAGCTACCATCTTACTGAATTTAAGAGATCTCATATAACAACTCCACTCTTTCCAGCGTTGCAAACACGCTGTCATTCCCGCATAAGCGGGAATCCAGTCGTTTATTTAGATCCCCGCTTTCGCGGGGATGAAATTCGCACATACAATTTACGCTCCCTTCGGCCGCGTAAATTGTGTGCTCATTTCACTTTAATACCCCGGGTATCCTCTCGCCCCTTACCAGGTCGGCGTAGGTCTCCCTTTTTCTTGTAACGTAGAAATTTCTGCCTATGGCCATGACCTCTGCACTCCTTGGGCGTGCATTGTAATTGCTCGACATGGCAAATCCATAAGCACCTGCACCCATAACAGCAAGGAGCTCTCCTTCCTTAACAGCAGCAAGCCTCCTGCCCTTGGCAAGGAAATCCCCGCTCTCACATATCGGCCCTACCACATCATACTTCATGCGGGCACGGGATGAGGAAGAACGATGCACAGGCACGATCTCATGATATGCCCCATAGAGGCTCGGCCTTGCAAGGTCATTCATCGCCGCGTCTGTGATTATAAAATTCTTGCTCTTCGACTTCTTGACATAGAGCACCTTTGCAACCAGTATGCCGCTGTTGCCCGATATAAATCTTCCCGGTTCAAGGATGAGCTTAACACCCAACTTCTTTATCAACGGCGCTACTGCCTTTGCAAAATCAGCGGCTGTCTGCGGCCTCTCTTTGCGATATACAATACCCATACCACCGCCTATGTTCAGGTAGTCTATCTTGTGGCCTTCGCTGCGCAAAAGCCTGATCAGGGAAGATACCTTCCTTACGGCCTTTACAAACGGCCCAGATTCGGTTATCTGCGAACCGATATGCACATGCAGGCATACTATATCAAGGTGCCTGTAGCAATCCTTTTGGCGGAAGATCTTTGTGACAGTATCTATATCGATACCGAACTTGTTCTCCTGCGTGCCTGTGGTAATATAATGGTGTGTATGGGCATCTACCTCGGGGTTTACCCTCAATGAGATCTTTGCCCTCTTCTTTAGCCTGCCGCACATCTTCTCTATGGCACAAAGTTCGGGGATCGACTCTACATTAAAGAAGAGTATGCCCGCCTTTATGGCCCTGCTTATCTCATCGGGCGTCTTTCCCACACTCGCATATACTATCTTCCCTGGATCTGCACCTATCTTCAGCGCCTTAAAGAGCTCGCCGCCTGATACGATATCCAGGCCCGAGCCTGCCTTTACCAGGGCCCTGCACAATGCAAGGCTCGAATTGGACTTCATGGAAAAACAGATAAGCGGCCTTAAGGACGCAAAGGCATTCTTTATCTTTCTATAATGCTCGATCAGTGTTCTGTGGCTGTAGATATAGACCGGCGTCCCTGCCTTCTCCGCTATATCCTTCACCCTTACAGAATCACAATATAACACATTTCCTCGATATCTAAAATAGTGCATCTGATCTCCCTAAAAACTCCTTCTACTTCTTCTTGTGCCACTTCTTGAGCTGCTGCCTTACAAGAAGCGGGTTTGTACTTCCAATGGACCTCTTCGACATGACCGATCTTTTGGCATCAAGAAGATTGAATACGTCTGAGTCAAACTCCTTTGCGAACCCTTTTAGTTCGTCAAGTTCGATGTTTGAGATCCTGACATTATTCTTTGTTGCATGTACAACCACCTTGCCCACGACATTATGCGCCTCGGAAAAGGCAACACCCCTTGAAACCAGGTATTCTGCCATGTCGAGCGCAAAGATAGACTCATCATCAGCAAGCCTCTGCTGGATCTTCTCCTTGTTTACCTTCATCGACTCCACGAGCCCTTTAAGGATGGCCAATACCGTCTCTGTGAGATTTATCGAATCGAACAGAGGCTTCTTGTCGAGCTGCATATCCCTGTTATAGGAAAGCGGCAGGCCCTTCATCATGACCATGGCAGATACAAGGTTTGCATATGCCTGGCTGCATGAGGCCCGTATAAGCTCAAGGCTGTCAGGGTTCTTCTTCTGCGGCATTATGCTTGAACCTGTGCAGAAGGCCTCGCCTATATCGACGATGTTGAACTCAGGTGTCGAATAGATTATCATATCCTCCGCGAACCTTGAAAAATGCATAAACATGATAGATATCGCAGACAGTATCTCTATTACAAAATCCCTGTCGCTCACGGCATCTATGCTGTTTTCATTTACCTTTGAGAAGCCGAGCAGCTTTGCGACATAGGCCCTGTCTATGGTCAGGGATGTCCCTGCGAGGGCACAAGAACCAAGAGGCATAATATCGCATCTCTCCTTTACCTGGGCGAGCCTCTCTATATCCCTTTGAAGCATATTCAGGTATGCCAGGACCTGATGCGCAAGCAGTACCGGAACCGCATGTTGTGTATGCGTAAGTCCCGGTATTATGACATCTATATTCTTTTCGGCAAACGCTGCCAAAGAATACTGCAAGGCCTTTATCTGATCCGTAATGACTGAGAGCTTGTCCTTGCAATAGAGTAAAAGATCCACCACCACCTGGTCGTTCCTCGACCTTGCGGTATGCAGATAGTCGGCTGACTTTGGCTTCTTCTTTACCAGTGCAAGATAGACAGCGGTATGGATATCCTCTGCCTTTGGGTCTACAACAAAGGTTCCCTTCTCTATATTCTTCAATATCTGAGAAAGGCCTCCCACTATGGCCTGGGCATGCTTCTTGGGTATGATCCGGCACTTACCAAGCATCTTTGCATGAGCTATGCTTGCCTCGACATCATACCTTGCCAGCTCCTTATCATAATCAATCGAACTCTGAAACTTCCAGAATAATGGATCCTGCTCCTTTGTGAATCTTCCTCCCCAAAGCTTCTTTGTCATCTTTACTCCTTATTTTCTGTAGGGTAAGCCCCAGATCTTTATAAAGCCTTCAGCGGCCTTATGGTCAAATGTATCCTTCTCGCTATAGGTGGCCAGGGCCTCCTTGTAAAGTGAGAACTTCGACTTTCTCCCGACGACCGTACAGCTGCCTTTATACAGCTTGAGCCTGACCTCACCGGTGACCTTCTTCTGCGTGCTATCTATAAAGCTGTCGAGTGAGACCTTGAGCTGGCTGTACCAGAGGCCATAATATATCAATTCCGAGTACTTGAGCGCTACCATCTCCTTAAAATGGAACAGTTCTCTATCAAGCACCAGGGCCTCAAGCTCTTTGTGCGCAGTATGCAGGATAGATGCTGCAGGGGCCTCGTAGACCTCCCTTGATTTGATTCCGACGAGCCTGTTCTCCAGCATATCACTTCTTCCTACACCATGCGCTGCGCCTATCTTCTGAAGCTGTAATATGAGATCAACGGGCTTATAGGCCTTGCCGTTAATAGTCTTTGGCACACCCTTCTCAAACCCGACTCTTATATAGGCGGGTTTGGCCGGGGCCTGCTGCGGGTCCTTGGTGATCTGATACGCATTCTTAGGCGGTTCAGCTGCGGGATTCTCCAGTACACCACACTCTATACTGACACCCCATAGATTCTCATCAAGGCTGTACGGACTCTTCCTTGTTGCCTCGACCGGTATGTTATGGGCCTTGGCATATCTCATCTCCGCATTCCTTGAGGTGAGCTCCCATTCCCTGAGAGGCGCTATGACAGAAAGCCCCGGTGCAAGGGCACCGAGCGAGACCTCGATCCTTACCTGGTCATTGCCCTTTCCTGTGCAGCCGTGGGCAACATATTTGGCCTTCTCCTTTTTGGCCACCTCTGCCAGTTTCTTTGCTATAAGGGGCCTTGAAAGGGCTGTTGCCAAAAAGTACTTGGACTCATAGACCGCGTTTGCCTTTAATGCAGGGAAGATAAAGTCCTCCACAAACTCCTCTTTTGCATCGGCCACATATATCCTGGATGCGCCTATCTTTTTGGCCTTGGCCTTTGCCTTGGCAAAATCCGCCTTCTGGCCTACATCGACAAGGCAGGCTACCACATCATAGCCTCTATCCTTGAACCATCTTATTGCTACCGATGTATCAAGGCCTCCGGAATATGCAAGTATGATCTTCTTCATTGATAACTCCTCATTTTAATAATTCGAGCATGATCGCTTTCTGCACATGCAGCCTGTTCTCTGCCTGGTCGAATACTACCGACTGAGGCCCGTCGATCACCTCATCCGTGATCTCCTCGCCTCTGTGAGCAGGCAGGCAGTGCATAACCAGTGCCTTCGGCTTTGCCTTCGAAAGCAATGCAGCATCTATCTGAAAACCTTCAAAATCCTTAAGCCTCTTATCCCTCTCGGCCTCCTGGCCCATGGATGTCCATACATCGGTATAAAGGACATCCGCGTCCGCTACCGCCTCTTCCTTGCTGCTGCAGAGTTCGATATGCGCGCCTGTGGCCTTGGCCATCTCCTTGGCCTCCTGCAGAATGTCACTATTGGGCTCATAGCCTGCAGGGGTTGCTATTGAGACGCTGAGTCCTGTCTTTGCAGCGCAATATAGCAGCGAGTTAAGCACATTGTTTCCATCCCCGATGTATGCGAGCTTCTTCCCTTTTAGTCTCTTAAACTTCTCCCT
Organism: Candidatus Omnitrophota bacterium; assembly: GCA_013202525.1. GTDB lineage: Bacteria > Omnitrophota > Gorgyraeia > JABMRG01 > JABMRG01 > JABMQS01. The sequence goes on from JABMQS010000036.1 coordinate 39,290, forward strand.
TACTGTAAATACATCTGCCATGGCCTGGCAAGGGTGAAGCAGGTCGCTTAAGCCGTTTATAATAGGTATGGTGGCATTACCCGCAAGGTCTATTATGTCCTGATGAGAATAGGTCCTTGCAACGATACCATCCAGATATCTTGAGAGCGTCTGTGCGATATCCTTTGTCGCCTCCCTTACACCGAGCTTGATATCATCGGGCCCGAGATATATGGCATAGCCTCCCAGCTGATACATGCCCACCTCAAAAGAGACCCTCGTCCTGTTAGACGACTTCTGAAATATCAGGCCTAAGGTCTTGCCCTTCAGTTTGCAATTGTAGGCAGAGGGGTGCGCCTTTATCTTGGCGGTAAGGACGAAGAGTCCCTCTATCTCTCGCTGCGTCAAATCCTTTATCGTAATCAGGTCTTTATTCATCTGTACCTCGCTAATACCTCATCCAGTATCTTTATAGCCCTGGTTATCTCGCCTTTCTTCACTGTTAAAGGCGGCATTATCCTTAATATATTCTTCTGCGTGCAGTTTATCAGGAGCCCTTTGTTAAAACACTCCTCTACTATCTTGCTGCCTTCTATATTGAGCTCAAGGCCTGCCATAAGGGCCATCTGCTTTATGCCCTTTATAACGCCTGAGTATTTCCTCTTAAGCTTCTTCAGCCTCTTACCGAGAAACTCGCCCATCTTGTTGGCATTATCGAGTAAGTTATCTTCTTCTATGGCCTCGAATACTCCCAGGGCCGCTGCACAGACGATCGGGCTTCCGCCAAAGGTGGATGCATGCATACCGGGCTTCAACACATCACTGAACTTGTCATTTACCACCATAGCGCCTATTGGAAAACCTCCGCCCAGTGACTTTGCAAGTGTCATCACATCCGGTTCAATGCCATAATGCTGGTAGGCAAAGAGTTTGCCTGTCCTTCCCATGCCTGTCTGCACTTCATCGAATATAAGAAGGGCCTCTCTCTCATCGCAGAGCGACCTTATCTTTTTAATATAGGCCTCATCAGCAATATTTATTCCGCCTTCGCCCTGGATAGGCTCGATCATAACGGCCGCGGTCTTATCATCCATCGCCTTCTCCAGTGCAGCTATGTCGCCGAATGGAACGTGGACAAAGCCTTCCGGTAGAGGCTCAAACCCCTTCTTTACCTTGTCCTGGCCTGTCGCTGCTATCATAGCAAGCGTCCTGCCATGGAATGACTTCTCCATGGTTATGACCTTATGCTTGCCTACATACTGGCCGCAGGCCCTTGCGAGTTTCACGGCCGCCTCATTTGCCTCTGCGCCGCTGTTTGCGAAAAAGACCTTGCCGCCGAAAGAGGTATTTGCGATCTTCTCTGCCAGCAAGATCTGCTGTTTGCTGTAATAGTTATTCGATACGTGGATAATATCCTTAAGCTGGTTCTTTACAGAGGCAACCACCCTCTTGTGGCAATGTCCTATACCGCTTACAGCCCATCCGGGGAAGAAGTCGAGATACTTCTTGCCCTCGACATCCCAGATATAGATACCCTTGCCCTTTGTAAAAACAACGGGTGTCCGGGTGTATGTATTCAGAATATACTTACTGCATAGATTGATTATTTCTTTGGTCTTTTCCATTATTTTCCCCTACTTTACTATCTCTGTGCCGATACCCTTATCAGTGAAGATCTCCTCAAGCAGAGAATGTGGTATCCTGCCGCTTATAACGTGGACCTTGCCGACCCCTTTGTCCAGAGCCAGAATGCCTGCCTGCACTTTCGGTATCATCCCGCTGTCAATGATGCCTTCGTCTATCAGCTTGTGCACCTCTTTCTCCTTGAGCGTCGAGATAAGGCTTGCATCATCGTCCTTTTTTGACATGACCCCTTTTACATTAGTAAGCATTATAAACTTCTCAGCAGACAGAAACCCTGCGATCTCCGCTGCCGCAAGATCCGCATTTATATTATAAGGCTTCTTGTCTTCGCCGACACCCACGGGAGAGACGACTGAGATAGAGTGGTTTTTTATAGCCTCATCTATATGACCTGCATCGATTGAAGCCACATCCCCTACAAAATCCCCGTGCGGCGCGCTATCCTTCTTTCTGCCCTTTATGGTAAGCTTCTCCCTGCTCACCAGAGACACAGCATCAACGCCTTTGGAGATTACCCTCTCAACCAGGCCGGCGTTTACACTGCTCAGGGCCTCATCTACTATAGAGGCTGTCTCTTCATCGGTAACCCTCAGGCCCCCAACAAACTCCGGCTCCTTGCCTCTGGCCTTCATAAGCTTGCTTATGGCAGAGCCGCCGCCATGGACCAGCACAACATCGATCTGGTTTTCGTGGAGGCATATGATATCATCAAGGATGGATCCCGATATCTCCTTATCATCGAGTATACTGCCGCCGTACTTTATGACAAAGACCCTGTCCTTAAACTTCTCGATATATTTCGATGCGCCCTGTAAAATCTGATTCTTGTCCATAGCCTAAGAATACTCTGCGTTGATCTTTACATACTTGGGGCTGAGGTCAGATGCATAGACCTTTGCACAGGCAGTGCCGATATTCAGGTTCAGAGCCACTTTTATGTTCTTTGCCTTTAATGTATTCTTCGGCAGCTTATCTTTTAACGCAACGCCGGAACCTACAGCCTTTATGCCATTTAGATATATATCAACCTTCCCGGGTATTATGCCGCCCTGGTACGCACCGCATGCCGCGGCGATCCTGCCGAAATTCGGATTCTCACCATAGCACATCGTCTTAAAGAGGCTTGAATTTGCAACGGCCAGGGCTATCGCCTTAGCCTGCTTTTGCGTCTTTGCGCCCTTTACCTCTATCTCGATAAATTTCGTTGCGCCTTCACCGTCTTTGACTATCATCTTTGCAAGCTCAAGGCAGACCGCCTTAAGGCCTGACAGAAACTTCTCATAGAGCACTTTTGAGCCTGCAACATTCACGCCGGAGGCCCCGTTGGCCAGGATCAGGACAGTATCGTTTGTGCTCATATCACCGTCTACGGTTATGCTGTTAAAGGATGGCTCAACAGCCTCCTTGAGGGCCTGTTTAAGTTTTTGCTTGCTCACCTTGGCGTCTGTTGTAATAAGAGATAACATGGTTGCCATATTTGGCTCTATCATGCCAGCACCCTTTGCTATACCGGCAATCCTTATCTCTTTTGAGCCTGCCTTGATGCTAAAAACTGCCTCTTTCTTAAATGTATCTGTGGTCATTATGGCCTCTGCGCATCTTCCTGCGCTGGCCTTCGATAACCAGACTGCCAAAGAAGGTAATGCCGCGGTTATCTTTTTAATCGGAAGCCTCCTGCCGATTATCCCTGTTGAGCAGATCAGGACCTCACCTCTTTTTGAACCTATAAGCCCGGCGACCTGTTTGGTTATCTTAATGCAATCATCAAGGCCCTTTTTGCCGGTAAGGCAGTTTGCGTTTCCTGAGTTTATGATGACCGCCTTATGTGTCTTTGAGTTTATATCTTTCTGGCAAAGCACCACAGGCGCGGCCTTAAAGACGTTTGTGGTAAAGACCCCTGCTGCAACGGCCGGTAGCTCTGATGCAACAAGCGCAATGTCCAGCTTCTTTCTCTTTATGCCGCAATTTAAGGCAGCTGCCTTAAATCCGAGTGGTGCTGTTATGCCGCCTCTTATCTTCTTCATCTATACCAGTCCTGTAGCCTCGGGAAATCCGCAGACTATATTCATATTCTGCACAGCCTGCCCGCTTGCTCCCTTTAGGAGATTATCGATAGCAGTCACTATCACGCACCTTTTCTTATCAGGCGAAAGCGCTATACCTATGTCACAATAATTACTCCCTGTCACGTTCTTTATCTCAGGCAGGCTTCCTTCGTCATAGACTCTGACGAACGGCGCCTTCTTGTAAAAAGTCTTGTACAGCCCTACAAGCTCTGAGAGCCCTGCCTGCTTCTTTAAGGCCACATAGGCTGTGGTCAGGATACCCCTGTTTATAGGCACAAGGTGCGGTGTAAACAATATGCTCACCTTCTTGCCGGCCGCATTGCTAAGCTCCTGCTCGATCTCAGGGCAATGCTGATGCACACCTATCTTGTAGGCCTTTATATTCTCATTTACCTCTGAAAAATGAAGCGGCAATATTGCCTTTCTGCCTGCACCGGTCACACCGCTCTTTGCGTCTATGACGATATCATTAAGGTCTGCCTTCTTTTTAAGGAGAAGGGGCGCGATGCCGAGTATCGACCCTGTGGGATAACATCCCGGGTTTGCTATAAGCTTTGCCTTCTTGATCCTGGCACTGCAAAGCTCAGGCAGGCCATAGGCGCTGGCAAAGAGATACTTCTTTTGCAGGTGCTTCTTTCCATAAAATTTCTCATAGATCCTGGTATCCTTCAGCCTGAAGTCCGCGCTCAGATCTATTACGATCTTTCCTTTATCCAGGAATCTGGGCACATAGTCCATAGAGACCTTGTGCGGCAGGGCCAGGAATACGACGTCTATCCCCTTCTTCAAAACATCATTTACCGCAAGCTTATTGCTGCAGACCATCTCAAAAGTGCCCAAAAGCTCAGGAAATACCTCGGATATCTTGACGGGTTTGTCTATCTTCGCGGTCAGGGCCTTTATCTTTACCCTGGGGTGCTTGAGCAGGATTCTTATAAGCTCAAGGCCCGTATATCCCGTTGCTCCGCATATAGCTACATTGATCATCTCATAATCCTTCCTTTATTATACTTATACTTATTTATATAAAGCCTCATTATAAAACAAATTAGCCTATCTTGTCAATCTATAAAACCACAAAAAAACGACCCCGCTCTTCTCAAGAAAGGGCGGGGTCAACAATATAGGCTTCATATTCCGGGGCCAAAAGATATTTATCGTTTAGAGAACTGGAATTTCTTCCGGGCTCCTTTCTGACCGTACTTCTTACGCTCTTTCATACGCGGATCCCTCGTTAAAAAGCCGCCTTTTTTCAACCTCGGCCTGAGGCTCTCATCCGCTATAATAAGTGCCCGTGCAATTCCATGCCGTATGGCACCAGCCTGTGCTGACAGGCCGCTGCCGCATACATTGACCTTCACATCATACTTATCTGTAAGGTCGCAGGCCTTAAAGGGCTGCTGTATGATCATCCTCAAGGTCTCCCTTGTGAAATAGTTCTCTACGGGTCTCTTGTTGACCGTGAACTCACCCTTTCCGGGTGTCAAGGTAACGCGAGCTGACGCCTCTTTTCGGCGCCCGGTTGCATTGTATTTGGCTTCATCTGCCATCAATATCTCCTTAAAGCTTTATCTCCTGAGGGTCCTGCGCCTTCTGCTTATGCTCAGTTCCGGCATAGACCTTCAGCTTCTTTATCATATCTCTTCCAAGCGGTGTATCAGGGATCATCCTCTTTACCGCAAGGCGCATCACCCTTGCAGGGAAAAGTTTCATCATATGCTCCATGCTGCGAACACGGCGGCCGCCCGGATACCCTGAAAATGTAACATACTCCTTCTCCTTCATCTTGTTGCCGGTAACTTTTATCTTGCTTGCGTTTATAACAACTACGCCGTCACCGCAATCGACATGAGGAGTATACTCCGGCTTATGCTTGCCGCGCAGTATTATAGCTATGCGCGTCGCAAGCCGGCCAAGTATCTTGCCGTCTGCATCCACAAGAAACCATTTTCTTTTTATATCTTTTTTCTTCGCCATATATGTCTTCATAAGATTACCTCACAAGAAGTGCGAATTTTAACACAAATAGCCATTGTTGTCAAGCAAAATCTAGCTTTCAAGCAGTGGCTTTTTACAGATTTTGCTTGATCCTGAGGAGCCGCATTCATATAACCTGCTGTGGCGACGAAGGATCTTGTGTGTATAATTTTTCTATGTTATCAAGGGAAAAGTGGGAAGCCCTCAGAGCCGCTCGTGTTTCGAGCGCAGGATCCTGGTAAAGCAATATATGAAAAGGCCTATTATTGCAGTCCATGAAAGGATCATAAATATCCAGCCACCGGTATTCATTAGCTATAACTCCTCATCTTGCGCTTGCGCCAGGCGATCTTGACCAGGATACAAATAGTAGAAAATATAAGTATAAGGCCGATCCTCGTGCCCAATACAAAAGGCCTATCTGCCTGAGCAACACCCTTCATCATTATAGTCGGCACGCCCTCCTGGACAAGCCAGAAACCCAGTATCAACAAAAGAAACACCGGCGTGACATATTTGATTATGTACTTGTAGACCTTCGGTATGCGCATCATGGCGCCATGGTGCATCTGCTCCCATGCCTTGTCTATGCCGAATATCCACGCAAAGACGATCGTCTCAACAGTGGCAAAGACGACCAGGCAGAATGTTCCAGCCCAGAAATCGAGCTCATTCACAACCCCTCTTCCGAGGAAGAATATGACGGGCTGGCAGAGTATAAACGTGACAATGCCAAATATCCAGACTGCCTTCCTTCTGTCTACGGCAAACTCATCCTCCAGAAAAGCAATGGCAGGCTGCGCAAGCGATATGGAGGATGTCACTCCCGCTAAAAAAAGCATGCCAAACCAGAGCAGGCCGAATACCGCGCTCATCGGCAGATTCTGCAGGATAACCGGCATAGTGACAAAGCTTAAATTGAATGCCCCGCCCTTCGCCACCTCTACTATGCCGACAGGTCCGAAGAATGCAAACGCAGCCGGTATGATTATAGAGCCGCCGAGTATGACCTCTGCAAACTCATTGGTGCTGGCAGCGGAAAGCCCTGAGAGGGCAACATCGTCTGACTTCCTCAGGTAGCTTGAGTATGTAAGGATTACTCCGATACCAACGCTCAAGGTAAAGAACATCTGACCTGCCGCGGCAAGCCATACCTTTGCATCCTTTAGGGCCGAGAGGTCGGGGTTCCACAAAAATCCTAAGCCATTTACAGCATTCCACGCGGGCTGTGACGGATCAGGCGCGCCCATAGTAAAGACCCTCAGCACGATGATAGCCGCGAATAAAAAAAGGGCGGGCATCGCGATCTTACACAACCGCTCTATCCCGCCTTTTATACCGTAATAGACGACCGATATGTTTATGACAAAGGTAATAACAAAAAACAGATACGCTGCCCAGAGCCCCTGAAAATGTTCATTCTGCGTAAGCCCCTGAAAACCCTGGAGAAAGTTCATCATCGCTGCCTGCGTTGTGCAGCCCTGATACTTGCCCATTATGGCGAATACGCTGTAAGCCAGGCACCATGACTCGATGTAGGTATAGTATATGAATATGGCCAGGGGCCCGAATATACCGATTACACCGAAGTACTTGATAAAGTGGTTCTTTTCCCACATGCTGTGGAATATGCCGGGGGCCGTGGAATGCTCAAAACCTCCGCCGAATCTTCCGGCGGTCCACTCTATCCACATAAGCGGAATGCCTAAAAGCAAAAAAGAGATGAAGTAGGGGATCATGAACGCGCCGCCGCCGTTCTGGGCTGCCTGCACCGGAAACCGCAGGAAATTACCCAGTCCTACGGCGCTGCCTGCAACCGCAAGGATGATCCCTAATTTAGAACCCCATCTCTGTCTCTGTTTCGCCATATCCCTTAACTAGTATCTTACGCGTAAAAGGCACAGGCCTTTCGCAGGCGCTGTCGGGCCCGCCTCTGTCCTGTCCTTTACACGCAGTATCTTCTTCATGCTTCCCGGAGGAAGCTTACCTCTTCCGATCTCGATCAAGGTGCCGACAATATTCCTCACCATATTATATAGGAAGCCGTTCGCCTCCAGATCTATATTGATTATAGGCCCGTCTTTACGCACCGATATTCTTCTTATATTCCTTATGGAATTGCGCACCTTCTTATCGGCTGCCTGGAATGACTTGAAGTCACGCCTGCCGACCAGCACGCGTGCCTCACGGGCCATAAGTTTTGCGTCGAGTTTATAGGGAACGTGGTTCTGGTATAGGCGGTCGAAGGCGGTACTGTAATCGCGGTTTAAGATCTGATAGCGGTATGTCTTTAAGCGGGCATTGAACCTCGAGTTGAAATCAGGCTTTGCCTCTTCGATATCGACTATGATTATGTCCTTGGGGAGCAGGGCATTGAGCGCCCTCTGCATAACCGCCATCGGCATCTTGGACTTGGTCTTAAAATTCCCAACCTGGCCCAAGGCATGTACGCCTGCATCTGTGCGACCGGCGCCTATAAGCCTGATCTCTTCCTGCAGAATACCGCTTATGACCCTCTCGATAACACCCTGGATGGTCTTCTCGGTGCCTATCTCCTCGGGCCTCTTCTGCTGGATCTGCCAGCCTTTGTAGCTTGTCCCGTCGTATTCTATGGTGAGCTTTATGTTTCTCATCTCAGCCTTTCCCTCACGTTGTTCGGGACCTCTCGCTGAGGGATCCCGAGCGAATGCGAGGGGCAGTCCTTAGCTATTAA
>JABMQS010000037.1 GCA_013202525.1 Candidatus Omnitrophota bacterium
AGTTCGATCTGCAGCCTGCGCCTCTCAAAATAGAGCTTATCCACCTCATCCAAGATGTCGTTTCGAAGTTGCACCATAAGCCGCGACCTTACGTCTATACTGGTCTGGCTTGGATTCCAAATCATATCACCCAGGTCCCACGTGGCGGTTATATCCCAACCGCGATTCTTATCCTTAGGACCCTCTATATAGAAGTCAGGATTTAAGGTACCCCCTCTATCCAGATCTATGGTCCTTCCGACATCACCATCGAGGCCTGCAGTAACCTTGGGCAGCCATGCTTTATTGGCTGCAGCCTGTCGCATCCATTTTATCTTTTCAGGTGACACTTCTGCATACCTTATTGCTGCCTGCTGAACTTCAGAGATGCTCGGTTCCTTTTCTGTGAATCTACCAAAACCTTTGCAAGCTGCAATACCCTCACTGGATGAAGATTTATCTATCTTTAACCTGTATAGACCATTGCCAGAAGCAGCATAAAGCGTCTCCTTCTTTTTGTCCAAGCTAAGTGAATTTACCCGTGGCGAGGCAAGGCCCGAGGAGATGCTTCTCCACATATCGTCTTTTTTGTTATAGTAAAATACACCTTTTTCCGTTGCCGCGAATATTCCATTATCCAGAGGCAATAAAAACCTTATCTTCCTCGTAAGCAGTCCTTCGGTATTCATCAGTTGCCAGCTTTCACCCTTATCCTTAGAAACCAGCGGCCCTTTGTCCGTAGCCAGGTATATTGAACTGCCGAAACAGGCAATATGATAGAGCCTTCCATCTTTCTGATCTTCATCAAAGTCACCTTCTACATCATCGCCGTTACCGTTCTCTCTTTCTGAGGCCTTTTGAATATATACCCTGTCCCAAAGATCCAAATCATCTTTAATGCGGTAGACACCATCAATGGCACAGACATAGATATTATCCACACCTTCTGCAATAGCTACTACCTCTTTATTGGTAAAGATATTGACCGCGCTCCAATTCCTGCCGGCGTCTTTACTCTGAAACAGGCCTCTTTTTGTGCCAACATATATAGAGGATGGGTGATGTTTAGTTGCAATGACATAGACCACATCTCTCTGAAGTTCATCCCGCCCCCTGAAAGACCTGAGCCAGTTCTTGCCGCCATCACTACTGATATAGAGTCCATTAGATGTTGCGGCAAATATCCTATATATATCAACGGGGTCATAACTGATAAGATTGACACCTCTCCTTTCACCCTTTAGCAGAAAAGCTCCTTGCCAGCTTTCTCCAAAATCTTCGCTTTTGTAGATAGACCTATCAGCGCCTGCAAAAAGATTGCCTTCTGTTTCTTTAATGGCACATATTGCTGTAACCTTTGCCTCGTCTATGCCTGTATCGCACTCTTGCCAAACGAGCTCTTCTTGCGTATAACCTTCAGCAGCCATCAGAAAAACCACAAAAAATACAAACAGGCTCATAACCCATCTCTTGAGCCTCAGAAACTCTGCATATCTCAGCTGCCCCTCTCTCTTCCTTCTACATCTCTTACGTCTTTTCCCCATCTCTCCTCCTTTATTAGCGAAACCCTATCCGCCTCCTTGGCTTCTTCTGCGGCGGCTCCAGCAACCTTTGTATGGCTTTAAATACAGAATGAAATTGCGCATCATACTTCCTCTCCAGCGCCTCAAACTTTCGTTTCAGGCCTGTGTAGGTCAAGGCCGTTCTTCTCAAATTTACAAAGGCGCGCATAATCTGTATATTTACAACAATAGCCCTGTTGCTATTCAAAACGCTTGAAAGCATAGATACCCCCTGCTCAGTAAAAGCGTAGGGTAGGTATCTATGCCCACCCCATCTTGAGGTCACAGATTGTGACCTCAAGTTTTTGCCCAATCTTGAAGTCACAGATTGTGACTTCAGGGGTATGCCCTTTAAGGTCACAAAATGTGACCTTAAAGATCTGATTTCTCCCCATGTCAACCTGAACATAAAATCCTCTGGAAATCTCTTTTTGTTTCTCTTTACAGCTTGATTTAAAACCTTAGTGGTCACTCCATAAAGCTCTGCCAGATCGCTATCCAGCATCACCCTCTTGCCTCTGATCTGAAATATCCTATTCTCTATCTTTTCGTCTGGGATTGATTTCAACATTTAACTCGCTTTAAGGTGTCAATTTGGCACCTTAATAGCCTGGTTCTCGAGGTGCCAGTTCGGCACCTCGAGTTCTTCGTTCAGGGGTAGCCATGATTTAAGGTATCTCGTGTTAATAACCTATATCATGAATTTGCAGATTTGTCAACAAATATTTGAAGAAAAATCAACATCATCGCCTTTAAATTTGATGAAATATCAAATTTCACTTGACATAAATATGGAAATCTGATATAGTGCTCAAGTTATGAAGATAGGTGATAAGATCAGGAAGGTTCGCAAGGAAAAAAAGATGACCCTGAGGGCTTTGTCAGAGGCCAGTGGGGTAGCGCTCGCCACATTGAGCAGGATCGAAAACAATAAGATGACAGGCACTGTAAAGTCTCACCAGGCCATCGCGTCCGGCCTCGGCCTGATCCTGCCGCAGCTATACGAAGATATGGAGATCGGAAAAAGCCTTGTAGACTTTCAACCACGACAAAACCGCACAGATGTATTTATCCACAATGATAAGGCATCCTATGATATGCTGACAAGCAACGTGCTTTCCAAAAAGATGATGCCGGTCATGCTGAAGATCGCACCGGGCGGCGAAACCGCCGTAGAATCCCTGCCGAAGAATACGGAAAAATTTATCTACATAATTAAAGGCAGATGCAAAGTATCCGTAGGCCCTGAGGCCTATATATTAAAGAAGGGGCAGACATTATACCTGAATGCCTCTCTGCGCCACCATCTAAAGAATGCCGGTACAGAAGAGACACAAGCCATATGTATTATCACCCCACCTGCATTATAGGAGGTCTTTAAAATGCACAAGATACTGATATGCGATGATGAAGAGGCTGTCCGCGAATCCCTGGGGCTCATTCTTTCTGAAAAGTATGACCTGGTATTTGCTAAAGACGGCGGAGAATTGATTCAGCTGTTGAAGGCCACGCCTGATACAAAGGCCATCCTGCTGGATATCAAGATGCCTGAGAAAAACGGCATTGAGGTGCTGGGTGAGATAAGATCCTTTAACAGCGATATACCGGTTATAATTTCAACAGGATATCAGAGTGTTGAAACTGCGGCCGAGGCCATAAAGGCCGGGGCCTGCAACTATATTGTAAAACCATTCGAAACAGATGCTGTCCTTGAGGCCCTTCAAAAAGCGGTCTCGTAACCTATGCTTACCTATTACATCACCTCTCTATTGACCACCATAACATGTCTTGGGCTCGGTGTCTTTGTGCTCTGCAAAAATACCAAAAACCCTTTGCATCGTTCACTCTTCAGGTTAAACCTCGCCGTTGCACTGTGGAGTTTCTTTCTCTTTCTGCACTACTCATCAAAGACTATGCCGGCTGCTATGGCAAATTTGAGGCTTCTGCAGGCAGCGTCTGTATTTATCCCATCATGCTATCTTCACTTTATAATCAACCTGCTGGGCATAAAAGATAGAAAGCCATTAAGGCTCTCCTATTTCTTAAGCGTGGTCTTTCTTTTCATAAGCTTTACGCCTTTATTTGTATCGGGCGTTGAGCCCAAACTGCAGTTTCGCTTCTACGCCACTGCCGGGCCGCTCTATCTGCCCTGGATTATCACATATATTGCTATATCGGGCTACGGGATCTACCTTATGCTAAAGAACTACAACGCATCACCACCGCTGAAGAAGAATCAGATAAGGTATGTCCTCCTTGCCTCATTAATAGGTTTTGCTGGAGGAGCCACAATATACCCTCTTTTTTATAACATCCCGTTTCCACCTGTGGGTGAACATATAATATTCCTGTATCCTTTTATCTTTGCGCTGGCTGTCCTAAAACATAATATCCTCGACCTAAAGATAGTGATCAAGCGCACTGTCGTTTACTCTCTCTCAGTCATCCTTATAACACTGACGTACCTTATAGTAGTGCTTCTGGCGGAGAGGCTGCTGCGCAATATCGTCGGGTATCAATCACTATGGTCAACGGTAATAGCCGCTATCTGTATTGCACTCTTATTTAACCCTCTCAAAAACAGGGTGCAGGCCCTGATAGAAAAAATATATATAAAGAGCGCGTATCAGCGCTTTAAGAAGGAGCTGCTTGAATCCGACAAGCAAAAGGCGCTGGCCCAATTAGCGGCCGGAATGGCACATGAAATCCGCAATCCTTTGACCGCCATCAAGACTTTCTCAGAATTTCTGCCGGAGAAATTTGATGATGCGCAGTTCAGGGAAAAGTTCTCGCGGATAGTAACGACAGAGGTAAACAAAATAGACTCTCTTATAACCCAGCTCATCGAATTTGCCAAGCCCTCTGCATTGAATATATCTCCTACGGATATACACGGCCTCACCGATTACACACTAGACCTTCTTTCAAGCGAGGTATTAAAACACAAAATCAAACTCATAAAACATTATACCAAAGATGACCCTATGGTAGAGGCAGACGCGAACAAGTTGCGCCACGTCCTGTTTAATATCATAAAGAACGCTATCGAGGCCATCGGGGATAATGGCACCCTGACAATCACAACGCGCAGAACAGATAGATTTGTTATTGAAATCGCAGATACGGGCGGGGGAATAACTCAAGACGACTTAAATAAAATTTTCGAACCTTTTTTCTCGACCAAGGAAAAGGGGGCGGGGCTGGGGCTTGCGGTAGTTCAGGGCATCGTAGCCGAACACAACGCAACGATCTCTGTCAAAAGCACCCTCGGCTCAGGCACTACATTCATCCTGCAATTCTAAAAACTATCGAATCTTGTCCTTTTTTTCCCAAGCAAAAAGTGGTAAAAGAAATTATAGGGAATCGACATATATTCAAGGCTTACTGCCTTTACATCCTTCTCGCTGCGCCACCAACTATCGGGGCGGTAGGCCTCATTCCTCGCAGTGCAATTATATATCTTTATCCCGGTGCCCCTGAAGACCATCCTGAATATCATCAGGGCGCGCCTGGTGTGATATGTGCTTGTGACCAATATCAGGGACCTTAGTTTCTCCTTGAGCATATAGTCCCGTGTAGCAACTGCTTCATCGTATGTAGAGGTTACCGTCTTATCTGTAAATAATATGCCTTTTGGGTTCTTCCCGAAATACCTGAATGCCTTTAGTGTAAACTCCTTTGGCGGAATATCCTTTAAGCCAAGCACCCTGTTCTTAAAATGATAGTATTCGCGCAGCTCCTCTTCCCTTTCAGGCAGGATAGAGATCACTATCCTCTTTGAATACCCTTCATCATAGAGCTCCACTGCCTTCTTAAACCGGAAATAAGCATCGCCCCTGAGCAGGACTATGCAATCTGCCTTGCGGATATTATCCTTCATCAACAGGCAGGTCGCCGGCAACGGAAGCCACAACCTGTATGTTGCGGCAATAACCACTAGTATAAATAAAATCAATACAAGTCTGTTTTTCATATAATATCTAGCCGGCCTTTATCTCGCCTGACTTCCTTAGCGCCATCTTGATAAAGATGGGCCCTATAAGCTCATGGATTATTGTTGCCCCGATTATGACATTTATAATAATATCCGAGATGGCGTCAAATGCCGGTATCTGCTTCATCATGAGCGCAAGCCCCACGACAAGGCCGCCTACGGGAATGAGCCCGCTAAAGGTATAGCGCTTTACATTGGGTGGAGACTTTGCAATGATACCGCCTGCAAAAACACCCGTGGCCTTGCCTATTGCCCTGAATATCGTAAAGAACAAGATCAGGACACAGGACGTCGGCAGGACCGCAAGGTTCAGGTGCATGCCGCTCAATGTAAAGAACAGGACAAATATCAGTTCTTCGGTATAGCGCTCAAAGACCTTGAATATCTTCTCTCTCTGGTGGTTAAAGTTGACAACCACTATGCCCATGACCATGGTACCGAGGAGCTGATCGATATTCAAAAGTGTTGCCACGCCGAAACATATCGAGAGAAGGCTGAGTATCACTACGATATATACGCCCTCTGTCTCCTTCTGTATAAGTACGGTTATCATATTAAAGATAATACCGAATATTATGCCCAAAACCACAGAGCCCGCAATGCTGATAAGCGGCTCAACCACTGAAGGGTAAAGCCCAAAATGCTCATGCAGGATAAATGCCTTGGCTATAACTATACCTAAACTGAAATTTATAATGCCCAGCACATCATCAGAGGCGGAGACACCCATTATTGTGCTGGTAACATCACCCTTTGCATTGTATTCATGCGCAACGGCAAGCGTGGGTGATGGATCTGTGGGCGAACCGAGCGTGCCTATCAGGATGCTTAAGGGAATGAAGGTGGTAAGCCACGTAGCATTGGGCAGGTGTATGAAAAACGGCGATATCGCCAAAAACCCCAGGATAAGCGCCGCAAATGCAAACTCTGCCTCGAGAAGCGTAATAATAACAATGCTCTTGCCGAGTTTCTTTATGCGGGGGAAAAAAAGCGTGCTTCCTATGGTAAAGGTAATAAATGAGAGCGCTATATTGGCAACGGTATCTGTCTGCCCTATAAAATCCTCTGAGATAAAATTAAAGAAACGCGGGTTTAGCAGAACGCCGGCTGTGATATAGCCGGTGACCTTCGGCAGTTTCAGCTTTGCCGCTATCTCTCCAAATACAAAACCTGTAAATATTATTATACCGACAAGCAGAATTGGCTGCATTGGCTTATCCTCATCCTTTCAAAAAAATCAATCCTATCTGCCGCCCCTCTCAGACGACAGCGCCTCTTTTAATCTTAATATATCCTTATCCATAAACTCAGAGCGCGCATATAATGACCTTGCCTTCTCCAGGGCGGCCAGGGATGCCTCATGATCTCCAAGGCTCTCTTCTATCCTGGCAAGGGTTACGTATGCCTCGCGGTTCTCGGGCCTTAACTCTATGGCCCTTGATATAGTCTCCTTTGCCTGCGCGTACTCCCCGATGCCATCATAGGCATGCGCTAGGTTAGTGAGCAAAAATGAGTCGTCAGGGTCAGAAGAAAGCTTCTCTAAAGAGTATTCCTTCTCCTTCTCGTATTCCGCAGCTGCCTCCTCATACCTTTCCTGCGCATCATATATATCTGCCAGATTATTATGCGCCCTCGGATAATCCGGTATATACTCAAAGAGCCTTTCATACTCTGAGATCGACTTATCGAGTAAACCCCTGTCCCTGTAGACACTTGCAAGGTTATAATGGATGTCGATATTATCGGGGTTTAGGCTCAGGGACTTCTCAAGATGCTCGGCTGCCTCTCGGTAGCGCTCCATGTGCATATAGGCGAGCCCGAGGTTATTATGGATAGTGGCATTATTATAATCAAGGGGCAGGGCGCTGCTGTAGATATCGATGGCCCCGGTATACTTGCCTTCTTCAAAATATATATCACCCAAGAGCTTATAGGCCTCCAAGAATTCGGGATCTATCTCTATCAAATCCTTAAGCTGCGCTATCGCCTTGTCATAGTTATTATCACTGAAATAAAAATACGCCAGGCAGTAGCGGGCCTGAGCAAAATCCGGCCTTATCTTCAGCACCTCATCCAACAGTTTGTATGCTTGGGGCTTTGCCCCGGCTAAAAACAGATCCGCCGCACTATTAAGCCGATCGCCTGTATAGATGGTGCGGGTATTGCTGGCCAACCTCTTGATCCTGCGGTTCGAGCCGAGTTTAAGCTCTGCCTCCTTCAGGAGATTTATGGCACTCTTCGTAAGGCCTTCATTTATATATAACTGGGCCAGGTCACAATAGGCATCACAATAGGCAGGGTCTTTCTGGATGGTCAATTTATACTCATCTATGGCCTCGGGCATCATCTTGTTCTCAAGATAGGCGCTTGCAAGGGCATAGTTGACTGCAGATTCTTCGTTATTGACCTTTAGGGATTTTCTGAAGGAGTCTATGGCCTTATCATATGAACCCTCATCATAATATTCAAGGCCCTGGTTATAAAGATAGAGCGCTAAATGGGGGCGGCCGGCATAGGCAAGGGCTGCGAGTAAGACCAGAATGATTATAAACTTAAATAGTATTCTCATCCTCTTCCATAAAAGGTAAGGGATAACTTCAAGCGGATATGTTTTGGCAGGTCAGGTCCGGATCTATGCGTCGGAGAAGCCCTTTTAACACAGTACCGGGACCTATCTCAAGAAAGTTAGTAACGCCGCGCTTTGTGACATTTTTTATAGACTCTTCCCAGCGCGTGGTGGTGCTGACCTGGTCCACAAGGTTTTCCTTTATCAGTGTGGGGTCGTCCTGCGAAAAAGCAGTGACATTGCTTACAACAGGTATCTTCGGGGCAATGATCATAATACCTTTTAGAGCGGCTGCGAGCTTGTGTGAGGCGCTGGCCATAAGGCTTGAATGAAAGGCGCCGCTCACATCGAGCATTATCACCCGCCTTGCGCCTCTCTCCCTGGAAAGCGCGGCTGCCTTATCAACGGCCTCTACCGTGCCTGAGACTACGACCTGCCCGGGGCAGTTGAGATTTGCTATCTCTGCGCCGGAATCCTCGCAGACCTTCATCAGCTTTTCAACATCGAGTCCCAGTATCGAGGCCATCTTGCCGGGATTTTCTCTTCCGGCTTCTTCCATATACTGACCCCTGAACCTGACAATCTTTACAGCATCGCTGAAATTAAGCGCTTCGGCGGCAACAAGCGCTGTATACTCACCCAGGCTCAAGCCCAATGCCACAACAGGGGTAAACTCTGTCTTGTCACTAAGAAGCACCCTGAATGCAGCAATAGAAGCCACAAGGATAGCTGCCTGGCAATTTTCTGTCTTGGTAAGTTCTACGGCGGGACCCTCAAAGCACAACTTGGCGATATCGAAACCTAAGATCTTATTGGCGTGATCAAAGGTCTTGCGGGCAATCTCATGCTCGTCATAGAGCGCTTTACCCATGCCCACATACTGAACCCCTTGGCCGGGAAAGATATAGGCTGTCTCTACCATCGCATGACTACCGATCCCCAGGTAAGGCCTGCGCCAAAGGCAACCAAGACAACAACATCCCCTTTCTTCACACGTCTCTGTTCTACCGCCTCACATAGGGCCATTATTGTCGAGGCAGAGGAGACATTGCCGTACTTTGCAACATTAAGAAAGACCTTCTCCTCCGGCAATCCGATCCTCTGCCTTACAGAGTTTATGATCCTTATATTTGCCTGATGGGGTATCAAAAGCGAGATATCCTTGCAGGTCAGGTTTGCGTCACATACCACACGGGTGGCTGCGTCTGTCATAAGTCTTACCGCAGACTTAAAGACCTCACTGCCGCTCATCTTGATATAATGAAGCCTCTGTTTAAGCGTATCTTTTGAGGCCGGGTGACGCGATCCGCCTCCCGGAAGATAGAGCAGATTTGCAAGGTTTCCATCAGCACCGAGATAAGAAGATATGATACCTCCGGATTTTACCGGCTGAAGAACCGCAGCGCCTGCCCCGTCACCAAATAGCACGCAGGTATTCCTGTCTGTCCAGTCGGTGACCGATGACAAGACCTCGACCCCTATAACCAGAGCGTTCTTATACATACCGCCTGCTATCATCTCCTTTGCGGTCACGAGACCGTAAACAAACCCTGAACATGCGGCGCCCAGGTCAAAACAGGCGGCATTCTTCGCGCCGACCTTAGCCTGCACAAAACAGGCAGTTGACGGAAACGGCATATCAGGGGTTATAGTGGCAACTATTATAAGCTCGAGGTCTTCGGGCTTTAGCTTGGCATAGGCGAGTGCCTTCTTCGCAGCCTCTGAAGCCAATGCGCTGGCCGGGGTCCCGGGCTGTGCAATCCTGCGTTTCTTTATACCGGTGCGCGTAGTTATCCACTCATCCGATGTATCTACCATCCTTTCGAGATCCGCGTTGGTCAAGACCTTCTTGGGAAGATACATACCGATGCCGGTAATACCAACCGCTTTCTTCTTCGTCATCAATGACTTCCTTTTAAGATGCTATTATCAATGCGTCGACTTTATCGCATCTACGATGCGTTGATTTATCTGGTGGCTTACAAACTCTCCAGCCTCTCTTATGGCGTTCTTTATGGCCTTGGCAGAAGAACTGCCATGGCCGATAATGCAGGCACCGTTTACTCCTAAAAGCGGCGCCCCGCCGTACTCAGAATAGTCGATCTCCTTCTTCAGGGAACGAAAGGCCGGCAGGCTCAATAGCGCCCCTATGCGGGTCATCAGGCCCTGCTTTAATTTTCGCTTAAGGAATATGGCGAGGGTTTGGGCAAGGCTTTCGGATACCTTCAACACTACATTTCCCACAAAACCATCGCAGACAACGACATCATAATCACCGGTATATATATCCCCGCCCTCAACATTTCCCACAAATTTAAGGGTGCTTGCGTTAAGCAGCCTGTGCGTCTCTTTTATGAAATCGGTTCCTTTTGTGGCTTCCTCACCAACGCTCAAAAGCCCAACCTTGACCTGCCTCTTCTTCAGGATATACCTCTGTAAGGCATCGCCCATTATGGCATACTGGAGGAGGTGTTCGGGCTTGGGGTCTATGTTTGCCCCCGCATCTATCAAGACGCAGAGGTCCTTCAGAGTTGGGTATATTATGGCTATACCGGGACGGTACGCTCCTTCAAGCAGGCCCATCCTCAGCGTTACAGCACAGACCACGGCTCCTGTGTTTCCGGCAGACATAAAGGCGTCTGCCTTGCCATCTTTTAATAACATCGCGCCGACATTTATGGATGAATTCTTCTTGCGCCGCACACTCAGAGCTGCCGGCTCATCCATGCCTATGACCTCCGTGGCATGACATACAGAGATGTTCCTCAACCCCCTGGAGCCTCTCTTAAAAAGTTCGCGCTGTATCTTCTCATTATCACCGACCAGGACTATATCGTAGCCGAACTCACGCGCGGCCATGACCGCCCCTTCAACAACGACCTGGGGTGCTTTATCTCCGCCCATCGCATCTACTGCAATACGCATTTTGCTCCTCTATTTCTTCGGTTTTTTCTTCTTTTCTTTCTTTACCACGACCTGCTTTCCCTTATAATGCCCGCAGGCCGGGCAGACATGGTGGCTAAGAACCGGTTTATCGCAACTTGAACACTTGGTAAGTGCCGGGCTCTTTAGTTTGTAATGCGTGCGCCTCTTCTTCTGTCTTGTGGATGAATGTCTGCGTTTAGGGTGTGCCATTTGTCACTACCTCCTGTTGATCTCCACTATCTTCTTGCGGTTATTCTCTCCGGTGATAATACGTATATCAGCCTTCTTAACGCTATAATAATCGGCCAATGCCTCTATGAGAGACTTATTTGCCTTGCCGTCAGTCGGCGCTGCCTTAAGGTGTACCTTTAGTGAACCATCCGCATTCTCGCTGACTTCTATCCTTGATGCGCGGGGCTGCACCTTGACCGATACCCTCATCTCAATCTGGTAGCCAGGTCTGTAAGCGTGCGCACCAGAAAACTCTGCAGAAATATCAGGCATAGAATAGCTATGATCGGCGATAAATCGAATGCAAAAAACTGCAGCCTTAATGCTTTTCTTATGGGATTTAGTATCGGATCTGTAGCCCTCTGCAAAAACTGCACGATCGGGTTAAACGGATCCGGATTTACCCAGCTTACCAATGCCCTTATTATAATGAGCCAGTACAATAACGTAATGAGTATATCGAGCAGCCTGGCGATACTGAATATAAAATTTCCCAATATAAACATCTTCTCTTACCTCTCTATCTGGACAGCTCTTTTGCTCTCTTGGCAGCGGCCTTTACCACGGCCTTTACCATTCCCGCAAAACCCCTCTTCTCAAAAACCTTTAGCGCTGCCTCGGTAGTACCACCTTTTGATGTCACTCTTTTGCGCAATTTTGAAGGGTGGATACTGCAATTATACTGAAGGAGCGCGGAACCAAATGCCGTCTCAAGCACGAGCTTCTCAGCGGTGCGCTTGTCCAAGCCGCACGCCAGGGCAGCCTCCATCATGGCCTCCATCAGGAGATAAAAATATGCAGGCCCGCTGCCTGAAACAGCCGTCACAGCATCCATCTGTGATTCTTTCAAATGCACAACTTCGCCGACACAGGAGAATATCTTATCCGCGGCCCCTACATCTGACCTTGAGACACCTCTGGCAGAGGATATAGCGGTTATACCGCAGCCTATCAAAGCGGGGGCATTTGGCATAACCCTCAGTATCCTCTTTGCACCTGTCTTGTCTTTTATAAAATCGGTCGTTATGCCCGCGGCTATGCTTATTATGAGCTTCTTTTTTACTACAGGCTCAAGCTCCTTTAAGACCGCCTGCATATTCTGGGGCTTAACAGCAAGGATGACTATATCACTCTTTGCAGCAGCCTCCTTGTTGGATGAGGTCAGCTTTATGCGGTAGGTCTTCTTGATGTATCTGCGCCTTGATGAGGAGAGCTCGGATGCCATAATAGAGGACTTCCTAAAAAGGCCTTTACCAATAAGGCCTCTCAACAACGCCTCACCCATATTGCCGCAACCTATAAACGCTATTGTCTTATTCATATCCTATCCGCTAAATACTGCTGTTCCGATGCGCACGAAGGTAGCGCCTTCTTCTACCGCTACCTCATAATCCTGGGTCATGCCCATTGACAGCTCTTTAATATCTGTATTGGGTATTGCCTCAGCCCTCAGGCTGTCTCTCAATTCCCGCAGCTTGATAAAACAAGGCCTTGTGAGTTCCGGATCATCAACAAACGGTGCCATTGTCATAAGGCCTACTATACGTATATTAGAAAGTCTTGCCGCTTCCTTTATAAATAATGGGGCCTCTTTTAACTCGACCCCGTATTTAGAAGACTCGCCTGAGACATTAACCTCAATCAGGCAATCTATTCTCTTATCCAGCGAGGCGGCCCTCTTGTCTATCTCCTCTGCCAATCTCATGCTGTCAAGGGAATGCACGACTTCAAAGAGCTCAAGGGCCTTCTTCACCTTGTTGGTCTGAAGGTGGCCTATCATATGCCATCGGGCCTTACTAGCTGTATCGCCCAGCTGGTTATATTTTAAAAGAGCGTCCTGAGCCCTGTTTTCGCCTATATCTGTTACACCACAGGACAAGGCCTCTTTTACCTGATCTGCCGTAGCGGCCTTGGTAACACAGATTAATTTGACATCATCTGGCGAGCGGTCTCTTCTTAGGGCTGCCTCTGTGATCCTCTTTCTGATGCGGGCAAGATTATCCTGAATCATTTCCGCCTACTTTATCATAAACTAATACTTTAGTCAATATATATCATTAATACATCTTTAAGATATAGTTGGGTTCAGCGTATTCAACGCCCGGATTGTGCTGAAACAAGGATACTGCCTCCTCAACGCTCATATCTTTAGGCAGTTTTACCTTATAACTGCGGTACAAGGCCTTCTCCGCGGGAGGCATCTTCTTATATGCCTCCTTAAAAAGCGCCTCATCCGGTATCTCTTCTACGGCATGGTACTGTTTACCCATAAACCAGTACCAGCCCTCGGCATCTCTCTCCAGCCTATAATCCTTCTTAAAACGTGTAACAGCCGGCTTAATATTGTGCAGACGGCTCACATCTGCCGAGTCTATGCCAGCGTCTTTTAGCACATCATCTATGCCTGCGCCTTCCTTTAAACCGACAAGCACCACACCAGGGGCATATCCCGGCACATCTTCTTCAGCTCTCACAAGCGCTTTTCCGCCAATACCAAAAGAAAACGCCAGGCCAAACAGCAGCAGCCCGGCAATAGCCCTTCTCATGCTTAAATGAAATCTTCTCATCTGATACTCCTTAAAGATCAACCTTAAAAGTAGTCGTAGTAGAGGGTGCGGGCGCGGTCGGCAACGGCAAGAACAAGGTTCTTTGGGCCCATGTTGAGAATCGACTTCTTTGACTGCCTTCTCTCGCTGCCATATTTGAGAAGGCCGATAGAGGTTGCATAGATATGGCTGGGAAGCGGCTTGGGAGAGGTGCCCAGCCCGATGATGTGGCCCATCTTTACCGGAAAATTTAAAGCAAGCTCTGCCTGCTCCATGCAGCCGTCCAGCATGACCGGCTCGCCGCATATTACAACGCCGCTGGAGGCATTCTCAGCACAACCGGAATTTAAAAGCTCCTTCTTTATGCTATTAAATATCTTATCATATTCTGAAACGAGTATGGCCTTCAGTTCACCTTTAGAGATGCTCCTGCTGTGAGAGTCTACCTTGACAGTTATCGTCTCCTCGCCGGCCGACTCTTCCAGGGAACCGTTTTCTATCTTAAGTCTTTCAGCAACACCCTCTGGTATGCGCAGCTTATCGGAGACGACCTTTGTGATATTGTCACCGCCTGAAGGCAGGATGCTCACATAGCTAAGCCTCTTCTCCAAAAATATAAGTATCTCCGTCAGGTCTGCCCCGATATCCACAAGCACAACACCCAGGTCCTTATCGTGCTGGGAGAGAACCGATGAAGCAGTAGCGATACCTGATATCACATAGTCCTCGATCCCTATCCCCGCCTGCTGCACTGCTTTTTTCAGGTTGTCTATAACGGATATCTTGGCTGTCACAAGATACAGGTCTGTCTCGAGCTTCATCCCAAACATGCCCGCCGGGTTGACGATACCCTTCTCCCCGTCTACGGTAAAGTCCTTCCTTACGCTGTATACGATATCCCTCTCATAAGGCATGTGGATCGATTTTGCATTGGCTATTGCCCTGTCAACATCGCGCCTTGTGATCTCATTGTCCCTGTCGGATATGAGGATCTGTCCATGCGAGGCTATGCCCTTCATGTGCGTGCCGGATATATTAAAGACCGCAGACTGGACCTTCTTGCCGCTTATCTCCTCGGCCTCATACACAGCCTTGCTGATCGCCTCAGAGAGGCCCTTTATATCGGTGACTACGCCGCGGTTCAGGCAATCATGATGGCTCAAACCATAGCCCAATACGTCAAGCTGATCATTCTTGCCGGGCGCCGCTATTAGACAGCAGACCTTGCTTGCGCCAATGTCTAAGGCTGTTATGATCTTTTCTTTTGCCATACTTTTACTCCCTAACGCGGTATTACAACAACATCATCGAAACGCAGGTCTATGATCTTGGCCTTCTTATCCTTTGACTCAAGATCATCAAGGACCTTCACGAGAACCTTTTCGCTCTCGCCAAAGCTGTGTTCACCTATTTCGATCCTGGTGCCATCCTTCAGGTATATAGAAGGATTATGCGGTGAATACACACTTATCTTGACAACGCTGTACTCTTTTGAAAAATCGCTATCCTCGATCTCCTTGAGCAGGGCTATTGCATTCTTAAGTGCCTTTGAACGGCTGCGCCTGTTCGGTGAGAGAAACCTCTCCGATACATCCACGCCTGTTATAATAGGCAGCTCCGGCTCTGCCGCGATAAGAGGATTCGGAAGCACCACACAATCATCCGAAACCAGATAGAAGCGCCCGGAATCGACCTGGCAGAAAGGCTTCCTGATCTTATACGAAATCTCCAGTATATCCGGAAGCACCTTCGTGACCTTCACGTCCCTAAACTCCGGGTGCCTGCGAGTTACCTCAGCGGCACATCCTTCGAGATCGATGGTAAATATATTCGTGCCTTTCTTTGAAGTCAAGACAATGGCTGCGGGCCCTGAGCCGCCGTGAGAGGGCCGGCCCGATACATTAATAGTCTTTACCTTAAAATAGTCCGAGTTAAAGATCATGGACGTGGCAGCCTTGACTCCAATGCCTACAACCACCAGCACCAATACCAAAGGCACTGCTTTAAAAGCAATACCGGTCAGCGAGGATATGATATCTCCTCTAAACAGCGGCCTTGGAAAAAGTTTTTGTTTTCTCTGCTTCCTTCTCTTCTTTCTTGCCATAGTCAAACCCTTACTAAAGCTGATTCTACCATGCGTATGCACATCTGCGGAAAATCCACGCCAACAGCCTGCGCAGCCATAGGCAGGAGGCTTAAGGGTGTAAGGCCCGGAATAGTATTCAGCTCGAGTACAAAAATACTATCGTCCCTATCGTCGATGAGCATATCGACGCGGGAGAAGGCCTGACATCCCAGTGCGCGATGAGCCAGCTTACCCAAGCGCTGTGCCTCTTGTTTTATCTCCTCTTTAAAATCTGCAGGAATTATATATTCGCTCATGCCATCGGTATACTTTGCCTTAAAGCTATAAAATCTATCCCTTGGTTTGATCTGGATGACCGGAAGCGGCTCCTCGCCTAATATACCGACCGTAATATCCTTTCCCGGAATATACTCTTCTATAAGGACCTCATCATCATGCAAGAAGGCCATATCAATAGCTGACTCGATCTCTTCCTTCTTCTCGACAATAGACAGGCCGATACTGGAGCCCTGGCTGGCTGGCTTTACAACAAGGGGAAGATCAAACCCCCTTGCAATAGAGATTGCACCGGAACGGCTCTGTGAGCTCCTCCACCTTGGCACCGGTATACCGCTGGCCTGAAATATCTTTTTGGAGGCGGCCTTATCCATTGCCAGGCGGCTGGCCTCAGGCCCGGAGCCTGTGAAAGGGAGGCCCATCTCATTAAGTATCGACTGTATGATTCCGTCCTCTCCGAATGTGCCATGCAGGGCTATGAAGGCAATATCTATTCCGGAATTCAATATTTGATCCTTGACAGAAGCAGGGTCCACAGGGTCTATGCAGACCGCCTCCATACCAAGTGAAATAAGCGCATCGTAAACAGCCCTGCCTGACTTGATCGAAATATCCCTCTCTTCAGAGGGGCCGCCCAAAATAACGCCTATCCTGCCAAAATCTTTTTTCATCTTATGATCTGTACCTCTTCCTCCAGCTTCACACCGTAGTCCTTATTAACCCTCTTCTTCACCAATGCGATAAGGCGCAGGATATCCGCTGCCTTGGCGTGCCTTCTGTTTATAATAAAGTTTGCATGCTTACTCGATACAGAAGCGCCGCCAACCCTGGTGCCTTTTAAACCGCATCTATCTATCATCTTCGCAGCGGTCAGGCCCGCATTGCGCGGGTTCTTAAACATACAGCCGCAGCTCGGCGCGCTGTAATCCTGCGTAGAAAGCCTTCTCTCTGTATAGGTATTTAGCCTGTCTCTTATATCAGTTCTGCTTCTCTTTTTCAAGCAGAAAGTGGCCTTTACGATAATAAGTCCGGCCAAGCTGCTTTTGCGATATCCAAGGCCTGCGCTTTTGGCCTTTAATACCCTTACCCTACCATCTCTATCTACGGCCATTATCTCCTTTATGATATCGGAGATAGATCCGCCGTATGCACCGGCATTCTGAACTATCGCCCCGCCGACGCTGCCCGGTATGCCTACTAAAAATTCAGGGCCTCCGAGTGAGAGCCTCTCGGCTGCGTGGCAAAGCATATTAAGCCCGAGCCCTGCCCCACACATCAAAGACTCCCCGTCAGAATCGATTCTCTTAAAGAACGGGGAGGATAATCTCAATAAGACCTTATTCATTCCTTTGTCTGCCACTATTATATTACTTCCATTGCCTATTGCCAAGTAAGAAATTCCTCTTCGGCGGCAGAGTTTTACAAATTCAACCAACTCCTCAAGCGACCCGGGCCGGCAGAGCGCTGCGCAGGGGCCGCCTACGCGCATGGTGGTATAACCTGCCATAGGCACCCTAAATCCCGCAATACACTTCAGGCCCTTCAGGGCCCTGGATCTATCTTTATACACCTGCCCTCGCAACGATCCGCTCCTGTTTGGCCTTAAGCCTTAAGATAAATTCACCGGATAGCCTGCCTATATCACCTGCCCCCAGAAAGAGTACGATATCCCCGGGCCTCAGAAAACCGGCAAGGTAATCCAGCAGTCTGTCCTTTATTATATAATTGGCATTTATTTTTTTCAGCTTTATGACCTCGCTGTATATATTCATAGATGTCACGCCGTATATCGGTTTTTCATTTGCAGCATAAATATCTGTAAGGATAAGAAAATCTGTATCACCGAAGGCACGCGCAAACTCTTTCTTTAAAAATTTGGTCCTCGTATAACGGTGCGGCTGGAATACCGATACAAGCCTCTTGCGGCCTATGTTGCGCGCGGCCTTAAGGGTGGCCTTTATCTCAGTGGGGTGGTGCGCATAATCGTCGATTATGAGCATATCGTTTATCTCGGCCTTCACCTGGAAGCGGCGCTGGGCGCCCTTAAACTGGAATATGGCAGACCTTATCGTATCCGGCTCAAGGCCTATATCAAGGCCTACGGCTATGGCGGCCATGGCATTAAGTATATTGTGCTCGCCGGGAACACGTATCCTGAAAGGCCCTATATCCTTCTTCTGATATGCGCAGTTAAATTCGGAGTGCATATCACCGAGTTTGATACTGCTGGCATAGAGCGTATTACCTTTGGAAAATCCGTAGGTAATAAGCCTGCGCTTAAAACGCTTGAGGATCTTTCTTATGTATGGCCCGTCGCCCCAGCACACAGCAGCACCCCTTGTAGTAACGCTATTCACAAACTTTACATAGGCATCCTGTATCTGTTCTATGCCTTCATAATAGTCGAGATGCTCTAAATCGATATTTGTAACTACCGCGTACGTGGGCTTTAGGTACAAGAAAGAACCGTCCGACTCATCCGCCTCTACCACAAAAAACTCACCGTCACCTATGAAAGCGTTTCCATTAAGATACGGTACCAGGGCCCCCACCACACCGCTCGGCGTAAGGTTTGCCTCCTTTAGCATGGTAGAGACCATGGATGATGTCGTGGTCTTGCCATGTGCGCCCGAGACCGCGATGCACCTCTTCGACTTTGCCAGGTAGGCCAGAAACTCCCCTCTCTTCTGCATGGGAATTTTCTTCTTCTTCGCCTCGGTAAGTTCAGGATTATTGCTCAGTATAGCGGATGAATAGACCACGATATCCGCATCATCTATATTTTCCGGGCGGTGGCCGATTTCGATCTCGGCTCCTTCGCCGATTAACCTCTCTGTTATGTTGCTCGATTTTATATCAGAGCCGCTTATCCGGTAGCCCTTCTTAAGACAGAGCCAGGCAATACCGCTCATGCCTATGCCGCCTATACCTATAAAATGGATCTTCTTCACGCCCTTAAGCATCTACAAGTCTCCCCACCGCATCTGCCAATCTCAATGTCGCGTCAGCCCTTGCAAGAGGACGCATAGCAGCAGACATCTCTTTTAGTTTATTATCATCTCTTATCAGGTTCAGAATCTGCGTCTTTAGGTCTTCGGGCACTACATCTTTCTGTTTATGCACAATGGCCCCGCCCCACCCGGCCACAAAATCGGCATTCTCCAGCTGATGGCAGCCGGCACCAGGGTAAGGTATAAAAATAGCTGGTATACCAAAGAGGCAGATCTCCGCAATGGTCGTTGCGCCACAGCGGCATATGATAAGGTCGGCTGCCTTATAGAGCATGCCCATCCTCTCGCAAAATGACCTTGCGTAGTGGGTGATCCTACATTTATCATAGGTTCTTACCACTTGCTCCAGATCATTCTCGCCGGTAATATGGATCACCTGCACCATATCCTTGTCCAATTCCTTGAAATCCCGGGCCATATCTACAAGTATGCTGTTGATAGCAGAGGCGCCCCTGCTTCCGCCAAGCACCATCAGGGTCTTCTTATTACGCGCAAGCCCCAGGCGCGAACGCGCCTCAGCCCTGGTGATCGTCTTAAAATCTTTTAAGAGGCTCTCGCGGATCGGATTTCCGGTAAAGACATATTTATCCCCTCCGCCCAGCAAGGCATTGTTAAAACTAAAGCAGGCCCTGTCCGCATCCTTCAGGAAGAGTCTATTGGCCCGGCCCAATGTGACATTCTGCTCGTGTATGAGTATCTTCTTTCGTGCAGCCTTTGCCGTCGTGACGACAGGACCGGATATATACGCGCCAAAACTCACCACGACATCAGGGCTGAGCTCATCTATCATCCTTTCGGCCTTAGCGCGCGCAGTCAAAAACCTTATGAAGAATGACGGCCATTTGGCTGAAAGGCCATAGGGCATCTTTGGCACCTTCAGTGCCTCAAATGTAAACCCCGCGTCTTTTACGATCTCCGCGGTCTTTGCGCTCTCATCGATAATAAAGACGATATCGCTCCTACCCCGCCTCTTCAACTCATGCGCAAGGCTACAAGCAGGAAATATGTGCCCTCCTGTGCCGCCGCATACTATAAGTATTCTCATGGTCTCCTAACGCCTGTGTCTTGCCACATTTAAAAGAAGTCCGACGCTTACCATATTATAGATCAGCGAAGTCCCGCCGTAGCTTATAAACGGCAGCGGCAGGCCCTTTGTCGGTATCGATGCTGTAACCGCTCCTATATTTATCAGCGCCTGCAGGCCTATCATGCTGACCAGGCCAAAGGCAAGAAACTGCCCGAAGAGATCCCGCGCCGAATACGCTATCTTGAATCCCAGCCAGATAAAGGCCGTAAGAAGCGTTATTATACCCAGCGTGCCTATAAGGCCGAACTCCTCGGCAATAATCGCAAATATAAAATCTGTGTGCGCCTCGGGCAGGTAAAATAGCTTCTGCTTCGAATGCGCCAGCCCCACGCCGAATATCCCTCCTGAACCGAGGGCGATCAGGGACTGTATAATCTGGAAACCCGTCCCCCGCGGATCCTGCCATGGATCAAAGAACGCCAACATCCTCTTTATGCGATATGGCTTGGATATTATCAGACCCGCCACTGCAAAAAGCCCCGGAAGGGTTGTAAGAAAAAGCTGCTTTACCCTGACCCCCGCTACAAACGCCATTATTATGATAAGTATCGCAAGCGCTACCGCAGTGCCCAGGTCCGGCTCAGCCAGGATCAACATCACGCAAAGCCCCAGGACCAAAACCAGCGGCAGGAACCCGTGCCTGAAACTTTCAATCTCCGACTGCTTGCGGGAAAGCACATCCGCCGTATAAAAGACCAGTGCCATCTTGGCAAATTCCGACGGCTGAAAACTGATCGCTCCTATACTTATCCAGCGCCTGGCGCCCCCGGCTGACCTGCCTATCCCGGGTATAAATACCGCTACCAGCAGTAATATCGACAATATCAGAAAAGGCTTTATATATCTTCTCAACTTCAAATAATCGATACTCATAAAAGAGACTGCCAGAATGAATCCGAATAACATGTAGAGGAGGTGCTTCTTAAAATAGTATGCGCTGTCACCATAGGCCTCAAAGGCAAAGACGCCGCTGGCAGAGTATATCATCACCGCCCCGATACCGAGCATCATAATAGTAACCGCCAGTAACCTGATGCGTATTTCTCTCATTGTTTTAAGTTCGGAGTTTGGAGTTTGCCCCTCGCATTCGCTCGGGATCCCTCAGCGAGAGGTCCCGAACCCTCCTTCGCTGAAGCTACGGAGGGTAAATTCCGTGAGGGAGAGTTCGGAGTCCGCTCACCTGTCTCCTTTTTTAATCCGTCTACAGCCGTACAAAAGGCCTCGCCGCGCTCCTTGTAGCTGCTGTACATATCAAAGCTCGCGCACATAGGAGAAAGCAGGACTATTCCCTTGCCGCCTGCAAGAGTCCCTGCGGTAGAGGCCGCCTCTTCCATGCAAGATGCATCATAGATATCTGCTGCGCCCTTAAGGGCCTTTTTGATCTTATCCTTTGCCTCGCCTATAAGGACGACTGCCTTTACCTTCTCTGCAATAAGGCCCCTGATAGCGCTAAAATCGCTTCCCTTGTCCCTGCCGCCTGCTATCAGTATGACATTACCCTCGCATGAAGAAAGCGCTGCGCGGCATGCATCGACTGTGGTTGCCTTTGAGTCATCTATAAACCTCACGCCATCGATAGCCGCTATATCCTGAAACCGGTGCTTCAGCCCTTTGAATGCACATGCTGCCTCCTTTATCGCATCAAGCTTTGCGCCGCTCAGATATGCGCACAGACAGGCGCACAATATGTTTGCAATATTATGGGAGCCCTTCAACATAATATCATCGGCCCTGCATACGGTAAGCTCCTTGCCGTCCATATTAAGGATAAGCTTTTCTTCGTCAAGATAGCAGCCCTCTACCTTACTATCCATACTGAAAAAATATACTCTCGCGTCGATCTCATCCTTCAGGCCCTTGAGATTCGGGTCATCGTAATTCAAGACAACAAAATCATCCTTGCCCTGATTCTTGAATATATTCTTTTTGGAGCCGAGGTAATCCTCAATATCAGGATGCCAATCAAAATGGTTCTGGGTAATATTTGTTATGGCACTGACCTTCGGCCTGAAATCCCTGATCCTCTTCAGCTGAAAAGAGCTCGCCTCAAGCACAACGGCCTCTCTCTTTGTCATATCCGTTATCTCGCCGCAGAAGGCATCGCCTATGTTTCCACAGACTGAAATATTTATGCCGCTTTGCTTAAGCATAAGTCCTATCAGAGTAACTATGGTGGTCTTTCCGTTTGTACCTGTGACAGCTGTTATCGGCGCTTTACAAAAGGAACTTGCAAGCTCTATCTCGCTTACCACCGGTATGGAATCGGCCTCTGCAATGGTTATGGCCCGGGAATCATCCTTTACGCCGGGGCTTACAACGACGAGTTGGGCACCCTTTATGAAATCTTCTGTGTGTCCGCCGGTCTCAACAAAGACCCCTGCATCTTTAAGCTCACGGGCCACAGCCTTTAGTTTCTGCGGGTCCCCTGCGTCTGTGGCATAGACCTCCGCGCCCTTCTGCTTTAACAAAAGCGAGGCAGCCTTTCCGCTCTCACCGATACCAACAACTGCTATCTTCTTGCCGCGCAAATCCATAAGACCCCTTCTGGCCCTAACGCAATTTCAGTGTGGCGAGGGTGAATAATGCCAGAATAGCTGCGATTATCCAGAAGCGCACCACGATCTTTGACTCCGGCCAGCCCCGCATCTGCAGATGGTGATGAAACGGCGCCATTAGAAATATCCTGCGGCGCCTCAGCTTAAACGAAGCCACCTGCAATATGACTGAAAACGCCTCAAATACAAAGATCCCGCCCACTATAAACAAGAGCATCTCTTTTTTTATACATGCGGCGACCACGCCAATGCCGCCGCCAAGCGCCAATGACCCGACGTCACCCATAAATACCGTGGCCGGAAAAGAATTAAACCATAAGAACCCCAGCCCCGCGCCTGCTATAGCGGCGCAGTATACCGCAAGCTCGCCCGCGCCGGGTATATATTTCAAAAAGAGATAATCTGCAAATTGCATATTTCCTATGACATAGCTCACCGCCGTATAGCAGAAGGCCACCATGATTATACACCCGATAGCCAGGCCATCAAGGCCGTCGGTCAGGTTTACGGCATTGGAACTGCCGACTATTACAAGCATGACAAAAAGAATATAGAATATCCCTACATTGATAACGGCGTTTTTGAAGAACGGCAGGTATATCCCGCCGCCTACACTGGGGTCAAAATATAGTATGGTCGCCACTACAAGCCCCAGTATCACCTCCCCGGTAAACTTGGTAGTCTTACTCAAGCCGCCGGAGGGGTCCTTTTTTATGAGCTTGAAATAATCATCTATAAAGCCGACCGCACCGAGCCATATCGTAGAGAATAAGGTTATAAGTATATAACGATTATCCAGCCTCGCCCACAAGAGGGTGGCCGCCAAAATAGCCACCAGCATGATGACGCCGCCCATGGTGGGCGTGCCTTCCTTGTCCTTATGCATAGGATAGATGCCCGGTGCCTCCTCTTCGCTGCGCACATACTCGCCTATCTTCAGCTTCTTCAGTATCCTTATAATATAAGGCCCCAGGACAATACTCAGGATAAAGGCGGTTATTATAGCGCCTGCGGCCCTGAATGTAATATAACGAAATACATTAAAACCAAAGAATATATCTCTTAGCGGATAGAGCAATTGATAAAGCAATCCGTAACCTCCTCCATCTTCATACCCCTGGAACCTTTTATAAGTACGACGTCACCCTTGCTTATAACACGGCTCAGAAACGGCGCAATGCCTTGCTTCTTTTTAAAGACGGTTACCGCCTCTCTGCTCATGCCCTTCTCCAGCGCGCCCTTTGCTATGCTGCCGGCCCTCCCGCCAAAGGTAAGAAGCATATCTATCTTCTCGGATGCCAAAAGCCTGCCGGAGTCATAGTGCAATCTATCGGAAGTCTGGCCCAGTTCCAGCATATCACCGGCAACCACTATCCTCTTGCCGGGCGCGGGATAATCCTTTAAGGCACGGACCGCGCATTCGAAAGAGAGCGGATTTGAATTATAGCAGTCATTGATGACAGTAAAACCTCTGCCGCTCAGGACCTCCATCCTCTGCTCTTCGGCCTTAAAGTCAGCCAATGCCTTCTGCATGGCCTTTACGCCCATGTAGGGCGAGCAGGCGGCAATAGCTGCCAGCATATTATATACATTATGCTTCCCAAAGACCGGCACGCGGAATCTAAGGACACGGGGCTTGGCCCTTTTAATTGCCTGGCTGCCAGCTGTCTTGCGGGCCGGCAGGCCAGGCAGGAGTGAAACCTTCACACTGAATTCTATACCATCTTCTGTCTGTCTTATATCGGATGCCTTAAAATCCACTTTCTCCTTATCTATGCCGTAACTTATTACCTTGAGCCCCTTATAACTTTTTCCTGCCAGTATCTTGTCATCACAGTTTTTGACCCATACGCCTTTTGGCCCAAGGGACTCGACCAGGGCTATCTTCTCCTTCAGTACACCTTCCAGGCTCTTTAAGCCCTCAAGGTGAGAAGGGCCTATATTGGTGACTATGGCCATATCCGGCCTTAAGATGGCAGAGTGATACCTTATCTCGCCGCATGAGTTTGTCCCTACCTCTATAACCACAAAGTCCTGATCCTTTAATCTTAACAGGAGCTGTGCAGCGCCTACCTTGTTATTTTCAGTGCCGGTAGTACTCAAGACCTTAAACCTCTTACCCAGCATGTGCGCAATCATATCCTTTGTAGTGGTCTTGCCATTTGAGCCGGTAATAGCGATTATGGGTATATCAAATCTGTCCCTGTGTGCCTTGCAAATAGCGCTGAGCGCCCTTCTTGCCTCCTTCACCACTATCAACGGGACCTGCCTGCGTAGCTTGGCTGCTGGCAAGGAATCTGTCTCTGACATGATCACAGCCAGCGCGCCTCTTCTTATGGCCTGACCGATAAACTTAGCACCATTGAAATTTTCGCCATTAAGCGCGATAAAAAGCTCGCCCCTTCTTATGGTCCTTGAATCTGTAGAGACCCCTTTTGCACGGGCCCTACAGACAGCTAGCCGGCTGCCCTCGCCAAAAAAGGGCCTTCCTTCTGTTATATCGAGTATCTCTCTTATGCTAAACCCCGTAACAAATTTCTTGGGTCCTCTATTTTTACGCGGTTTAGCAATCTTTCCTGAAGTTTTCATCTTATCTTTCTTTTATTCTTTATTTGTAACGGGGCGCGCATTGCCTTGTTCCAGGGCCTCCTCTGCCACCTTGCGGTCATCAAAAGAGACAACAGTGTCTTTTAAGACCTGATAGGACTCATGTCCTTTGCCTGCTATCAATATGATATCCTCTTCCTTTGCCATTGCTATAGATGACTCTATAGCCTTTTTGCGGCATGTGCATGTCTTGTAGTCTTTAAAATCCTTTGGCAGGCCCTTGACTATCTCCTCTATTATAGACTTGGGGTCTTCGCTGCGCGGGTTGTCTGAGGTTATAATCACATAATCCGCCAGGTCGGAGGCGACCTTGCCCATACGCGGACGCTTTGTCCTGTCTCTTTCCCCGCCACATCCAAAGACGGTTATAACCCTGCTCTTTGCAACCTTCTTCAGAGTAGACAGGACATTCATGAGGGCATCATCCGTATGCGCATAGTCGACAAATACTGAAAAGCCCTGTCCGGAATCGATCTTCTGCAGCCTGCCCGGGGCGCCGTTAAAACTTGCTATCGCCTCTTTGATATACCCAAACCCTACCTCTTCTGAAATAGCAAAGGAGACAGCGGCCAGGATGTTGTATATATTGTACTCACCTATAAGAGGCGTCTTTAACTCCAGCGTCCCCGCGGGGTGCTTCACCTTAAAGAAGGAGCCATTTATTGTGGATCTTATATCAAAGGCCTTTATGTCGGCCTCGGCGGCTATCGCATAAGTCAAAACCCGCGCCTTTGCAGCCTCTCTTACGCCCTCTACTATCTTTTTTCCAAATTCATCGTCTGCGTTTACTATTGCATGGCCGTTGGACTCCAGCATGTCGAAGAGCCTCTTCTTCACATCAAAATACTCCTGCATATCCTTGTGGTAATCGAGATGTTCGCGGCTCAAGTTTGTGAATATGGCCGTCTTAAAGTTTATGCCGTCAACGCGTCGCTGATGGATCGAGTGGCTTGAGACCTCCATAACACAATATGGTATCTGAGCCTCTACCATCTCGTGCATAAACATCTGAAGCATTATCGCAGAGGGCGTGGTATTGGTGGCCGGTATCCTGCGCTCACCCAGCTCATAGCTTATGGTGCCTATGGCCCCGCATTTTTTTCCGGACTGCTTCAGTATCGCCTGAATAAGACACAGGGTGGTGGTCTTTCCGTTTGTACCGGTAATGCCTATCGCGTTCAGCTTCTGCGAGGGGCGCTTGTAAAAATTATTGGCTATGGTGGCGCATGCCTTTCGCACGTCCTTGACCAGCACCTTGCCAACGCTCTTATAGGTTATAAAGTCATCCTCGCATACAATGCATACCGCTCCCCGCTCTATCGCCTCATCGATGAAATCGACCCCGTTTAATTTGGCCCCCTTAACAGCAAAGAAGAGCCCCTCGGGCTTGAGCTGTTTAGAGTCGTAGTAGATACCGTTGATCTCTGTGTATCTATTGCCCTTTATCGCCGTGAGCTCTACCCCCTCTAATAGCTTATTTAATTTCATCCTAAAGACTCCTTTGTCTTTTTGGGTTTCGGTTCGACCTCCATATACTTTAATGTTGCCTCTGCGATCTCCTTAAACACCGGCGCGGACACACTGCCTCCAAAATAGACCGGGTGGGGTTCATCTATCATTACACAGATGGCAACTACAGGCTCATCCGCCGGGGCAAAACCTGCAAAGGAGGCGATAAACTTACTGTGCGAATACCTCCCGGACGGCTCCACCTTCTGGGAGGTGCCTGTCTTCCCGGCAGATGTATAATCCGTTATCCTTGCGCGCTTACCGGTCCCCCTCTCTACCACACCCTGCATTATCTCCTTTAACGCAACGGATGTCTCATGCGATATCACTCTGCGTTTTACGATCGGCTTATACTCCTTGATAACCTCGCCCTTGGAATCGATGATCTCAGATACCAGGCGTGGCTTCATGAGCACTCCGTCGTTTGCGATCGCCGCTATGCAGGCAGTCAGCTGTATGGGTGTGGCTGCTATCTCCTGGCCCATGGGCACGGCAGTCATGGAATACCTACTCCAGCGGCTTAAGGGGCGTACCTTGCCCGGTATCTCACCGGGAAACTCTATGCCTGTAGGCGTGCCAAAGCCATAGGCCCTGATATATCTATACAGCGCCTTATCCCCCAGCTTCATAGCAGCCTTTACTGTTCCTATGTTGGAAGATTTCTCTATGACCTCCCTGAACGTCATGTTGCCATGCCCGCGGTGATCATGCAGTGTGTGGCCCGCAACATACCAGGCCCCGTTTTCACAGAAGAAATTATCCTCCAGGGAGACCACCCCTTCGTTAAGACAGGCAGAGGCAGTGACCACCTTAAAGACAGAACCGGGCTCATAATAATCGGTTATTGCGCGGTTCCTCCTTGAATCACTGGTGGCGTTTTGAAAATCATTGATATCGTAGGAAGGTTCGACCGCCAATGCGAGTATATCCCCGGTCGCCGGCTCCATCACCACCGCAACGCCTGCCTTGGCGTTATGCTTTTTGATGGCCTTCTTCAGGGCCTTCTCCGCGGTGTGCTGGATCACCTGATCGATCGTAAGCACGAGATTATAGCCGTTTACCGGCGGCACATACTCTTTCTCAAATGCATAGAGTTCTCTCGATTTGGCATCCCTTATTATCGACCTGTAACCATCCCTGCCGCGCAGGTACTTATTATAATGGCTTTCAAGGCCTTCCAGGCCCACGCTGTCGATATCGCAGAAGCCTATGGTCTGGGAAGCAAGGGATCCGTTCGGGTAGAAACGCTTTCTCTCATCTATGAGGTGTATGCCCTTCAGATTCAGCCCGCTTACTTTGCCAGCCTGCTCCTTTGTGACCTTCCTGGCAAGCCACACAAACTGTTTATCTCGGCTCAGCCTCTCATAGAGAAAACCCTTATCCTTGCCCAGTATGGGAGCAAGCTTCCTCGCGGTCTTCTCCTTCTCATCTACATCCCTTGAAACAGCATAAACAGAGTCTACCTTAAGGTCTACTGCCAATTTTCGCATATTCCTGTCTAATATGGCGCCGCGGGTGGGCTCAAATACGATGGTTACGGAGTGCTGGTTATTGGCAAGATCAACAAATCGTTTGTGCTGGAAGACCTGTATATATATAAGACGAATAGAAATAAGTGTAAGTATTATGGTGAATGTAAGTGTTATAATACCTAACCTAAATCTGTATCGCCTGGTCTGCAATTAGGCCCTCGCTTAACTAGACCCCTCGCGTAAAAATGACAGGAGTCCCTCTAACATCATAAACTATATATATAGAAATGAAAGATTAAAATCCTAAGAGGTGTGTCTGCTTCTGCTCGCCCAGTTCTTTTGCTATAGCCTCGGTGTCAAGTGAGAACATATTAAGCAGGAATTTGCCGGCAGTAGCAAAGGGCCTTGCCGTGATAGCTGTCTCATGGGCAGATATCGGCCTCTGCTGCCCTATCCGGATCTTCTGGCGCCTCATGAGGCTGTAGGTCTCATCTTCTTTTTTGGCAATAATTATATTTTCAAGGCGTGCAGGTGTTTCAAGCCTGGCTACATTATAGCGCAGCTGCCTGTTCTGGTCAACTAATAAAGATATGGATTTTTGATTGGAATTTATATGATAACTGTATTCCAAAAGCCTTGTCTGCTGGAATACATAAAAAGACGCAAAAAAACTCATAATTAAAACGCCAACAACAAATTTACGCATCTCTAATCCTTTATGCTCCGGGCCGCTCTCAACTTTGCGCTTCGCGACCGCGGGTTCTGAACCTTCTCTGCCTCACCTGCCATTACCGGCTTCTTTGTAAGGATCTCAAGTGCACCCTGCTTGGCCTGTTCTCTGAAGGTGTGCTTTACTATCCTATCCTCAAGGGAATGAAAGGATATGACGACTATCCTCGCATCCGGGCTCAGGAAGGCGCTTGCCTTGTTCAGGGCCTCTTTCAGCGCTCCAAGCTCATCATTGATGTATATCCTCAGTGCCTGGAAGGTCCTGGTTGCAGGGTCTATCCTGCTTGCGCGGCTGTACCTCACCGAGCTCCTTATCAGGGCAGCTAATTCAGCGCTGTCTCTTATCTGGGCCTTCTTCTCCTGGGATACTATCGCCTTGGCGATCCTCCGCCAAAACCTCTCCTCCCCAAGGTCCCTTATAATGCCTGCCAGGGTCTTCTCATCCATTCGCTTAAGTACCTCCCAGAGAGGCTTTGCACCAGTCGTATCCATTCTCATGTCAAGACTGCCGCTTCTCGCAAAGCTGAATCCCCTCTCCGGGTCCTCGAGCTGGAAGGAAGATATCCCCAAATCAAAGAGCATGCCATCTACACGATCTATCTCAAGCTTACGTAGAACACTGTCAAAATCTCTGAAATTGGCATGTGCCAATACAAAGGCGCCTTTAAAAACCTTAAGGTTTGCCTCTGCAGTTTCAAGTGCCTTTGTATCAGCATCTATGCCAACGAGTCTTCCGCCAGGTGGAAGCCTCTTCAAAATCTCTTCTGAATGCCCGCCGCCGCCTACTGTGCAATCCAGAATGACCTTCTTATCTTCACACTTCAAATACTCGAGTGCCTCTTCTGACAAAACACTCTTATGCACCGCTAAACCTCAAACCGGTTGTCAATATCGCCTTCTTTTCCTGGGCAGTATCTGGTGCCTTTCCGCCCCCAGTAGATGAGGGTTTATGCCGACTAAGCGCGGATCCGCGTTCAAGGCGCGCATCTTCTTGAGCCTTTCGATCAGGACCTCGCTCTCTTCAAGGAGCTTCTTCTTCCTATTCACAGTACCAGCGGGAAGCACCATCTTTACTCCTTTACCTTTTCCAGTTGTAATTATAAAAGAACCTATTGCTCTTCTATTAAGTCTTCAGCGATTGCTTCAAACGATTCCCTGGAGCCTTCGTAATACTCCTGCCACTTCTCCTTGCTCCAGATCTCTATCCTGTTGGAGACGCCTATCAGCATTATGTCTTTCTTAATCCCTGCGTGTTCTTTGAGGTAAGAAGGCAGAAGTATCCTGCCCTGCTTATCCGGAGTCGCCTCCTGAGCGCCTGAAAAGAATAAACGATTGAACTTACGGTTGATTGATTTGGTAAATGATTTGGATTTAAATGCCGACTCTTGCGTGCGCCACTCTTCTTCCGAAAAAAGAAATAGGCACTTGTCGAGGCCGCGTGTTACATAGAGCTTTTCCACGTAGGCCTCTTTGAGGACATCACGAAACTTAGACGGGATGATCAATCGGCCCTTGCGATCTAAGCTATGTTCGAACTCTCCGTAAAACATCTCTTTACCCTCTCCCCACCGAGAAGGGGCCTTTTAGATTTCAAACTAAGAAGGGACCATTTTCGCCCACCGAGAAGGGGCCCTTCTTACTCGCCGAAAAGGAACCTCGTCGCCCACCGAGAAGGAACCTTTTTTCACCCACCGAGAAGGAATTGATCCTAAACCACTTTCCTCCACTTTGAACCACTTACGATACAAAGTATACACGACATACCATATATTGTCAAGGGGTAATTATTGGGCTGGTAGGACTAACTCTTTAAAAAATCTCTTTTATGGGGAAAATATACAAAATAAGGTGGGTTTAACTACTTATAAGCACTACATATGGTGACAACTCGCTGTGGAGCGATTTCCCATTTTTTAAAAAAAAATTAAAAAAATTACATCATTTAAGGCCCTCGTCACTGCAAATATTTGTCATTCCCGCGAAAGCGGGAATCCATACCTCCGTCATTGCGAGCGACCTGTCCCGAGCAAAGTCGAGGGGAGCGAAGCAATCACATCCTTACGCCGCAGCCTCTATTGCACTATTGATAACTAGCTGGCCTCTTACTGCAGAAACTCTTCCTGCACCTGCACTGGCGGTCTTTCCTGCACCAGGTATCCTGGCTTCTAATGCCTCTATCCTGCGTATAAGATTACCAAATGTAACATGCTGCTGGACTATAGTTATATCTGTTATATCATTTGCGATTTCCCCATATCTCTCCAGCGTCTTTTCAACATCGCCTATCAGCTTGCGCTCCCATTCGATACTCTCATATGAAATCCACCGA
The DNA here is from genome assembly GCA_013202525.1 of Candidatus Omnitrophota bacterium. Taxonomy (GTDB): domain Bacteria; phylum Omnitrophota; class Gorgyraeia; order JABMRG01; family JABMRG01; genus JABMQS01. Next base: position 31,465 of record JABMQS010000037.1, read on the forward strand.
TTGGTAAAGTGTAACAGCACCCTGCAAAGGGCATAGAGGTCATCTCTTGGCAGGCAGTATTGCGAGGAGTCATCACTCAAGTCTATTCTATCAAATCTGTCAGCTGTAACTTGACTAATCTTACCTATTATTTTTCTCCTGGCTGCTGATTCACTGCTGTCATCTATCCTGCTTATGGTCTCATTGTCAACCCAGGCAATATCACCAGAGCCCTTCCTCACTCTAAACAGATCCTCACCAATATCACCATGGACACGATATGTACGAATAAACAGATTTCTATAAGTCTTTAAGATGCTCAAGATCAACCCTATGAACCTATGTGACCTCTCGATCGGTCCGATACCTGCTTTTATAATATCAACGTCTATGAATTCCTGCAGGCCAACGCCGGCAATACGCTCCAGTACTATCGCGTCCTTTTCAGAAGAGATGCGCGCCAGGCCTATAAGCTTGGGTAGATGCGGATTATCATTACGGGGGTTCAGCGCGATCAACTCCCTTGCCTGGCCCACAATAAACGCCTCTGAATCTTCTGCCTCGTTGACCTTCTTAACGACATAGAGGCTGGCGTTTCTTAATACTTCACCGTTTGGCAGGTCCTTATCCGGGCCGTTATACATACAGAGCAATGTGCGCGAGAAATCTGAATGTCCCAGCTCACCCACAACGTAAAACATCTCATTGAAATTGGCAAAATAGGGGACATTTCCCGCACTCGCTGGCTTTGCACCTTCTGTGCCAGGGTCTGGCTGTTGCTCAGAAACAGCTTCGCGGCATTTCTCAAGGTCGGCAATAAAATCATCTATATTATCATATTTGCTCGTATTACCCTCTACCGCCTTAGACAACACACCCAAGAGCGGCTCTGGAACCTGCTGCTCTAAATCACGCAGCAGATCATGATACCTGAGGCAATTCGTAGAACTTTCATATCTATCAAAAGATGCCGAACCCACCAGCATACACGCTAGTGTGACACCAAGTGAATATATCTCATCTGCAGGCGAATAAGATATGTCATCTTCAGACTTATCATCTCCCATGGAACGCCTGTGCTTTGACGCATAGAATTTTGTCGCAAAATTATAAGCTTCCTTTAGAGTGAACTCTTCTAATGGTCCTATCCTGAAAGCAAAGTCATAATCAAAAAGTATGATATCGCCCTTATCCGATATCCATATATTTTGGGGCTTGATATCCCAGTGGTATACGCCATTATCAAGCAGGGACTTTACAATCTCAGAGACCGCTATCGTTATCTCTACTATCCTTGCGTGTGTCATATTTTCAAGGGGGTCATTTATCCTTTCTATCAGATCCTTCCCTGGACCATACTCATCTTCAAACCTCTTAAAGAGCACTACCTTTCTTCTATCAGTAAGCTCCAGCAGGTATGCTATCTTGGGTATACCTTTAACACCTTCAGCATTGAGATCTATTAAAATCTTTGCCGGTTGGACTATCGCATCATATTCATCAAGAATGCTCATCGAATTCGCCATCTTTGCCCTATAAGATCCCCCATTATATTCGGCATCGTACGAATAGACAAGATACCCTGTAGCCTCTCCAAAAAGACGCACCTGCTTCTTACCCACGGGCTTCTCATTCACCGCCTCTACACCTTCGACCAATTCGAGGCCTGCGCCCGATGCCTTTGGCAAACCTCCATTTTCTGCTCCAGCAGGAGAATTCCTAAAGGCCGTAGGGCGCAAGGTATCCTTGTAGGCATAGATCGGCCCTGAAGGCACTATAGGCGCTGCCATTATGGAGATTGCGATTATGGTTGCTGTAAGCTTGTTTATCATATATCCACCAAAAAAAAGACCCCTTGCATTGTTTAGCCAGGGGTTTATAGTAAAGTGTTAGGTTTTTAAAAGGTATTAGTATTATATATAGTATATATGGCTTTGTCAAGCAAAAAGGGTGAAGCAGTCCCTATCTTGCCCACAGGCCCTTGTGTTCCTCGCGGGCCTTGCGCTGCAACTTCAAAAACTTATCTGCGTATTTTATATTGGGAGGGAAAGTGAGGATCTTGGCATAACCTTCTTCAATCATCCTGGCATTTACAAACATATCGTCAACGTAGACATAGGCGAGCAGTCTGCCGTATTTGTCGCGCCTCTCTACATCAAACTCAAGCCTTACTACCTTACCGTCTACCAGCCTCTTATTAAAATCCTTTGCTTCTTCTGCAAAATGCTCAACCGGCCCTTTTGGGTAGTGGAATTCAGGCGTGTCGATGCCGATATAGCGCACAAACTCACCATTGGTAAGTTTTATGGTGTCGCCGTCCGGTACCCATGTAACCGTCCCGTAGTATGCGCCCGGGACCTGCTGCACGCAACCCAGGATAGCGACACATAAAATAACCGCAACCCAAAATCTCATAGACTACCCTCTAAGACTGTCTTTAGTAAATTGGCCGGACATAGCCTTCTTCAGAGGTTACATTTATATAATCGTCAAACTCTATCTGGCCTGTTATCTCCTGTGAGGCATTGGCCTTTCTTGCGCCCAGATAGGGGTGAGTATGCCAGTATCTCTTTGGCAGTTTTGGGCCATCCATCTGCAGCTCAATAAGTCTATCCAGAACCGACACCATGGCCTCTGGTTTATACCCGGCTCTCTTCAGGTATCTTATCGCAAGCATATCTGCCTGAAACTCATCCCGGCGCGTATAGGTAAGCATGAGCTGATTTATGGCCTCGTTTGCCTTGCGCTGGCTGTAGCCGTCGCTTGCGCCCCTTACAACCAAAAGCCTGAGTATCTCATAACCGAGGCTGTTCTGGAGCCTTTTTACACTATGTTTTGCGCAGACATGTCCGATCTCGTGGGCTAATATAGCGGCGAGCTCATCATCTGATTCCAATTCATCGAGCAGGCCCTTGAATACATAGATATAGCCTCCCGGCAGCGCAAAGGCATTGAACATATCATCATCTATCACACTAAAATGGTATATGATATCTTTTCGGTCGGAGACCCTTGCCAGCTTCTTGCCGATAATAGCGACCTTCTCCTGGTTGCTATAATTCTTATCGAGCTTCATCTTCTTCGCGACCTGTTTGGAGATAGACTCCCCCATCTTGGTCTCTCTTTCGGAAGATATAAAGATGAGCTCCTCTTCTCCTGTGGCAAGATTGTACTCACAATAGGCGGGTTTAGCGAGGATAAGAAGCAATAAAAAAGACCCTGTGATAAAACGCAATATATACAAGCTAAGTTGACCTCTCATCTTATCTATTGCAGGGCTTTTGACTACTAAAAAAATAAAAAAGCAGGTTTTCATAAGCCGAGTTCTGTAATGGGGCCAAAAGGCCTCATTGATGGCCATCTGTCTAGCCACGCCATTGCTGGCGTGATCCTCTTCCCTTGCGGGAAAGAGAGCGACCTTACCCGCCCTGCTGCTGAAGAGCAGGATGAACTCTTATGGCAGGGCCTATTCGGTCTTGCTCCGCGTAGAGATTGCCGCGTTTCACTTCCCGATTACTGCAGGAATCCCAAAGGCCGTCAGGCCCAAGAATCCCATGTTACAGCAATAATCGTTACTCGTCTCTGTGGCTCTGATCCGCCCCTGCATGGGTTCTGCAAAGCAAAACCCCGCGGGAGGACGGGTATTACCCGCTACGCTCATCCTGGGGAGCTCGGACTTTCCTCTAGTGCCGTTTAAGGCACCAGCGGCCATCGAAAACCTGCTTTTCAATGAACACAACACCCCGTACTTATTTGCTGATTCTGCACACATACTCCAAATAAGCACGGGGTGAAATTCGGCATACGACTTATGAAAGGCCTGCGGCCTTACATAAGTCGTGCCCTCATTTCAAAAGAGCGAATCAGGAATATTATCCCTGGATTTCAATATAAACGACTTTCCGACTTTCCTGTCTGCATTGCTGACAGCCTTATTGGCGAGTTTATCCGCGCCCTTGTTCTCTTCCCTGCCGATCTGGTTTACTCTGACATCGCTGAAACTATCCAGTATCTTCATAGCCTTGGCGTAGAGTTCCTTGAGGGTCGAGTTCTTTATCTTGTATTCCCCGCCAAGCTGTTTAGCGATCAGCTCGCTGTCGGTATTTACCGTAACCTCTTCTGCGCCCAGATTACGCGCCTCTTCCAGGCCAAATATAAGCGCTGTGTATTCGGCCACATTGTTGGTGGCATTACCGATATACTTACTGATATTCTTTACCGTGCTGCCTGTGTCATCTTGTACCACAACGCCTATGCCCGCAGGACCGGGATTCCCTTTTGCAGCGCCGTCTATAAATAAACTCAATATCTTCAATTTAGGCTGGCTCATCTTTTATATATAGCATACGCCAGCAGCCCCCACAAGAGACTATGCTCTGCTTCATCTTGATCTCATTTATCACCTGCGACGGAAGAGACATAAAACAGCCCGAGCAGGAATCATTGACAACCTCTGCCAGCGCTAAACCATTCTTTCCTGTCAATATAGTCTCATAGTTCTTTAAGATCTTGGGATCTATCGTGGGTGTGATCTCGTTTCTCTTTTTCTCAAGCTCCCCCAGATCCACCTCGATCTTCTTGATCTCGGCCTCTACCTCCTGCACCTCAACGCCTACCTTCTCTACCTCTTCTTCTAACTTCTTCTTCTCCTCACCGACCTTGCCCATAGCGGCATCAATAGAATCCATAAGCTTTAAGATCTCATCCTCCAAAATAGAGTTATCCGCCCTATGGACTTCGATCTCATGGAGCATGGCTGTATACTCTTTATTAGTCTTTAACTGATATAGCTGCGCCTGCAGCTTCTTGGACTCTCCCTCCTTGGTCTGGAGGTCCATCTCTTTCTCTTTGTGCCTTAACTGCAGCTCCTTGAGGCCCTCTTCAGCCGCTTTCAGGCCGCCCTGCTTCTCTGAGACCGAATCCTTGAGCTGCTGGATATGCTTCGGCTTTGCATCCTTTTCCGCACCCAGCCCGTAGATCTGCTCGTCTACCTCCTGCAGGCGGATAAGATGGTCTATCTGTTGGCTAAAATCTACTTTTTCAGTCATGGTAACTAAAAATTATACCACAAGACCTTGAAATTACAAGAGAAATAATAAAATAGGAAAGGCGATAGTGGCTTGCCATCCGAAGCCTTCTTCTAAGAACTTCTTTCATTTCGAGGCGTAGGGTGGTGGGCGATAGTGGACTCGAACCACTGACCTCCACAATGTGAATGTGGCGTTCTAACCAACTGAACCAATCGCCCAAAAGATGATGTGGCGTTTCCCTCGTCGCTTCCGCTCCTCGGGATTAATTCGGCCAAACAACTTACCTCGCCCTACGGGCTCCGTAAGTTGTGGCCTCATTGAACTAACC
>JABMQS010000038.1 GCA_013202525.1 Candidatus Omnitrophota bacterium
AACAAACTGAATATGGTAATCGGGGTCTTTTTTAGCGAAGTAGGAGCAGACCTCTTAAAGGCCTTTTCGGCATTTGACAAAGAGGCTTTAAAGATCACAAAGAATCTGATCATAAAGGATGACTGGTCTGAAGAAGAGTTTTTGAAGATATGCAGGAGTGTGAAGAGTCACGACAGCGATATTGATGCGAAGAAGGGCGACCTGGAAGGTATAAAAGAGCTCTTGAAGGAGAGGAGGCAGTTTCTAATGACACTTCTAGAGAATCCCAATCTCCTGGAGCATGAATCTTTTACAGATCTGCTTTGGGCAGTATTTCATCTTACAGACGAACTTATCCACAGAAGATCTTTGGGTGAATTGCCGGATACCGATTATCAGCACCTCGCAGGAGATATAAAGAGGGTGTATCATCTTCTTATCGCGGAGTGGCTCAACTATATGAGGCACCTGAAATCCGATTACCCGTATCTGTTTTCACTCGCAATCCGCACAAACCCATTTGACGCAAATGCCTCGGTTGAGGTGAAATGATTCAAATAGGCATATTCACAATTTAACGCAAGCGAAAGATGGAAAAAGTTATTCACGAAGAGAGAAGATTAGGCTTTTTTGAAAAATATCTGACCCTGTGGGTCATAGGATGCATAGGGCTGGGTATTCTCCTCGGCAAGATATTTCCTCAGGCAGCTGTAGCGCTGGATAGGATCTCTGTCCACCAGGTATCCATCCCTATAGCAATATGCCTTTTCTTTATGATGTATCCTATTATGGTCAAAATCGACTTTGCTGAGGTTGTGAAAGCAGGAAAGTCCCCAAGGCCGGTCGCCCTTACACTGTTTGTGAACTGGTGCATCAAGCCTTTTACCATGCTTGCTATTGCGACCCTCTTTTTGGGCATATTGTTCAAGGGCTGGCTTCCGGGCTTTGAGATCGTGAAAGGGGGCCAACAGGTAGAGCTATACAGATCCTATATCTCCGGATGTATCTTATTGGGCATAGCTCCCTGCACAGCAATGGTGCTTGTGTGGGGCCATCTATCTAAAGGCAACGATGGTCATACCCTGGTCATGGTAGCTATAAATTCCCTCGCGATGCTGTTTCTATATGCTCCCTTAGGCGGATGGCTGCTTGGCGTTAATATGATGCCCATACCCTGGCAGACTATTGTTTTGTCGGTTGTTATCTATGTCGGCCTGCCGCTTCTTCTGGGATATTACTCACGGAAATGGATTATTTCCAAAAAAGGTTTTAAGTGGTTCGAGGAGAAGTTTATCCATTATCTGACACCAGTATCCATAGGTGCGCTGCTGGTAACATTAATATTATTGTTTTCTTTTAAGGGCGAATTGATCATAAACCAGCCTCAAGTCATATTATTGATAGCGATACCATTGTTCATTCAGACCTGCCTGATCTTTGCTATTACATATGCCCTGGCCCGCCGGCTTAAATTGCCCTACAGAGACGCTGCCCCGTCTGCGCTGATCGGCGCAAGCAACCATTTTGAGGTAGCTATAGCAACGTCCGCAACCTTGTTTGGATTGTCGTCGGGCGCTTCCTTAGCCACTGTAGTCGGAGTCTTGATAGAAGTGCCGGTTATGCTGATGCTGGTGAGGGTCTGCCTGAAGACAAAAGAGTGGTTTAGGTAGGCGGCATTATGACAAAGAAAAGGGTTTTGTTTTTGTGCACAGGTAATTCCTGCCGCAGCCAGATGGCGGAAGGGTTTTTGAGATATTTGGGAGGAGACAAATTTGAGGCCTACAGCGCGGGTGTAGACCCCACAAGTGTAAATCCCTTATCTATCAAGGTCATGCAGGAGGTAGGTATTGATATCTCAAGTCAAAGGCCTAAGCCTGTTAAGGAATTTCTTGATCAGCAGTTTGATTATATTATAACCGTCTGCGATAATGCCAAACAGGCCTGTCCGGTCTTTCCAGGAAGGCATGAAGAGATCCACTGGGATTTAGCAGACCCGGCAGATGCTAAAGGGTCCGAAGAAGAGAAGCTCAACGCATTTCGGGAGATAAGAGATAAGATCGATGAGAATGTGAAAGGGTTCGTAGAGCCATGAAGCCTAAATTTGCCACAGCAATAAATTGTATAGATGGAAGGGTTCAGGTACCTGTAACGGAATTTATCAGGGGCAACTACGGCATCGACTATGTTGACATGATTACAATACCCGGCCCAGATAAGATCTTGAGCGAAAATAAGGAGTCCAGTCTTATTGAATTGATAAAAAGGCGCATGTTGATTTCTATTGAAAAACACGGGTCAAGGATTGTTGTTATTGCAGGGCACTATGACTGCGCCGCCAACCCCGTTGAGGAAAAGGAGCACCTTGACCAGATTAAAGAGGCAGTCAAAAATATAAAAGCATGGAATTTTGAAGTCGATGTTTATGGCGTATGGGTAGATAAGGACTGGAATTGTAGAAAATGAAAGAAAAATTTATAAAATTTTTTCTCAAAAGGCATCTATTGACCAACCTGCTGTTTATCGCTGTTTTTGTCGGCGGTATTGTTGCCTGGAACCAGATACCGAAAGAAGAGCTCCCTGATGTCACGTTTGACAGGGTAAGGATCGCGGTAAATTATCCGGGGGCTTCTGCTGAAGATGTGGAGTATTATGTAACCAGGCCGCTTGAGGAAGAAGTTCGCGGCCTTGACGGCATCTATCGCATAACCAGTTCAACCGGTATAGGCACATGCAACATAAATGTAGAGATCGAAGAGGCCTATTCGGATAAAGATGAGGTGATCGCAGATATACGCAATGCCGTGCTTGATGTCGACCTGCCGGAGGATATAAAAGACGACCCCCGGGTGCGCGTATTTAAGACATCGCGCAAGGCCATAATCGATATAGGCCTTATATATGAAGGGGAGAATATATTGGATGTTGAATCAAGGCAGACCCTTCAGGCATATTCCCTGGCGCTCGAGAATAAGCTTCTGAGTGTGTCCGAGATCAACTCGGTCTCCCGCTCGGGCTACCTGGATGATGAAATCCACATAAAGATATACCCAGAGAAACTTATTGAGTACCGCATACCGTTTAATACCGTGATGAGGGAGATACAGAATAACAGTGTCCGCCAGCCGGCGGGAAGCATCGAGAGCATAAAGGAACCGAAGGTGACTCTCTACGGAGAGCTCAATAACATAGAGGACCTTAAAAATCTCGCTATACAGGGCGGGTTTGAAGGGCAGGTCGTCCGCTTAAAAGAAGTGGCTAAGGTCGAGAAAGGGCACGAGAAGACCAAAACCGTCCTCAAGATAAACGGGCATGAGGGTATATTTTTAAGGGTTACCAAGAGTTCCCAGGCCGGCATTCTTGAGGCGATAAAATCCGTAGAGCGCGTGGTCAAAGGCTTTAAAACAGATGGTGCCGCGGACGGAAAGATAAAGATAGTCCTTCTGGATGATGAGTCATTTGACGTAAAAAACAGGCTGAACCTTATCGCATTAAACGGGACAATAGGTTTCATGCTTATAATTATAGTTCTTTTTCTGTTTTTGGATTTTCGTTCCGGCCTATGGGTCGCCCTGGGAATACCCTTTACCTTCTGTTTTACGCTGATAGCGGCGCTCATGGCCGGCTATTCGGTAAATAATATTACATTGGCAGCGGTTATCATTGTCATGGGCATGGTAGTCGATGACGCTATCGTTGTCTCTGAAAATATTACAAGGCTCAAGGGCAAAGGGTTCACATTGCAGGATGCCGCTGTCAAAGGCACGACTTTTGTGTTTCTGCCCATAATCGCCAGCATCCTTACCACATGCGTTGCCTTTGTTCCTTTATTCTTTTTTACAGGAAGATTCGGTATTATGATAAGTTTTATCCCGCTGATCGTATTCTTTATGCTGGGCGGGAGCCTGCTTGAAGCCCTTGTTATCCTGCCAGGCCATATGATCCTGCCTTTTGGGCGCACAGCGCAGAGAATAATTCACAAGATAGGATTAAGATTTCATATTGAAAAATTTCTCGATAAGCACATCTCTCTAGAAGAGACCCCCAAAAAGCACTGGTTTTTGAGATATGAGGATGCCTACGAAAGATTTATTGCAAAGATCCTTCCAAGGAAAGGGGCTATATTCGCGGTATTCGTCGGGCTTTTGATTATTGCAGCACTCATAGCTTCATCAAAGATGAAGTTTGCCATGTTTCCCGGAGAGGAGACAAGGCAGGTCACCCTTACCGCCCAGGCGCCTTCCGGCACACAGCGCTATGAGACAGCGCGCATTTCGCAGTCGATGGAGGATATATTGAGTGAGTATGTGGGCAAGGAAGTTGTTGGCTTCAGGAATGAGATCGCAAGGACGAGGCACGGTTCTGTTTCACCTGAAAATAAATTTCGCATAGGTATAGAGATATTGCCTAAGGAAAAACGCAAAAAGAGCGCTGATCAACTTATTAAAGAATGGAAGAAGAGATTCACGCAGGTTAAAGGCATAGAGGATATAAAATTCAGAAAAACATGGCATGGACAATCAGGTGAAAGCCCGATAGAGATACGCGTCAAGGAGAACAACGATGCCTTAAGGCATGAGGCCGCTGATAATCTTGCCGCTCAAATGAAAAAGCACCCGTCTTTGGTTAACGTGGAGATAGACCGCCCTATCCTGAATCCGGAATACAGGATAGGGCTTAACCGTGACAAGATCAGGCGGCTGGCCATAAGCCCTTCGGACATAGCCTCGACCCTTCGGGCCTCCCTGGAAGGGAAGATCCTGTATGATTTTATGGGTGACAATGATGAGATATATGTCCGGCTCACAACTGTTGAAAGCGCAAAAGATGATATCAGTAAAGTCCTTGATATACCCGTTGAAAATGAAGCCAACTATCTTGTCCCGCTCAGGGATATAGTTACCGTGGAAGAGATCGAGAGGCCGGACTCTATAGAGCGCGAAGACTTAAAACGCATTACAACAGTTTACGCTGACATTAAACCAGGCAAAAAGATCACCCCTCTGGAGATCGCTGAATATTTTGAGGATAATGTATTCGGAGCTGTCACATCAGGGCATCCTTCCACTATGCTTGAATTTGCCGGCGAGGTCAAAGATACAAGGGAATCACAAAAGGATTTTACCGTGGCCATTATTATGGCAATATGCCTGATATATTTGATACTTACCCTTCTGTTTAACTCTCTGCTAAAGCCGTTTATAATAATGACCGCCATTCCTTTCGGGGTAGTGGGCATAATTTTGGCGTTCTGGCTTCACGGGATCTCTGTATATGGATTTTTCGCTGTTATAGGGGCATTGGGGCTTGCGGGCGTTGTGGTAAATGACGCCATTATAATGCTGGTAAAGCTCGATACTGATTTTAAGGCCTCTTTGCCCGGAAGGCATGCTGACTCTCAGGTTGCAGGCATTGCCAAGACCCGTTTACGGGCGGTAATTCTTACGACCCTTACGACCGTTGTGGGTATCGTCCCGACAGCTTATGGCTGGGCAGGCTATGATGCGATGCTTTCCCAGATGATGCTTGCTCTTTGCTGGGGGCTTATTTTTGGTACTACAATAACGCTTATCTTGATTCCATGCATGTACAGCGTTATTGCAAATATGAGGCTGAGAAGAGTGTGAGAAAAATAGTCAAGATGTCTGCAATCCTGGTCCTTTTGTTAGTTTTTACAGGTATTATTGCAAAGAGTTCTTATCCCGGAGAAGAAGATGTCAGGATGCTGTCTCTGGATGAGTTTATCCGGCTGGCTACTTTGAATGATACCAATTTTGAAGAGATCCTGATCGACGAGCTTAAGCTTAAATACAGGAAGGCCCTGGGGATGCCCGCCGGAGACCTTGTCATGGCATTGAAAAGCCAGTATGATTTTGTATTTAAGCCAAAAGGCGGCGATATAGAAAGCAGCGTTTCCTTAAGCAAGCTTTTCCCTTATTCCGGCACAGAGATAGCCGCGGAATATGCCTCCTCTTTTGATAAAAGGACCAGAAAGACAAGGTCTGACTTTACGGCTTATATTTCGCAACCCATCGCAGAAAACGCCTTTGGCAGGAATACAAAGCTTTTAGATAAGATTATAGGGCTTGAGACAGATGTGGCGGATTTTCAGATTATCGAGGCATATGAAGATTACCTGGCCAGTATTGTGCAGTTATATTACAACTGGTATTCGGCTTATGAAAATGTTAACACTGCCCGGAATGCCTATAGCGAGAATTCAAAGCTCCTGGAGAATATAAAAGAGCGGCAAAGGCACAAGATAGCCCTGCCCGTGGATGTAAACAAAGTAAGCCTGCAGGTTCTGGCCAAGAAGGAGAACCTGATAATCCTGGAGAATAAGTATGTGGAGTATCTCAACATGGTTAAGGAATCGATAAGGTGCGGCGACGGGGAGATCATAGGGCCTGTGAGGCCGGATGTATACGAGGGTGTTACCATAGATTTTAAGAAAGATTATGAGAAGTTTGACAAGACAAGCCGCACATCCGAGATACTGGAGATGCTCGAAGAAAAGAGCTCCTTTGAGGTTGATAAATACGCGGATGAACTACTGCCTTCCCTGGATATAATAGGGGGGTATACTGTTGAAGGTCCGGGCCAGCTTGTGGACGAGGGTGAGCACCTCGCGTTTATAGGCGGGTCTTTGGACTGGCCGCTGCCGGGCCAGGTGGAGAGGGCCCGTTATGAGACCTCAAAGGTAACGCTCGAAAAAACAAAATTATCATCCGAAAACATCCACCTGCGCCTTTACACCGGCCTGAAAAACTTAAACGACCAGATAAAAAGAGAGCACGAGCTTATTAAACTTTCAGAGGACAAGATCGTCTATGCCCAGTCGATCGTTGACGAAGACAAAAAGAATTATTCCCTGGGCAGGCTATCCCTCAACGACCTTATAGATGAGGTCAACAGGCTGGAAGAAAATAAATTCAATAAGATCTTTCACGAGATACAGATGAAGAGGCTGATAGTCGAGTGGTTAAGGCTGACCGATACCCTTGTCACCGAAAAAGAGATTAAAAGATCAGAGAGCAGAGTGCAGTAAATCCATAATACGATGCCTAAAAGAATCTATATCGCGCTTTTCAGATGACCAGTAGCTGTAGTCCTTAAGACAGAAAATAGGAGGAAAAATGATGAAACGTTTTCTGTTATTGTTGCTAGCAGCCCCTTTTTTGTTTACAGGGTGTACAAAAAAGCCCCAGGCTTCAGATATTTTACAGGCAATCGGGCATACGCCTCTTCTTGAAATTGATGGCATTTATGCGAAAGCTGAAATGTTAAATCCCAGCGGGAGCATTAAGGACCGCATGGTTGACTATTTAATCAGAAAGGCAGAAGAAAGAGGTGACCTGAAGCCCGGCCAGGAAATTATTGAGCTTACCAGCGGTAACACCGGAGTTGCCCTGGCTATGATTTCAGCGATAAAAGGGTATAAGTTTACCGCTGTATTGCCAGAGTCTATAGATATCGATAAAAAGAGGATTATGAGGCTTTTTGGTGCGGATTTAATACTTACCCCGGCAAAAGATGGTTTTCCTGGAGCTAAGAAAAAATATGATGAGATATGCATTGAGAGGCCCGAGGCCTGGCTTCCAAAGCAATTTGAAAATTCTGACGGCATCGAAGAACACCAGCTTGGGATAGGGCGAGAAATCGTAGATCAGATGAATGGTCAGGTTGATGCTTTTGTGGCCGGGGTTGGAACAGGAGGAACATTGATCGGTGTTGCTAAGGCATTGAAAAAGGTCAATCCAAATGTAAAAATTATTGCTGTAGAGCCTGCCGAATCCCCTGTCATGTCAGGAGGAAAACCGGGGATCCATCGTATCGAGGGGATAGGAGATGGATTTATTCCAAAGATAATAATAGACAATCGGGATCTTATAGATGAAGTCGTTCTTATTAAGAGTGAAGATGCTATTAAGATGGCAAAGGAATTGGCTAGAAAACACGGTCTTTTAGTAGGAATAGCTTCCGGCGCAAATGTACTTGCAGCAAAAAAGGTTAGCGCGAAATATAATAACGTAGTTACTATATTAACAGATGGAGGCGAAAGGTATTTATCTGTTTTTTTCGAGGAGGAGAAGTAAATAGCTATGCCCCAAAGGCAAAAGACTTATGAAAAGTCGCTCCGGAGAGCCTGCACCTGCATGCCGATTTTACCTGCCGGCCGGCAGGCAGGAATTTCCTGCAGGAAGTATACAGTCATAGCTAACCAGCTGTAGAATAGGGAGTTATAAAGAGTATTCTTTATGAGGGCCGAACGTAAGTGAGAAATAAGAAATGAAAAAGTCTGCTAAATTTTTAATCACTGCAGCTGTGTTTTTAGGATTTTATTATCTACCGATAGAGCTATTGCCTTTCAGAAATCCTGTATTTGAAGCATTGGCATTAGCAAAGTGGTATGCAAGAAAGCATGTATTATTATGCCTGGTACCAGCTTTCTTTATTGCAGGGGCGATATCAGTCTTTGTAAGCCAGGCGTCTGTTATTAAGTATTTCGGCGCAAAGGCAAAAAAGATCCTGGCTTACAGCGTAGCTTCCGTATCCGGTTCTATACTTGCTGTTTGTTCATGCACAGTGTTGCCTTTATTCTCAGGCATTTATAAGCGCGGTGCCGGTTTAGGTCCTGCTATAGCATTTCTTTATTCGGGGCCGGCCATAAATGTGCTTGCCATAATCTTTACTGCAAGAGTTTTGGGATGGCAGCTTGGGCTTGCCAGGGCCCTTGGAGCGATTCTCTTCAGTTTTGTTATAGGATTATTAATGCATCTTATATTTATAAAAGAAGAGCAAAGAAGGCAGGCTCAAGGAGATTTTGCAGTACCGGAAGAAGGAGAAGCAAGGCCTTTATGGAAAAATGCCGTTTATTTCGTTTCAATGATCGGTATTCTTGTATTTGCTAACTGGGCAAAGCCTGATTCCTCGGATGCGGGAGCAGTAGCAACGATATACCGTCTTAAATGGGTTTTTACAGCTGTTTTTGCAATAGCATTAGTATTGATGTTGATAAACTGGTTTAAGAAAGATGAGCTTAAAAAATGGACAATATCGAGCTGGGAGTTCGCTCTTCAAATACTTCCGCTCTTATTGCTCGGTGTTTTAGTTGCCGGCTTTCTTCTTGGCAGGGTTGGGCATGAAGGCATAATACCGTCAAGATTCGTTGGAAGGTTAGTAGGAGGTAATTCATTATTTGCAAATTTCTTTGCGTCGATCTTTGGCGCATTTATGTACTTCGCGACTCTCACTGAGGTTCCGATCCTGCAGGGCCTAATCGGCGCAGGTATGGGTAAAGGCCCGGCGTTAGCGTTATTATTGGCAGGCCCGGCGCTGAGCTTGCCCAGCATGCTTGTAATCCGAAGTGTCATAGGAACGAAAAAGACTTTCGTGTATATATTTTTGGTTATTATCATGGCGACTGTAAGCGGAATTTCTTTTGGAATCATAGTTAAATAAAGGAAAAAAATGAAAATAGAGATACTTGGTATGGGGTGCCCTAAATGCAGGATGCTTTATGAAAACGCGAAAAATGCTGTTCAGGCGTCAGGTATTCAGGCAGAAGTGATCAAGGTGGAAGACATGGAGAAAATAACAGGATATGGCGTAATGATGACGCCGGCCCTCGTTATCAACGGCGAGGTAAAAACGACAGGCAAGATACCATCAGCCGAGGAGATCAGGCAATGGTTGGCATAAAGCGATTTTTAACTGTTCTTATCGCAGGAGTTTTTCTGATGAACGCCACATCCGCATTTTGCGATAACGGTAAAGTCATAGCTTATTATTTCCACGGAAGCTTTCGTTGTCCCACCTGCCGCAACTTAGAACAATATGCCAAAGAAGCGATTGAAAATAATTTCAGGAAAGAATTGGATGAAGGCAGTCTTGTATTCAAGCCGGTAAACGTTGAAGAAGAAGCAAACAAGCATTTTGTAAATGAATACCAGCTTTACACAAAATCACTGGTCTTGTCTCTGGTGAGAGACGGCAAAGAAGTAAAATACAAAAATCTCGATAAGATCTGGGAATATGTGAGAGATAAGACGAAGTATATGGATTATGTTAAAAGCGAAGTCAATAATTTCATGCAGGATTTAAGATGATAGAGGCCCTTATCGCTTTCGGCACTGCTTTGTGGCTGGGCATACTTACTTCGATCAGCCCCTGCCCATTGGCGACCAATATTGCAGCCGTCTCTTTTTTATCAAAAAAGATAAATCATCCGAAAGCCGTATTATGGGCCGGAAGCGCGTATACACTCGGTCGTATGATCGCATATGCCCTTTTGGGCATAGCGATCATAGCATCCCTCGTAAGCGTTCCTTCCGTTGCGAATTTTTTGCAGAAATACATGAACAGGATAATAGGCCCGATATTGCTCGTAGTCGGGCTATTTCTTCTGAACATTATACGCCTTAACGTTTCTGGCTTTTCGCTTTCAAGGGAAAGGCAGGAGTCTTTAGCCGATTCAGGCGCAAAAGGGGCATTTTTGCTCGGAGCTATATTTGCACTCTCTTTCTGCCCGATTTCAGCGGGTCTATTTTTCGGCAGCCTTATTCCCTTAGCGTTCAATAGCAAGATAGGAATAATTCTGCCCATCTTTTTTGGCTTAGGCACAGGTCTGCCGGTTATGGTGTTTGCTGTAGGAGTTTCGCTTGGTATATCATCCGCTTCACACTGGTTCCATAAGATAGCTGCGATCGAGAAGTACACACGAAAAATAACAGGTGTTATATTCGTGGCAGTAGGTTTATATTTTATCTGGAATCACATTGTTCTATTATTGAAATAGACGGGGGAAAGATCTAATATGGAAAAGGTATTTATCGGGACTTTCGGATGGCCGCTGGAAACAGTTTTACATGCCGATTTTACCTGCCTGCCGGCAGGCAGGAATTTCCCGGGCGCTAAGAAGGAGAACTAGATGAACATACGCCATGAGCAGAATATTTTAACATTTTCTGCCTGCGGGGCTTTGTTTTTCGCGTTATTGGCCCTGGTATGGGGTATACTGGCAAGGTCCCAGATGATAATTTTTGACGTCGTTTATTCTTTTATCAGCCTTGTATTGACCGGCCTTTATTTTTATG
>JABMQS010000039.1 GCA_013202525.1 Candidatus Omnitrophota bacterium
AGATAATATGTAGCAAGCTCTGCTACGGATACGATACCGTTGTTACCGGGTTCCTGCTGATGATAATAATAGCTGCACTGGACAACGCATTCCTTGCATTCACCCGAAGCGCAGATATCGAGGTCTATATATAGCCTCTTATCGCCGGCCTTTTTCGGGCTCATGTTTACGCTGCCTTGATGTATCTGTTCAGCACTTGTGCTCATTCTTCAGTCCCAGATGTTTGGAAAATTCTTTATCTGCGCGTATGTAAATACAGGTCCGTCCTTGCACGCATAATATGTACCTATCCTGCAGTGGCCGCATTTTCCTATGCCGCAGGACATATTCTTCTCCATGGAAAGATAGATATTTTCATCTTTAAAACCGAGCTCGAGCAGTTTCTTGGTCGCAAACTTCATCGCTATGGGCGGCCCGCAAACTACCGCTATACCGCTTGCGTAATCCATCTGGATACCGTCCATAATGGTAGTCACAACACCCACATTCTCCTGCCACCCGCTTCCGCCCTCATCGACAGTAAGCCTCAGATCCAGATCCGGACGCTTGGCCCAGCCGCCTATCTCTTCTTTATACAGGAAATCCTTGGCAGTCTTACATCCTGCCCTGTAGTAGACCCTTTTGAAGTCTGTGATCCTATCGAAGAGCTCATACATAAGGCTTCTTAACGGCGCTAATCCACACCCGCCGCCAACTACCAGTATCTCCTTGCCCTTAAAACTGTCTATTGGATATCCTTTGCCCAGAGGGCCTCTCAGGCCCACTATATCGCCTTTGTTGAGCTGATGGATCCTCTCAGTGACCTTGCCGACCTTCATAATAGTCACTTCCATAATATCCTTTTCCGCGGGCCTCGATGAAGGGGTAAAAGGTGCCTCCCCTACGCCCGGAACGGTCAACTCTATAAACTGGCCTGCAACAAAGGAGATCCGCTCCTTGGGCCTTAACCTAAGGGTCTTTATATTAGGGGTCTCGGTTATTACCTCTATGACCTCTGTCTCTATGGGCCTATATGGATTCTCTATATCATGATGCATTGGCTAATCTTTTTAAGACCTTTCTTATATCTATCTTTGCAGGACACGCTGATATGCAGCGCCCGCAGCCGGTGCAGGCATACATATCTGCGGTTTTCGGGAAGAAGTCAAACTTCTTTTCAAATCTGTTTCTCAGGCGCTCCCAGAGGCGCGGCCGCGGATTGGCGCCACCTGCTACCCGCGCGAAATCCTTTACCATGCATGAGTCCCACATCCTGAAACGCGCCATCCGCTCCTCATTCTTCTGGTCATACAGAAGAAAACAATGGCAGGTAGGGCATACGGTATTGCACGCGCCGCACTCAACGCAGGTCTTGGCCTCGTCTTTCCACATGTCAGATTCGTAGTTCTTATCAATAACACCTCCCAGGCGCTCCTGGGCAGGGACGTCGTTTTTCTTTATATTCTCTTCTACCTCTCTGGTCACCCTGCGTCTCTGTGTCTCTTTTTTGGAAAGCACATACTCGCCGGTCTCGGTAAACAGGCGTGAACACCTCGCTATGAGTTCATCGCCTTTTTCTGAACCGCTCTCTGCCACAAAGCCGTCATCTACCTTAGATAGGTTGATATCAAACTCCTCCTGCGGGAAAGGTTTTGTGCCAAGCGCCAGGCAAAAACATGTATCTATACTGCAGGTGCAGTCTGCGGAAATAATAAGGTTCTGGCTGCGCATCTTGATGTAGAATGGATCCTGGTAATCATGATCTACAAATACATGATCCTGTACCTTTAAGCCTTTTATATCACATGCCTTCACGCCTACGATGGCGAAAGGTTTATTCTCAGAATGGGGGATATCCGGCTTAAAACCGTCTGCGACCTTCTCCCTGGCCGGAGAGAAAAAAGCCTTCAGGGGCTCAAACGGCCTGACTTCACCGATCACTATATCATCTGCCGGCTCGGCATATTTCCTGTAGAAGCGCTGCTCACCCTTCTTTACGGGGGTATAGACCTCATAGTCCTTCCCCAGTTCATCGAGCAGTGTCAACAGATTATTATAGGTGATGTATTTTTGAGCCATCTTATACGCTTTTCTTGTTCGCTAAAAAATATGAGAGCGTCTCAAGTTCTCTTGACAGGTCCACATCCTTTAACTTTACGTTTTCGGGAACGGTCAGGCCGGCAGGGGCAAAATTCAGAATACACCCGATGCCTGCGCTGATGAGTTTATCCGCTACCTCCTGGGCTATCTTCGCGGGAACAGCTATAATACCTATCGATATATTCTTTGCCTTTATGGCCTTTGCCATATCATCTATAGGCTGGATGGTTATATCACCAAGCTCCCTGCCGATCTTCCTGGCATCGGAATCAAATGCCGCTGCCACTTTGAGGCCGTGCGCCTCAAACCCCGGATATGTCAACAGGGCTGAGCCGAGGTGGCCTGCGCCGACTACCGCAACATTCCAGGCCTTATCCTTGCCCAATATCTTCTCCAGGGCTGACTTAAGTTCCTCTATATTATAGCCTGCGCCGCTTACACCAAACTGTCCGAAATGGCCCAGGTCTTTCCTTACCTGTGCGTCACTCTGGTTTACCCGCTCCCCCAGTTCGGCTGAGGATATATTATGTATTCCTACCTTAGCCAATTCTATAAGTTCTCTCAGGTAGACAAAAAGGCGTGAGATCGCGCTTTCAGGGACTTTCTTATTATTCATCGTATCCGTAACTATTTTCACAGACTTTGTACCTTTTTTCACAAGTATAGCAAAAAAAAGAATATTGTCAAGCAAAAAATTAGAAAAAGTTGGAGACGTCTACCGATTTGTTCGGGAACCTGTCTTGTGAAAATATTACGCATCTTTGTTGTTGGCAATACTAAAAAACATAAGACAGGTTCGTGCTTGGAAACGGGATAGGTTCGTGCTCAATTTGGTAGACGTCTCCAATTCTAGTTGATGGCGTAGGTGCCTTTGCGGCGGTCTGCGAGTTCGCCGAGTTTCGACTTATTCCAGTTATGGACCTTCGAGTAGTAGCCGACAACGCGCGTCATGTGATAGACATCCTTGCCCTGTATAACGCCCCTGTTAAGGATGCCCCAGTCGTTCTTCTCTATTGCCTCAGTCGTAAAATGGACCTTTGAATCCAGGCGCTGGGACCTTACAAAATATCCCTGCTTTCCATTACATTCGCCTTCTGCCCATTCATAACCATGGTTAACGCACTTATCGATAAATTCCCTTGTCTCCATATAACCCCTCCTTCTTATTTCCTCTCTCCCTTGATCCCTATGGTGACCTCATCAAAAGGTGTATCCTTACCGGAAAGCTTAAGCGCATCCTTGACTATCTGCACCAGGCCGAAACAGCACGGAACCTCCATGTGGACACAGGTTATTGACTTTATATCATTATCCTTGAAGATCTGGGTGATCTTCTCTTTGTAAAATTCAGCATCATCCAGCTTTGGGCAGCCGATAAGCAGGACCTTACCCTTTAATAGATCGCCGTGAAAGTCTGCATAGGCAAAGGGCACGCAATCGGCGGCTATCAAAAGATCTGCCCCGTTAAAATACGGCGCGTGGGGCGGAACGAGCATTAACTGAACAGGCCATTGCCTTAGCTGCGACGGCCTTTTTGAAACAGGGCCTTCGTCGCCGGCCTCCTTGTCTTTGGCAAAGTCCATAATTCTTGAGCCGGGACAACCGCCTGGATGCTGATGGCCATGCGCGGCATGATCCGGGCCTTTATCCAAAGAGATATCGATACCTTTCTCCTTTAAAAAATCCTCTGCCTCTTTGAGGTAGCCGGTCTCATTGTGCTCCTTAAGGTGTTTCAGGTGGGCCTTTATTACATTTTCACCCTGCTTTACAATATTACCCATGACCCTTCTTTCATCATAGGCCTCAGCCTCCCTCTCCTCTATGGTGATTGCGCCCTCCGGGCAATGGCCGATACAGGCCCCCAGCCCATCGCAGAAGAGATCGCTTATCAGCCTTGCCTTGCCGTCTATGATCTGAATAGCGCCTTCGGGGCAGTTTGGTATACAGAGGCTGCATCCATTACATTTTTCTTCATCTATCCTTATTATCTTCCTCTTGGACATATCCTATCTCCTACTTTAACAAGGACGCTATTGTAACCGTTTCAAGCTCCGAAACGACATGCCTTTCTATCGACTTTATCTTTTTTCTTAAAGGACATATCCTTAAATTATTACAGGTTGCCTTCTTAAACATGCACTTGTTAAGGCTTAAAGGCCCCTGAAAACTCCTCATCAGGTCCAAAAGGAGTATCTTGTTGGGTGGATATGCCAATGCAAAACCACCGCCCTTGCCTTTATAGGACCTGAGCATGCCTTGTTTATTTAATGTCTGCAGTATCTTTCGTAAAAACGGCCTCGGCATCTTCAGGCCCTTGACCATCTCATCCACAGAGACCACATCGGCCTCTTTGCCTGCCATAAAACATATGGCCCTCACAGCATAATCTGTATCACGTGTTATAAGCTTCAACATTGCCTCCGTCCTAAGATCCTTAGGTAAATCAGGCAGTTTCGTGTCATGCCCAGGACACCATACTGCAGCCTTCTTTGCAGTGCGAAACAGGCCGTAGCATATATCTTACGGTGATCTGCATTTTGCACCTCCGTTGTTATGTTTTTTGCTGCTTGTTTACCTTTTCGAGCTTATGCTCGTAGTTCTCGGGATTCGCATCAAATGCATCCACACAGCTAGCGCAACAAAAGCCGATACGCTTACCCTTGTACTCGAGCGTATAAGGGGTATCCTTATCGACCCTGCCGCCCATCACCGGACATTCTTTGTTAACTATCTTTTCGGTGGCAGCGGGTTTTGTGCCGCACATGCTACATGCTGCGAATGTAGGCAATGCAAACGTCGTCAGCAGAAAAGCTGACACAATCAAGGTAATGATCATCTTATTCATCTCTCGCACCTCCTCTTTTTCCTCTTCCACTATAATGATACCTTATTAGTATCATTTTGTCAAGTAAAAAAGAAAAATAATTTGCAATATGCTATTTTAAGAATGTCGCGAGGGCAGAACGGAGCTGTTCCCCGGAGTCGAGGAAGACGGTATTGTGGCCGCCTTTTACCTTGAGAAATTCCTTTGGCGGCGCGGCTGCTTCATAGAGTTTTTCGCCTAAGGCAAAAGGCACTATCTCATCATCTACGCTGTGTATTATAAGCTTTGGCGCCTTTACGCGGGCTATCTTGGAGACAGAATCAAATTTGCTCTGGAATGCAAAGCTGGGCAGAAACGGATATATCTCCTTTGCCATGTCCTTCACCGAACTGAATGCCTCCTCGGTGATCAGGGCCTTGACCTTATATCTTGACGCCAGGTCTATTGCCACGGCCCCGCCGAGCGATGAACCGTAAAGTATGATATGATCCGGAGAAATATTCCTTTGCTCTGCAAGATACAGGTACGCTGCCTCAGCGTCCTTGTATAACCCCTCCTCACTCGGCGCGCCTTCGCTCTTTCCATAGCCGCGGTAATCGATAATAAAGAGATTCAGGCCCATCTTGTTAAAGACGGTGATCTTCTCAAGCCGGTGGCTGATATTGCCGGCATTGCCGTGAAAGAAGAGCAGCGTATCCCGGGCATGCTCACAGGGGATAAACCAGCCGTTTAATTTAACGCCGTCTGAGGCCTCAAAGTCGACATCCTCGTAAGAGAGCCCCATGGCGCTGGGGTCGAGCTCGATCTCTCTCACAGGAAAATAGATACTGTGCCTCTCGATATATCTGATATAGACAAAGAAGATTACAATTATTACAACAAGTAATAGCATGATCTTGACCATATTATACATTACCATCCTTTATTTGAAGATGACCCCGGTCTCTTTTGACCAAAAGAGAAGATCAAGTTCTTCCAGCGGTATCCCGGCCTTTTCAGAGAAGGTCTGGGCCCTATCCTCTATATATAGGTAGGTGCGCCTGCTTATCGAAGAAGGTATGCTTCCTATAGCGCCGTATCTCTTCAGGTTTCTCATGATATGCACATCGAGTATGGCAAGGCCCTTACCAAGGCCTATATTCCTTAAGAAATGGCTCGCCTCTTTGTAACCCAGGCCCTTGATATTCTCAACCAGCCAATCCCGCGCCTTAAAGAGGTCTTTATTATTAAGCCTGCTCTTTATATCAAGGCCTTTGCCATTCTTAAAGAATCTACGAGCCTCTACAATATAGCCGGCCTTGTTATTATGAAAGCGCGCAGAGCCTCTCAGGGCACTGCCTATCCTGCTCTTTGAACCGTTGAACAGCAGGCCGGACCGCTCAAGGGTCTTGACAGCCTTGTCGCAGGAGATCGCCTTTGACTGTGGTGTCAGCAGGCAGAAACAGAGCTCTGTGAATATCGCCTTATCCCCAGCCTTACGCAAACGGCCAAACTCCTTGAGCCTGCGCCTTATCGCGGGTCTCTTCTGACTGTATTCTAAAAGGAGGGATCTCATAAAAAACTATCGCTTCTGGATGAGATATCGAAACGCCGACAGGGATGCCTTGGCACCTTCTCCGGCAGCTATTATTATCTGCTTCTCGGGCACATCAGTAACATCACCAGCCG
>JABMQS010000040.1 GCA_013202525.1 Candidatus Omnitrophota bacterium
TGCTTGGTAGCAACGGGGCTCTTAAACGGCAGGGATTCGTATTCGGTAAAACTTACACCTCTAAGCCTGCTGCTATAATAGTGTTCTTCAGTTCCGGAGCCGTGCACTTGTATGTAGTGATCGTCAGCCACTTTCAACATCGCAACAAATGCCTCCAGGAAAGGGGTCTGTGAAGAATCGGTTGAGAAATTGACAACCACATAGGGCATACCGGCCCTCTTCTTCTCTTCAATCGCCTGTATAAATTGACCTACTGCCTTCTCTGCTGCATCGGTAATCATTGCCTGCGGCGTATCATGCGCAGATATCTCTTCAAAAGGATGTATATCTAAGACCTTTGCTATTGGCCCGGACCTGCTTATATTGGTAAAGGCAAGCCCTCCATTTTCAAAGGTTGGATCTGAATCTATTATACGATGGAGCTCTGCCTCGAGCCTGCTCATCCTTTCGCGTCTATATGTGACCTCCTCAAGACCATGGTCTGTGGCTATTAAGACAGCGGACTCCCCCTGTCCCATGGAATATCCATCAATAATAAGCGGCTCCGGTCTTCCTGGTGCAGAATTGCGCAGAGAGTCAAAAAGCAGTTCCAGCTCATCGGGTGAGCTATTGGGATCCAGCTTCTGCCCTTCCGCGCTAAGACGCCTCATAAGAACACTAAGCGCCTCCATGTCTGCTTGATGCAGGGCCTGGACTATCTCAGAATGCAATATTCTGCCATTTTCTAATGCCCTCCAACCATCATCCTTGCGCAACAGAAATGCCATGCGCCGCGGATCCTGTGTTAAATTCTGGCTCCTGGATATACCGGGCCTGAATATAAAGGTCCTTCTGTCTATCTCTTTTGCGGCCTCTGCTTCCAGCTTTTTCTGCGCGTCTTGACCCAGTGCTCCCTGTGCAAATTCATGCCTGTGGAGCCTTTCCGGGTACTCAAACAGGTGGTTTTTTCCGCCAGCATCTGCTTCTATGCGGCACAACCTGTTCTCTATGCCCTCGAGGACACTGGCTGGGGCCAGTATATCTGTGGGGAAACCTAGATCGCCCTCAAGAAAGGACGCTAATATAGTAAGGCTTCTCTTGTTACTTACAACATGACCGCGGCTAGTCAGATTATAGAGTGATTCAAGAAGGCTTACCGTAACACTAGCCTGGGAAGAAAGCTCTGCTGCTACAGGCGCAAGGTGATTATCGCATGTTATCTCGAGGCCGTTACCTTCCATAAACGTACGGATATCTGCGAGTGCAAGATTCCTGGCCCTTTTGTAATAGAGTTGCGCAAGAAACATAGGGTCTCTCCTGGCCCGCGCCTTTTCCTCTTCTGTAATTCCGGGCACTCTATCTATGCTGGCGCCTATTATGCCCGTAAAGAATAGGGCAAACTTTATACGAGCAAGGGGGTCAGACTCTGTATTGCTAAACACCCTGTCACTGCCCGACCTTACACAATAGAGTTGATTTACGTCTCCGCCGATACCCTCTATAGTCTCTTCTGTTGTCTGCCTTTTGGAATCGGTATTGCTGATAAACCTTAATACTACCTTTCCAAGTGGCTTGCCTCCTTCATCAACATCATGCCTCATCTGGGCTATGGCAGACGCTGGTGCCGGCCGCTGCCACCTCTCATTGGCAAACCTTAAGGGTGCGCTCACGGCCTCTGCGCTGTCATCAAGAAGTATACGGTTTAGCGCGCCTGAACCAAGTTTATCGCTCCATGAGGATCCGCCCGGAGCAAAACTAAGGAATGCCCTGTTCTCAGCATTCTCCACAAGCTGGGGCTCATGCGAAGATAGGGCCTCCAGATAACCCAATGCCAAACTCTTGGAAAGCTCTTGATCTGCGCTGTTTAGTTTAGCCCTAAATCCCGCAGCATCTCCCGGCCTTGCTTGATAACCTTCGCATATATCCGCTGCTATGGCATAGGCGATCTGCGCCTTTGCCATCTCTCGCTCGGTACTCTCTGCTGTAAGAAGGTCCTCCTCCGCATGCTCATCCAATGCCTTTACCGCTTTGGCAACACTTGCATCAGAGGCAAACCTTGTGAAATGGCCATGATAGACAAATAGGTTGCTATCCACCAGCTTCTTTAAGATTTCTCCTAAGCCTATGCCCTCGTTAATGGCCCTTTCGTATATGGGCCTTGCCGCAAATGCATCGGGCAGGCCGAATATCGTGTCTATATAACCCATAAGCTCATTTGCAAAGAGCCTGTCACCGGCTCCGCCGTCTGACTCCGGCCTCTGCATCTCAACAAAGACCCTATCAAGCAGCCAGTTAATGTAGTGTGCCGGTATGTTGGCATCCTGCGGCTGGTGGCTTCTGCTTAAGTAAGAGAAGAGCTGCCTGGCAAAAAGTCTTTGTGTATCCTGATCCCGCATATCCCATTCAGGTTCATATCCTGTTGTATCAAAATCCGGGGCCTGCATAGCGGTTATTGTCGCCTGCATCCTCTCGGCCGTTATAGCCTGATTATAGACCTCTGAAGCCCTTTTGAAGAAATCAGCCAAGGCCTGACGGTTCAGCTCATCATTCTTGACAAATGAGATCCCAACAACAAATCCA
>JABMQS010000041.1 GCA_013202525.1 Candidatus Omnitrophota bacterium
AGCTCGGGGCAGGCCCCGCTTTTTCTGAGTTCGGGTACATTCTGCTCAGAAAGCTCGGGGCAGGCCCCGCTTTTTCTGAGTTCGGGTACATTCTGCTCAGAAAGCTCGGGGCAGGCCCCGCTTTTTCTGAGTTCGGGTACATTCTGCTCAGAAAGCTCGGGGCAGGCCCCGCTTTTTCTGAGTTTCGGTGCATTCTGCTCAGAAAGCTCGGGGCAGGCCCCGTTTTTGCTGAGTTTCGGTACGCTCTGCTCAGAAAGCTCGGGGCAAGTCCAACCCTTCTCTCTTGCCTTATCATTCCTCCGGCTCCTCGGATTGGACATATGTGAGTATCTCCACTGAGCGCTCTCTATTCTGTTTCTTCCATGTCACGGAAAGATTTAGCCTCTTAAGCCCCAGCTCCCCATCCTCGTATTCATCTTCATACTCTCCGCCCAGGTCCTCATCCTCTAAGGGCATTATCTGCTGCGCCCATAAGAATTTCGTGCCCATAAACTGAGACTCGCCGGATGATACACCTTCAGCGGCCTCTTTAGAACCCAGCTCGATCTCAAAGCTCTCGTCCTCTAATAGAAAGACGGCGCTGGCATAATCACTGGAGAGTGCTGCAGCCCTCAGGGAAGAGGTAAAGGCGTGATTGATAAAGACTATAGAACCAGATACTATGGCTACTGTTATTAGGACTTCGATCAGCAGGAAGGCGTTATTCTTTCTTAGAGTCATATACCCTGACAAATCCCGTACTCCGCTCGGTTACGATCGTAAAGGTCTTACCCTGTTTATTGCTGACATATACCGGCGCAGCTGTTATGTTGCCGTTTGGGGAAAAATCTATCTCATCCGCTTCGGTCTCGATGCTGATATCATCCGGTATCCTGAAGCTCCTGCCCCACCTGCTCTTAAGCGGAATGAATTTATTCCTGCCTTCATCTTCAGAAAAAACCTGATATCTTCTCTTGGTCTCATCGATTATTAGCCTGAAAGGCCTCCTCTCAAACACAGCCCTTTCATGGCAAAAACGCATCACCGCAGCCAACTCCTTGGCAGAAGATGTAAGCCTTAAGTCTTCATAGGTTCTCTTGAATAATGGAGTCGAAACAGCCGTCAGGACAAGGATGATAGCAGCAACCAGTACAAGCTCTATGAGGGTAAATCCCGCTCTTTCTAAATTGGGCCTAACAGATAAAATATTATTCCTCTTCTGTTTCCCAGTTAGCAATATCATCTGAGCTCTCAACGCCATCAGGGCCGTATGAGGAGAGGTCGTAATCATGCGTGTTGTGTGTGCCGGGACAGGTATAGACATAAGGATGCCCCCACGGATCCTTGGGGATCTTTCTCACATATGGGCCCTTCCAGTTAGGCGGGGCCGGTGAAGAGCTGGGCTTTACCTTAAGGGCGACAAGGCCCTGCTCTGTGGTAGGAAACATGCCGTTGTCCAGCTCATACAAACCCAGGATAACAGCAAGGTTTGATTCCACATCCGCCCTGGATGCCGCTATGCGTGCCTCTTGTGACCGCCCGACCAGACGCGGCACCACCATGGCTGCCAGGACACTTATGATAATGACTACCAACATCAACTCTATAAGCGTAAAACCTCTATTCTTCATATCAGGCTCCCCCTCAGTGTTCCAGCCGCCCGCAAGACTTCCGCTCTATGAGCTTTGTGTCTAAAAGCATCTTGACGGGCTGCTTCTTTTTACCGCTTATGATCTGATTTAAAAACTCAACACCCATCCTGCCCATTTCAGCTATGGGCTGCCATACTGTTGACAGCGGCACGGGAGAATATGCGCATAGTGGGTTATCATCGAAACCTATTATGGACACGTCGCCGGGGACATGCAGCCCAAGCCTTCTGGCAACATCTATAGCCTCCATTGCCATCACGTCGCTTGCCGCAAATACAGCCGTAGGCGGCTCACTGAGCTTGAGCAGTGACTCCATGCCCTTTCTTGCGGGACTTCTTAAAAAATGTCCGGTAGTGATATATCTCGGGCTCAGCCGCAGATTGTGTGACTTCATACAGGACTTGAAACCTTCCAATCTCTTCCTGCCTGCCTCGGTAGAAAGATCGCCTGCAATAGTGGCTATCCTTGTGTGCCCAAGACCCACAAGAAACTCGCACACATCTACCGCCGCCTTCTCATTATCTATGGCGATAGAATTAATAGGCTCTTTCTCAAAGTAGTTATTCAAGACTATGCAGGGTATCTTGCGCGCGAGGACCTTCTTTAGCTGCATAAGATCACTGTTTATATCAGCAAACAGTATGCCGTCTATATTCTCGGGGCTCAATGAAGCGCTGGTAAGCCAGTCCTCGTGCTTTTGCCTTTCGCTTATATGGACCATCACGTCGATCTTCAGCCTGCTTGCGGCCAGAAAGACACCCTTTATCACCTCCGTAGCATAGAAGGAGTGAAAAATATCCTCAAAGCGGGTAACGATAAGCCCGAAGACCTTTTGTGTCTTCCTCTTTGCGGGAAAGGGGGAAACTGTATCCATCCGCATCCTGCCTATCACCTTCTCAACCCTATCCCTGTCTGCCTTCTTAACGGTTGGCATGCCCTGCAATACCCTCGAGACAACCATAGAAGTAACACCTGCCTTTTTAGCGATCTGACTTATCTGCAATTTCACACCCCCTATTCTCATGTTTTCGTATTGCCTACCGCGTACTGCCTACAGCGTAGAGACACAATGCGCAACATGAACTCATTTTACCATCAAATTCAGCTGAAATACCGGAAGAAGCATAGCTATTACTATAAAGCCTACTATCAATCCCATGCATAGTATAAGGGTCGGCTCAAGCAGCGCTGTGATGGTCTTGACAGTACGGTCTATCTCAGTATCATAAGTATCGGCTACCTTAAAGAGCGCCCTCTCCAATGCGCCGCTCTCCTCGCCGACGGCTATCATATTTATCATCATAGCAGGGAAATACTTTCTCTCTTTTATGCTCTTGGACAGCGGGGCCCCCTCTACCACATCCTGCCTTGCCTCTTCCAGCTGGCGCCTGATAATATCATTATCCATTGTCTTGGAAGCCACGCCAAGGGCCTGCACTATCGGCACGCCGTTATTTACGAGTGTTCCAAGGGTGCGCCCAAACCTGGCTATCTCTGCCTTCTGAACAAAGGGGCCTATTATCGGGGCCTTTAAGATAAAGGCGTCGAAGGCCGTCTTTCCCTCTTTTGACTTGATCCAGCGGTTGAAAGCGATCGCAGCTATACCTATTGCGAATAAGATCAGCAGCCAGAACCTTGCGAAGAAACTGCTTAGAGCTATCAGAATCTTTGTCGGCAAAGGAAGGGCCTGGCCTATATCCAGGAATATGGCCGTCAACCTCGGCGCGACAAAACTCAACAGCACAAAGATAGTAATAAATCCCACAAACGCCATCAGGGCCGGATATGTCAGGCTCGAGCGGATCTTGGAGACGGTCTCTTCATCCCTCTCCAAAAAATCGGCCAGGCGCCTTAAGACATCCTCCATGGTGCCGCTTATTTCGCCGGATGAAACCATATTCACATACAGATTTGAAAAAATATCCGGGTGCTTGGCCAGGGCGGCCTGAAGCGTAACACCATCTCTTACATCATCCCTCAACAGCTGAATGATATGTTTCAGGTTCGGGTTTTCGCACTGCTCTATCAAGACATTCAAGGCGCGTATCATAGTAAGGCCGGCATCCAGCAGATTAGAAAGCTGCCTTGTAAAATTGCTCAGATCGCGCAGCGCTATACCTTTTCTAAAAAATATGTTCCTGCCTGATTTCTTTATAAAGGCAGCTGTCTCTTCATCGATAGATAAGAGATAAAGCCCCATCTCATTAAGCTTCTGCGCTGCCTGCTTATGATTCTCGGCTTCGATCTTGCCTTCTATGACTTCCTGCGGTCCGCGTTTCGCTTTATAAACAAATCGTGGCATCGTAATCTTTAAGAGGCGTCGCCTTCTATCTCGGTTACCCTTAATACCTCGCTTATGGTGGTCGATCCCTTTGAGACCTTGACCATGCCGTCATCAAAGAGCGTCCTCATGCCGTCTTTAACAGCCTGCGTCTTTATGTCGCTGGCAGAGGCCCTCTTCAGTATCATGTCGCGTATGTTATCGGTTATGACCAATACTTCATAAATGGCCGTCCTGCCCTTAAATCCGGTGAACCTGCATGAAGCACAGCCCTTTCCCTCATAGAACAATGCCTTATTACCGGGGCTTATCTTCAGCTCTTTTAGCAGGCCTGGTTCAGGCTGGATCTCTTTCTTGCATTTTTCGCATATGAGCCTTACAAGTCTCTGTGCTACCACGGCCTCTGCCGAGCTTGAAACAAGATAGGGCTCAATACCCATATCGAGAAGCCTTGTTACCGCGCCGCAGGCATCATTGGTATGCAATGTAGAGAATACGAGATGGCCTGTAAGCGCTACCCTGATAGTTATCTCCGATGTCTCTAAATCCCTGACCTCACCGACCATCATGATATCAGGGTCATGGCGCAGCATAGAGCGCAGGCCGGCGGCAAAGGTAAGGCCTATCTTGGGATTGACCTGTATCTGTGTCACGCCATGCAATTGGTACTCTATCGGGTCTTCTATGGTAATGATATTCTTGTGGCTGTCGTTTATCTTGCTAAGGCAGGCGTAAAGCGTGGTCGTCTTTCCGCTTCCCGTGGGACCTGTTACAAATACTATCCCGTGCGGTTTTCTTATAGCCTCCTCGATGACCCCCAGGTCTTGCCCCAGAAGGCCAAGGCTCTCCAGCCCCATCAGGACATTGGCACTCAATATCCTGATATGCACGCTCTCTCCGTACGAGGTCGGGATTGTAGAAACCCTCAGGTCGAGCTCGCTCTCTTTTACCTTCAGCTTGATCCTTCCGTCCTGCGGAAGGCGCCTTTCGGCTATGTTGAGCGATGACATTATCTTTATGCGGGAGACTATCGCCGAATGGAGATATTTGATAGTAGGAGGTATGCTGGCGTTAAACAATACACCATCCACCCTGTACCTTACCCTCAGCTCACCCTCAAAGGGTTCGATATGGATATCGGTGGCCCTTTCAGAGACTGCCTGCTGCAGGATCTGATTCACAAATTTTATGATCGAGGCATCATCGGCCATATCCTCAATATCGGACGCTGCCTCAGTCTGGGTAGGAGTAGAATCCTTTGCGTCGGCCTGGTCCATGATCTTTTCAATCGTCTCGGCGCCGACACCATAATACTTCTTTATCCCCTCCAGTATATCTCTCTCCCCGGAGAGGACAGGATTTACGCTATATCCCAGGACCAGCTTGATATCATCGATAACACCGAGGTCCAGGGGGTTGGTCACTGCTATGCTCAGGATGTTGTTCTCAAATTCTATGGGCATAATCTTATAATAGCAGGCGTATTTAGCAGAGACCTTGCCGATGACCGCGGGCTTTATCTCCATATCCTTGATACTGACATAAGAGACGCCCATCTTCTTAGACAGCATCTCAAGGACCTGGCCTTCCTTTGCATAACCTAGCCTTATGATAACGCTGCCTATCAGTTCGCCTGTCTTCTTCTGCTCTCTCAAGGCCTCATCGAGATGTTCCTGGGTGATGATTCCCTCCTCGATGAGCATCTCGCCTAATCTTAAACTGCCATGTTTCATATTATGCCTCGGGTTATTGTGCGTGCAGCTCAGCGCTGAGATCCTTCGTCGCCTTTGGCTCCTCAGGATAAAATAAACACATATAACTTACGTCGCACTCAACGTACCCTCTTCATCTACTCCGTAAGTTATGTGTTTATTTTACTTAATATAACATAAAGTATATATATATTGCAACTAATAAAAATAGAGGAGGAAGTCCCATTTTCCCTATTTTTCGATAAACCTTCCCATGAGCTCATCAGGTCCGTCAAACAGCAGTTTGATATATGTATCGGTATAGCCGGTAAGCAAGCCCGTCTTTCTGTCCCTGGTATTTTCTACTAGGACCCTCTGCTTTTTTTTATTTGCTTTTTCTCTGAACTCATGTGCAAATGTATCTGTGAGCGCCTTCAGCTCTTTGAGCCTGCAACGCCTTGCTTCAAACGGTATATTACCGTCCATGTCAAATGCCACAGTGCCTTTTCGCGGGCTATATGTAAAGATGTGCGCCCTGGAAGGCCTTATCTGTTTTAGAGTCTCCATCGTAACCTTAAAACTTCGGTCGCCTTCACCGGGAAAACCCACAATTACATCTGTGGTAAGCGCTATATCGGGAATCTGTGAACGTATATATCTTACCCTGTCCACAAAACAGGATGCAGTATATCTGCGGTTCATCCTTTTAAGTATCTCATCATCCCCGCTCTGCAGAGGTATGTGCAGATGGCAGCAAAGTTTTGTTGACGCCTGCATATCCCCGATCAGCTCATCTGTAACATCCGGCAGCTCGATCGAACTTAGCCTTAGCCTGAAATCCCCTTCTATGGCACAGGCCTTCCCTATCAGCCATCTCAGATCCTTATCTTTGCCTAAGTCTTTGCCAAAATCACCAAGACAGACCCCTGTTAAGACAAGCTCTCTATAACCTTTATCGATAAGCCTTGTTATCTCTTTTAATATACTATCCGGGTCTCTGCTGTGCGACGGGCCCCTTACATGCGGAACTATGCAATAGGAGCAAAAATTACTGCAACCGTCCTGCACCTTGACAAAGGCCTTTGTATGGCTATGAAAATTGGTAATGCCATCGCCCTTCGTCATTGCGAGCGACTTGCCCCTAGCAAAATCAGGGGGAGCGAAGCAATCTCTATCTTTGAGCAGTTTCAATATATCCAGTTTGTCTCTGTTGCCGGCCACCCTTACTCTCTTGTCAATTGCCTTTAATATATCGGAAGCTGCCTCCACATAGCACCCCGCTGCTACAACTTCGGCATTGGGATTTTCACGCAAAAATCTCCTGAGTATCTCGCGGGACTCCTTATCGGCCTTGGCTGTAACAGTACAGGTGTTGACGATGCAGAGATCTGCCGCCTCTTCATCCACTGCCTCTGTGTGCCCGGCAGAAAGCAGCCTCTCACGCATAAGCTGAGTCTCATACTGGTTGACCTTGCATCCAAGGGTCTTTATCTTGAATTTTTTCATATTGGAGGATTCTTTTAGACTAGATTATACCACTAAAATAAGGTGTGGGAAAAACAAATTTTTAAGTGCGGCCTTATGCCTGTTCTTATTTCTTATTGGGCTCTGCACTCTTATGCGCAGGTCCCAGCCCTTCAACCGTTGGCTGTGTATCTACAATGCCGAAGTTTCCGGCATTGCTTATTCCATGTTTATTGATGACCTCTACCTTATACTGGCCGGTGGCAAGCTTTGGCGGCACTTTGCAGCTAACGCCCCAATCATCCCAGGAGACTACTTCAGCAAAGGCTGCCCCTTCAGGACCGGAGAACTTAACATGACTTGTCGCGCTCTGTGTTCCAAGTTTTTCACCCGATATCCATATAACCTCACCCGAGCTATCAGTCTCCGGTAGAACAAGCCCGATATTAGGTGTTTTTGTAACAGGCGCCTGGCGGCTGATACCGGCAATCTCAAGCTTTCTTGCATTACTCTCATTTAATGCCGCTATAACCTTAACGTCGTATGTACCGGAATCGAGTCCGGGAGCGATACATTCGATATAGCCGTCTTCCCATGAAATAATAGAAGCTTCGATATCTCCATCCGGGCCTTCGATTATTACGTGGCTCAAGTCGTTCTCTCGGCCAAATGCTGAGCCTGATATCAATATGCGGCTATCGCCTTCACTTTCCTTGATATCAATCTTCGTGATCTTCGGCAATAGAGCTTTTGTTTTTTGTGTGGCACGCTCACTTGTGCGCGTAGAAGGAGCCGGAGTCGGCTCTCGATACGACGGTTCTTCCGGTGCCCTATCCACATACTCTGTCTCGCTTTCATCCTCTTCTGCAGCGCTCGGTTTCTCTGTTTGAGTAGTTGGCGGTATTGACCTTGTGGCCGGTGTCGTTGGTATAATACTTGCCGGCATAGGCGGAACTATCTGTCTTTCTGTTTCTGCGGCTGGTGTTTCCTCTTGAGTTTCCTGTCCATCTTGATCTGCTGCAGACTCTTCTTCATCAGCTGGTGTTTTTTCAGCAGTAGGTTCTTCGGCTGCAGGTTCCTCTGCAGGTTCTTCTGCTTCAGGTTCTTCGGCTTCGGGCTCTTCAGCTGCAGGCGATTCTTCCTGCTCTTCGGCTGCAGGCTCCTCTGTTGGTGTTTCCTCAGCTGCACGTTCTTCGGCTGGTTCTTCAGCCTCTTCCTGCTGCTC
>JABMQS010000042.1 GCA_013202525.1 Candidatus Omnitrophota bacterium
CAGTAATAGACCGCAAACTCTGCTTCAGGTTCGTACCCAGAAACAGAGCCGGCGCTGACTTATGTACAGATGATATTATTCAGGCAAGATGGGGTGAGACCGCTGAAGGCCAAAGGATAAATGCCCTTCTTGAGCAGTCCGCCGCAGACCAGGGTCCAAAGACCGCATCGACGGGCACGCCTGAAGGTGATGAAGCTAAGAAACCACCGCGTCCCAGGTTTAGGCAAAGGCGGGTTGGGTCTGCTTCACAGAAGCCCGTGATTCCGAAGCTTAGTTTGCGCAGTAGGCGTGTCAGGCCCGCTATTCCTGCTAGAGTTACACCAGCTACGGGCGTAGCAGCTGCCCTAGCGATAGGTACGCAGGCATAGAGCTGACTCTGAGATAGAATCTTTAAAGATAGTTTAAAATAGCAGGATAAAGTGATAAAATAAACCCCTGGCAATGGCCCAGGGGTTTATTATTAAGAGGGACAAGATGCGATATCAAACTATAGCATATATGATAATACTTTGTATCTATGCAGGAGCCGCGGATTGCAGCTCCTTATCTTTTTTGGGAATAGTTGGCAAGGAGACCTTGCGGCCCGCAGCCACAGCCAATGCTGAAGGAGCAAAACCAACATCTGCCGGCAGGGAACAAAGTGGCCCTGGAAAACCTAAAAGAGTTAAGCAAAGTCCGATAACTCCTGAAGATCGAGAAATATGGATACGCTCTATCTGCGAGGTAATAGATTTCCCTGATCTAGGAGCCACTTACCATACTACACAAAGCTATGTTTCTTTTGGCAGATTTGGACATAAGGAGAGAAACGAACCTCATTATAGGAGTGCTGTCCTGGACGCACCTTTTATCAAGGCATATGATTCACAGCCTCCTGAAGATCGATATGTAGAAGATCCTGGAGGGAGAAAGTATGATAGGGGTTTAAAGGTAGAGTTGCCAGGTGGTTTTATAGCCCGTTTTATAGATTTCAAGGATCCTGCTGAGCTTACCCGGGTAGTTAAGTCCTATTTTGGCATAGTTATCCATAGGGGGAATAGAGAAGTAGCACGAACAACACTATACAGACCCTGGAAAGGAGATAGGGATACCGGAGAGGGCTTAAGGGCTGATTATGAGATGGTATGGACACATGTCAATGAAAAGGACAGAGGGCAGGGCATTGCTAATGTATTGCGTCGGGTGATTATCGCTTTAGCACAAAAAGACCCATATGCCGGAACTATAACCACAGTTCCCGACCATCCTGCCATAGTTGTTGACTCCTGGGATCTTGGTTTTCAATGGAAGCTTGGTCAGACGCCGCAGACTGTTGACCGCCAAAGATTCAGGCGCAGGGATAGGACATATACGAGAATGGCAGACAGCATTATTGAAAGAGCACGTTTAGAGTCAGATCCTGAGGCCAGAAGACGAATATATCAGCATCTTTGTAATGGCGAGAGTGACAAAAAGTTGGGCATAGTTAATGAAGACGGTATAAGATTTGCAGGGGAAAGAAACCGCCCAACATCTCCTGAGCATATAGTTTCCGATGGCAGGCTGTGCCGCGAAATATCCATTACTGCAGAGGAAGCGATAAGGGAGAGAGACAGATTGATCGGAAAGGCGGCATCTCCTGGCAAGGCTGCTGCGCATCCTCGTGCAGAGCGCAGAACAGAGCTATCCATCCTTTCATCAGCGTAAAACCCTTTAGGGTCAGGCCCTGAGCACGAAGGTTCGTGCTCAGGGCCTGACCCTAAAGCCTCAAAAGAATTTAGTTGATTATTTCCTCGCTTTGCCTTACAATAGTCTATCTAAAACAGTCACTAACAAAACCCCAGCAACCAACCAATTAATATTATATGTCATACATAGTATTTGCAAGGAAGTGGCGTCCTCAGGACTTTGATGAGATAGTAGGCCAGGAGCATATTACTACTACATTAAAGAATGCCATAAAGCAGGACCGCGTGGCCCATGCCTACCTGTTCTGCGGCCCGCGCGGCATCGGAAAGACCACCACAGCACGTATACTCGCAAAGGCCCTAAACTGCGAAAAAGGCCCTACCCCAACACCCTGCAACAAGTGTGCCTCATGCAAGGAGATAACCGGAGGAAACTCACTCGATATTATAGAGATAGACGGTGCCTCAAACCGCGGCATAGATGAGATACGGAACCTGAGGGAGAGTGTAAAGTTCTCGCCCCACACGGGCAAGTTTAAGGTATATATCATAGATGAGGTCCACATGCTTACCTCGGAGGCCTTTAATGCCCTGCTCAAGACGCTTGAGGAACCGCCGGCCCATGTGAAGTTTATCTTCGCAACCACCGCCCCCCATAAACTCATACCGACCATATTATCCCGCTGCCAGCGTTTTAATTTCCGGAGACTCTCATCCAAGGACATAGCTGAAAAACTGCAGAAGATCGCCAAGCAGGAGAAGATAAAGATAGAAGAGGAGGCGGTCTTTACCATTGTGCAGTCAGCCTCGGGAAGCATGAGAGACGCGGAATCCTTGCTGGATCAGCTTGCCACATACTGCAAGAATAATATAACTGCCAAGGATGTGAGCTGTGTACTCGGCGCCGTCGAAAAACAGGCCCTTTATGAATTCTCCCAGCATATAATAGATAAGGATACCGCCTCTGCCATTAAGCTGATAAATAAGATCATCGATGATGGGGTGGACCCATACCAGTTTGTGCTGGCCCTGATAGAGTATTTCAGAAACGCGATGTTCATAAAACAGGGCAAGGAGCTTACGCCGCTGCTTGAGCTCTCCAAAGATGATATAGCCAAGATCGCAAAACAGGCAGAGCCCCTTACTACAGAGGATATTCTCTATATACTATACAGCCTCATAAATACCAATTATACGATGCGCAGGTTCTCTTCCTTGAGGATTCCCTTGGAGCTTCTGGCTGTGAAGCTGAGCCAGAAAGAGTCCATAGTCTCTCTTGCTGAGATCATGCACCGCCTTAAGGCAATGGAGAAGGAGACGAGGCAGCCCAGCGCGCAGATTAATAGTAATCCAGCGCCCCCGAGGAGTAACTCCCCTGAACCCCGCTTCGATACTGCAGCTAACACCAATAATACACAAAAGGGTGAAGTAGCAGCCCCTGCTCCTTCTGCTGAAACCGCCTCTCAGTCACTCAGCCCTGATACCGCACTCTACCGCATAAGGGAGGCAATGCCACAGGTTATAAAGGCAATAAGACAGGAGAAGATCTATATCGCATCCTGCCTCAACGAAGGCAAGCTCATAGATTTCAAGAATGATATGCTGACCATAGGCTTTTTAAAGAAGAACAACTTCCACAAGGAGAGCCTTGAGAAGACGCAGAACAAAAAGCTCATAGAGGGCCACCTGTCAAAGGCGCTCAACAAGAGGGTCGGGCTTGCGTTTATTGTCATTCAAGAAGATACAGGGATACCTGCAGGTGATGGTAGTGCACCTGAGGTAAAGAAGGAAGAGTCGAAGAGCCCGCTTAAGAAGGCGCTTTCAGATCCGATTATTAAGAGCGCCCTGGATATGTTTGACGGAAATATCATGAAGTTTATGTAACAGGCAGGATCTCGCAATGGAAAAATACACAAAATCTATGGGAAAGCTGATCCAGGCGCTTAGGAAGATGCCCGGTTTAGGGCCAAAGAGCGCTGAGAGGATCGCCTTTCATATATTAAGGCTTCCCCACAGCGAAGCAAAGGCCATGGCCTATTCTATACTAAAGGTAAAGGAGAGCATAAAGTTCTGCAAGCTCTGCGGAAACCTCAGCGAGGATGACGCCTGCAGTATCTGCGGCAATCCGAAGCGCAGCAAGGATATCATATGTATTGTACAGCAGCCCACTGATATAGTCTCTATTGAAAAGTCCAGTGCCTTTCAGGGTGTCTACCACGTACTTGGGGGAGCGCTCTCCCCATTGGATGGCGTAGGCCCTGAAAACCTGAGGATTCGCGAGCTCCAAGCCCGCGTAAAGGTATCAAGGCCAAAAGAGGTTATAATAGCCACAGATTCTGATTCTGAAGGGGAGACCACGGCCCTTTATCTTGCAAGGCTCCTCAAAAAGGAGAAACTTAAGGTCACGCGCATAGCCTACGGGCTTCCAATGGGCTCAAACCTTGAATATGCTGACCAGGTGACTGTTGCAAAGGCGCTCCAGGGAAGGGTGCCTGTTTGACCTTGACATATAGGTTTTTTTTTAGTATAGTAGCTTAAATTTAACAGGTAAATAAGGAGGGGTAAGGTATGCAGGATTATAAATTTTTGAGGGTTGTCCGTACCATATTTAAGGTATTGGCATGGGTAATGTTGGCACTGGGTATTGTGGTAGGTGCAATAGTGCTTGTTACAGGTGGCGGCGCAGCTCCTCTGACACCAGATGGCACTGCTCCTACGCCAAGGGCAGCAGGTTTGGTATTTATGCTAATGGGAGCCTTCTATTTCCTTATTCTCTATACATTCTCAGAGATAATAGGAATTCTTCTCGATATGAAGGGATGCTGCAAGCCCGCAGTTTAACCGCGATTTAAAAAAGAAAGAACCAAAGCGATATGTTTGAGGTACGCTGGCATGGCCGTGGCGGCCAGGGGGCGAAGACTGCCTCCCAGTTTCTGGCTGAAGCGGCGCTGGAAGCAGACAAGTATATACAGGCCTTTCCTGAATATGGGCCTGAGAGGGCAGGAGCCCCCATCAGGACCTACACCAGGATAGACGACGCCCCTATAAATGTACACTCCCCGGTTACCAATCCTGAGGCAGTGGTTGTAATAGATCACACCCTGTTGGCCTCTATCGATGTGACAGAAGGCCTTGGCGAGGATGGAATACTGGTCGTGAATACCGCGGATGATCCCAAGATCATAAGGGAGAGGCTAAATTTCAAGAAGGGCACGGTAGCTACTGTCGACGCCACCAAGATATCACTCGATACGCTCGGTATCCCCATGCCGAATATGCCTATGCTCGGTGCGCTGGCAAAGGTAAAGCCGATAGTTCCCATGGATTCTCTTATAGAGAGGATCAAGCATAAGTTCCTTAAGAAGATCGGTGAAGAAAAGACCAACGCGAATATTGAGGGCATCAAACGCGCCTATGAGGAGATCGTGGTAGGATGACAGAGAAGAAGGGCTGGAAAGATATCCCCATCGGAGGCTTGATAGCAGAAGCCGGTACGGCAAAGGAGTATAAGACCGGCGACTGGCGGACCTTTAGGCCGGTCGTTGATCACTCCAAATGCATAAATTGTCTTCAGTGCTGGATGTATTGTCCGGATTCCAGTGTTTTGGTAGAGGATGGCAAGATGAAAGGCTTTGATTATGACCACTGCAAGGGCTGTGGCATCTGCGCCTCTATATGCCCTGTAAAGTGTATCAAGATGGAGAAGGAAGAGTAGATGGCAAAGACCGCTTCTATCCCAGGAACCAAGACACTTCCATTGATGGGTGATCAGGCTGTTGCTGAGGCCATGCGCCAGATAGATCCGGATGTGGTGGCAGCATATCCCATTACACCGCAGACAGAGATAGTGATGACCTTCGCCCAGTTTGCAGCAGACGGAAAAGTTGATACAGAGATGATACCAGTTGAGTCTGAGCACAGCGCCATGAGCGCCTGTGTCGGTTCTGCCGCAGCAGGTGCCCGCACCATGACAGCCACCTCTGCTAATGGCCTTGCCCTCATGTGGGAGATAGTCTATATTGCAGCATCCACGCGTCTTCCTATTGTAATGCCCGTTGTAAACAGGGCGCTATCCGGGCCTATCAATATACACTGCGACCATTCCGATACCATGGGCGCCCGTAATTCCGGCTGGCTCCAGGTATATTCTGAGAATGCCCAGGAGGCCTATGAGAATACAATACTGGGTATGCGTATCGCAGAACACAAGGACATACTCCTTCCGATAATGGTGTGCCAGGATGGATTTATTACAAGCCACGCTGTTGAAGGTGTTGAGATCTTTCCGGATGAGGCTGTAAAGAAGTTTGTAGGCGAGTATAAGCCGGTTATGCCGACACTGCTCAATGTAGATAAGCCGGTA
This sequence comes from Candidatus Omnitrophota bacterium, assembly GCA_013202525.1. GTDB lineage: Bacteria > Omnitrophota > Gorgyraeia > JABMRG01 > JABMRG01 > JABMQS01. The sequence goes on from JABMQS010000042.1 coordinate 6,031, forward strand.
ACATACGGTCCGCTGGACCTGCAGGACTTTTACTTTGAACATAAACGCCAGCAGTCTGAGGCGATAAAGAACTCCCTTGCCATTATTCCTGAGGTTATAGATGAATTTAACAAGACCTTCAACAGGAAACACGACCTGGTAGAAGAGTATAAGCTGGATGATGCCGATGTAGCCATATTGGTGCTTAGCTCCACTGCCGGCACAACAAAGGTAGTTGTGGATGAGCTAAGGGAAAAGGGTTTGAAAGTCGGTCTTTTAAAGCCCTGTTTCTTCAGGCCTTTCCCCAAGGACAGGATTGTAAGCGCCCTTTCCAAGGTAAAGGCAATAGCGGTACTTGACAGGGCGGAAGCATTTTCAGGCTGCGGAGGCCCTTTATATGAAGAGGTCAAGTCTGTTATGTATGATGCAAAGGTAAGGCCTCACTTGATAAATTATATCTTCGGGCTTGGAGGAAGGGATATCTTCAAGGAAGATATAGCTAATGTATACAAGGATCTGCTGGATATAGCAAAGACAGGCAAGGTCAAGGATCAGCTCAACTTTATCGGAGTAAGATAATAGATGGCTAATATAAAAGAACTTTCCAAGCTCCCGGAACGCTTAGGCCCAGGACACAGGCTCTGTTCCGGCTGTGGTGCATCCATAGCGGTCAGGCAGGTGCTTATGGGCGCAGGCGCAGCTTCCGTTGTCGTAGGGGCTGCTACGGGCTGCCTTGAGGTTGCCACGACGATCTATCCATTTACAGCATGGAATGTACCGTTTATACACAATGCCTTTGAAAATGTTGCCGCTACAATAAGCGGCACAGAGACCGCTTACCGCGCATTAAAAAAGAAGGGCAAGATCAAGAAGGATATAAAGTTTGTGGCATTCGGCGGCGATGGCGGCACCTATGACATCGGGCTTCAGTCTCTCTCAGGGGCATTGGAGAGAGGCCATAATTTTGTATATGTCTGTTATGATAACGGGGCCTACATGAATACGGGAATCCAGCGTTCAGGCGCAACACCATTAGGCGCATCTACCACCACTGCTCCGGCAGGCAAAGAGAGTTTTGGGAAGTCACAGTTTCAGAAAGACCTGACGGCGATCGTCGCAGCCCATAATATACCCTATGTCGCGCAGGGCTCCATCTCAAACTGGAACGACCTGGTTACAAAGTCGCAGAAGGCCTTTGATACAGAAGGCCCTGCGTTTTTGAATGTCCTGGCCCTGTGTCATCGCGGCTGGAGATACCCCCAGGAAAATGCAATTACTATCGCAAAGCTGGCAACCGATACATGTTACTGGCCTTTGTATGAGATCATAAACGGAAAAGAGCTCAAGGTCACATTTAAACCAAAAGAGAAGAAGCCTATCATCGAATGGATCAAGACACAGGGCAGGTTTAAGCATCTTTTGAAGCCTGAAAATGCAGAGACAGTAAAGAGGATTCAGGAGCATGTTGATAGCGAGTGGAATAACCTGCTTAAAAGAAGCGAAGGTTGATTTAGCCCCCCTTTCCCTTGCTGGGAGAGGGTAGGGATGAGGGGGACAGTCTTACACAGGGCTGTCCTATTGTTCTTTATAAATATAGCGTTCCCCGGTAGCTCAGTTGGTAGAGTGAGTGGCTGTTAACCACCAGGTCGC